>NZ_JBEZDY010000010.1:0-319920 GCF_040648555.1 Actinoplanes sp. NPDC049118
CCTGCGCGACGGCTCGATCACCACCGCCGTCGAGGGCGACAACGTCCTGGTGCAGACCTGCGTGTCCGCCGCCGCCGGCCCCTGCCACCTGGACGTCTGAGCCTTCTCCCCCGCTACCGCACCCGAAGAGAACCGAGGATTCCCCGTGACCACGTTGCAGCGTAAGAGCGTCAACCCGATCGCGCACCTGTCCCCCGAAGACATCGAGGCCATCGGTCGTGAGCTCGACGCCATCCGCGACGAGATCGTGGCCGACCGCGGCGAGCGCGATGCCGCGTACATCCGGCGCATGATCAGCGTGCAGCGGCGCCTCGAGCTCGGCAGCCGCGCGGTCCTGCTCTTCTCGCTGTTCCCGCCGGCCTGGCTGATCGGCACGGCGGGCCTGTCGGTCGCCAAGATCCTCGAGAACATGGAGATCGGGCACAACGTCATGCACGGCCAGTGGGACTGGATGCGCGACCCGAAGATCCACTCGACCACCTGGGAGTGGGACAACGCATCGCCGGCCGAGCAGTGGAAGCACTCGCACAACGAGCTGCACCACACCTACACCAACGTGGTCGGCAAGGACAACGACCTCGGGTACGGCATCATGCGCGTCGACGAGCAGCAGCCCTGGCACCCGATCTACCTCGGACAGCCACTGTGGAACTTCGTCAACGCCTGCTTCTTCGAGTACGGCATCGCCGCGTACGACCTGGAGCTGGGCCGCAACCTCAAGAGCAAGAAGCGGCGCCGGGCGCCGGAGTTCAAGGCCCGGCTGGCGCAGGTACGCCGCAAGATCGGCAAGCAGGTGCTGAAGGACTACGTCGTGCACCCGGCGCTGTCGGCCGCGACCGGCTCCTTCCTGCACACCCTCGCCGCCAACGCCGTCGCCAACCTGGTCCGCAACCTCTGGACCCACTCGGTGATCATGTGCGGGCACTTCCCCAAGGGCGTCGAGACCTTCGAGCGCACCTCGATCGACGGCGAGACCCGCGGCGAGTGGTACCTGCGGCAGATGCTCGGCTCGGCCAACATCGACGGCAACCGCCTCATGCACATCATGACCGGCAACCTGTCGTACCAGATCGAGCACCACCTCTTCCCGGACCTGCCGAGCAACCGCTACCAGGAGATCGCGCCTAAGATCCGCGAGCTGTTCGAGCGCTACGGCCTGAGCTACGTCAGCGGCCCGATGCCCAAGCAGGTCGGCTCGGCCTGGGCGAAGGTCTTCCGGCTCTCGCTGCCCAACCGCGGCGCCGCCAAGATCGCCGCGGAGGCTCCCCGGCCGGTCAGCACCCGCAGGAAGCAGCCCGCCACCCGCTGGCAGCGCCCGGCGGCGGAGAAGGCCCCGGCGACCGTCGGGTCCTGACGCGACACTCCCACCCGGCGGCCGGGCGAAATTCACATACGCTTGGCCGGTGGCAGACTCGGTGCGCAACTGGGCAGGAAACATCACGTTCGGCGCGAGCCGGGTGCACCGGAGCGTGACCGTGCCCCGGCTGCAGGAGCTGGTCGCCGCGGGCGGGCCGGTCCGGGTCCTGGGCAGCGGCCACTCCTTCAACCGGATGGCCGACACGACCGGCGACCTGGTCAGCCTCGACGGCCTGCCGCGCGTGGTGGAGATCGCCGCGGACCGCCGGACCGTCCGGGTCGACGGCGGCATCCGCTACGGCGAGCTCGCCGGGCGCCTGCACGCCGGGGGCCTGGCGCTGCACAACCTGGCCTCGCTGCCGCACATCTCGGTCGCCGGGGCGGTCACCACCGCGACGCACGGCTCGGGCGTGCGCAACGGCAACCTGGCCACCGCCGTGGCCGCCCTGGAACTGATCCGCGGCGACGGCGAACTGGTGTCGCTGCGCCGCGGCGACGAGGGCTTCGACGGCGCCGTAGTGGGCCTGGGCGCGCTCGGCGTGGTCACCGCGCTGACCCTGGACGTGGTCCCGGCGTTCGAGATCCGCCAGTACGTCTACGACGACCTGCCCCGCGCCCGCCTGGAGGCGGACCTGCCGGAGATCCTCGGCGCCGGCTACAGCGTCAGCCTGTTCACCAACTGGGCGAGCCCGGACGTCAACCACGCCTGGCTCAAGCGCACCGAGCCGATGCCGGCGGGCCCGTGGTTCGGCGCGCGGCCCGCGGACGGCCCCCGCCACCCCGTGCCGGGGGTGCCGGCGGAGAACAGTACCGAGCAGTTCGGCGTGCCCGGCCCGTGGCACGCCCGGCTGCCGCACTTCCGGATGGAGTTCAGCCCGAGCACCGGCGCGGAGCTGCAGTCGGAGTGGATGGTCCCGCTCGACCGGGCGGGTGAGGCGATCGACGCCGTCGCCCGGGTGCGGGAGACGATCGCGCCGGTCCTCCAGGTCAATGAGATCCGCACGGTGGCGGCGGACGACCTGTGGCTGAGCATGAACTACCACCGCGACAGCCTTGGCCTGCACTTCACCTGGATCGCCGACACGGCCGCGGTGCTGCCGGCCGTCTCGGCGCTGGAGGAGCAGCTCGCGCCGCTGCAGGCCCGCCCGCACTGGGGCAAGGTCTTCACGCTGGACCCGGCGACGGTGCGCTCCCGCTACGAGCGCTTCGACGACTTCCGGGCGCTGGTCGCCGGCTACGACCCGGCCGGCGTCTTCCGCAACACATGGCTCGACGATCTCCTCTGAGCTGCCCTCGAGTAGGTAGCAGTTGGGTAACACGGGCCACGTCCGCTCACGGGCGGCCACGGCCCGCCGATCGAAGGCACGTGACCGACCACACCACCGCCGCCATGTCCTCCGTGCGTCCGCGTCCGTCCCAGGACCTGACGCTGTCCGGCAAGCTCCAGCCACCCCTCTGGCTGGTCTGGGGACTCGCCGCGCTGGTGTCGCTCCCGAGCGTCGACCCGGCAGCCCGACCGTGGCTGGCCGTTCCCGGCGTCGCGGCGCTGCTGGTGGCCGCCGGAATGTTCGCGGTCAAGCTGAGCCGGCTCCCCACGGCCGTGGTGCGTTGCACGCCGGTGACGGCCACCGTGATTCTCTTCCTGACCAGCCTCGGCGGCACCGAGACCGACCTCATGGTGGTCCTGGGCTACTCCATGCTCTTCATGTGGGTCGGCTTCTCGCTCGACCGCCGCGACCTGGTGACGACCTCGCTGCTCGCCATGGTCGCCATCGGCGTCCCGCTCCTGCTCGTCGAGACGCCGCTGCACGCGATCTCGCTGCTCGCGGCGTTCTGGGCGAGCGTGACCGGCATCGGCTTCGCCATGTACGTGCTGCGCGGCTGGCTGGACGCGGCCAGCGCCGCGGCCGCGGCATCCGAGCAGCGCGCCGCGGAGACGCAGGCGCAGGCGTCCGCCGACCGGGAGCTCGCCGACCGTGAACGGATCGCCGCCGCCGATGCGGAACTGGCCGAACGCCACCGGATCCAGCAGCGGATCGCGGACCAGGGCGCCGTGCTCGCCGAGGCGGCCGAGCAGGTGCAACGGCAGACCGCGGCGGTCGCCACCGCCAGCGACGAGATGTCGCGCGCCATCGAGGAGCTGACCAGGACCGCCCACCTCACCGAGGAGATCACCACCTCGGTCGCCGGCAAGGCGGAGATCGCCTCGGAACTGATGCGGGCCCTGGCGAAGTCCAGCGAGCAGATCATGGCGGCCTCGGACGTCATCCACGGCGTGGCGGAGCAGACGAACCTGCTCGCCCTCAACGCCACGATCGAGGCGGCGCGGGCCGGCGAGGCGGGTCGCGGCTTCGCGGTCGTCGCGGGCGAGGTCAAGGATCTCGCGCACCAGTCGGGCGGCAACGCTGAGACCATCGCCCGCACGCTGGGAGACGTGCAGAACCAGGTGGAGGCGGCCGTGAAGCGGGTATCGGAGATCGCCGAGAGCGTTGGCGAGCTGTCGTCGCACAACACGTCGCTGGCGGCGGCGCTCGAACAGCAGTCCACCTCCGTACGGCAGATCGCGACGAGCGTCCAGGAGGCCGCGGGCCAGGTCGGCCGGATCACCGACGAGGTGCACACCCTGGAGCGCCTCTCGCGTACGTCCGCTTAGCCGATCCGACAGCGCGCGATCACCGCGCCGACTGGCGGATCCGGCAGCGGAGCGGCAGGGTATGCAGATGCTGGATGCGAGCCGGCCCGCCCGGGTCGAGGACGTGCACGAGCTGGCCTCGGCGATGCCACACGTCACCGTCGAGTATGGAACCGGCGACAATCCGGTCTACCAGGTGGGCGGGAAGTCGTTCGTCTTCTTCCGCAACCCGCGGCCGGACGCGGCCGATCCCGTCACCGGGGAGCGCTACCCGGACGTCATCGTCTTCTGGGTGCCGTCCGACTCCGACAAGCAGGCGCTCGTCCAGGACCCGGCGTCGCCGTTCTTCACGACCCCGCACTTCAACGGCCACCGGTCCGTCCTGCTGCGGGCCGGCCGCATCGGCGAGCTGACCCGCGGGGAGCTGGCCGAGGTGGTGCAGGACGCCTGGCTGTCCCGCGCGTCGGCGCGCCGGGCGGCGGCGTGGCTGAGTGCGCACCCGCCGGCGTGATCCAATGCCGCCGTTCGCCTGCGCGAGGGGACGCGGAGCGGGAGTATGGCTTGATCAGCCGAGGTTAGGAAGCAACGATGACCACGTTCAAGGTCGGCTACTTCGTCGGCAGCCTCTCATCGACGTCGATCAACCGTGAGCTGTCGAAGGCCCTGATCAAGCTGGCGCCCGACGACCTCGAGTTCACCGAGATCCCGATCCGCGAGCTGCCGCTGTACAGCCCGGACTACGACGCGGACTATCCGGGCGAGGCGACCGCCCTCAAGGACGCGATCAAGCGGTCGCAGGCGATCCTGTTCGTCACCCCGGAGTACAACCGCTCCATACCGGGCGCCCTGAAGAACGCGATCGACTGGGCCTCCCGGCCGTGGGGCCAGAACTCCTTCGACCACGTGCCCACCGCCGTCATCGGAGCCTCCATCGGGGCGATCGGCACCGCGCTCGCGCAGCAGAGCCTGCGCGCCGTGCTGAGCTTCTGCAACGCCCGGCAGATGACCTCGCCCGAGGCCTACATCAAGTTCACGGCGGAGACCTTCCCCGGCGACGGCCGGGTCACGGACGAGTCGACCAAGACCTTCCTCGCCACCTACATGGCGGAGTTCCGCGACCACATCACGCGGGTGCTGACGGTGCTGCCCCGCGAGGCCCCCGTGCTCCGCGCCTGACGATCAGGCCGGCACCTCCACCGTGCGCGCGGCGACCAGGGTGTCGCCGTCGAAGCCCTCCAGCCGGATCACCGCCGCACCGGCGCCCGGCAGCGGCACCTGCAGCGTCGGCTTGGTGTCGGTGAGCGGGACCGACCGCACCGGCCGCTGGTTCACGTACACGTCGACGCTGGTCAGCGCCTCGGTCGTCAGCGAAAGCGCCACGCCCGCACCGTTGCGCGGCCCCGCCTCCGCGTCGAGGCGCCGCGGCGTGCCGGCGGCCAGGATCGTGCCCGCCCGCTCCAGCAGGTCCGCGTTGCCCTCCAGCAGGTCCCGGCTGGTCATCCGGTACAGCTCGTCCGGGCGCACCCCGAGGTCCTCCACCGGCTCGCCCGCCCGCTTGCCGACGCGCAGGCAGCGCCGCAGCGCCACCCGGAACTGCGCGCTCGCGGGCAGCTTGCGGAACGGGCCCGCCCGCCAGCCGTCCACCAGGTTCTGCTGGGTCCACACGTTCGCGCCGCCGGCGCCGGTGGCCTCGTCGATGCCCAGCACCTTGCCGATCTCGTGGTCCTGGAAGCCGGCGGAGAAGATGTCCGTCGCGCTGTAGCAGAGCGCGTCGGTGATCAGCACGACCGGGCCGTGGTAGACCTGCCCGACGCTGTTCACCACCTCGGCCGGGTACAGCGGGATCGCGCTGGAGTACTGCGCGCCGGTCTCGACGGCCTGTTCGATCGAGGGGCGCCACTCGGCCAGGTCGTCGACGCTCGCGCAGAGCTGCCGGGTCGCGTCCGTGCTGATCAGCTGCATCGGCTCGGGCTGGATCCGGCGCGGGGTGAAGAACTGGAGCAGGAACTCGGCGGCCACCACGTAGCCGCCGCCGTTGCCGCGGACGTCCAGGATGAGGCCGTTCTTCGGCAGGGCGTCCAGCAGCCGGATCACCTCGTTCAGGAACGCCTCGATGCCCTGGTCCCGCATGTGGAACGTGAAGATCCGCAGGTGCCCGAAGGTGCCGGCGGCCGTGGTGACGACGCGGGCCCGCAGCTCGTCCGGGCGCGTGGTCGGAATCTCGCCGGCGGCGAGCTGCCCGGCGGTCGGCTCCGGCACGTCGCCGGCCTGCGCGGCGACCCGGCGTTCCTCGTCGACCGCGGCGGGCACGAAGAGCTGCTTCTTCGCCTGCCGGACCAGCTCGGTACGCAGGTCGAGGCCGACCAGGTGCGCCGACGGGACGCCCAGGCCGGCGAACGGGCCGCTGTCGGGCAGCGGGCCGTTGAGGTCGGCGCTGGTGTCGAAGACCCGCCAGTGCAGCCGGGTCTCGTGCGCGGTGCCGCCGACCAGGTAACGCAGGTCGACCCAGTCCTCGTCCGGCACCGCGGACAGGGCGAGGGTGCGCAGGGTCATGCTCTCCAGGCCGCGGGCGAGCCGGGCGTCGGCGTTGCTGCCGGCCTCGCGGTCGGCGTTGCGGGCCAGCGCGAGCGCGATCGGCGCCCCGTTCCAGTGCGTGATCTCGGCGCCGTCCACCAGCTGCGGGTCGCCGGTGAGGTGCGGGAACGTCTTGGACACCAGGAATCCCGGCTTGCCGTCGCGCCAGAACTGCTCGAGCAGCACGCCGAGGAAGGCGAACGGACCCTGGTAAGGCCGCGGCAGCACGTAGTTGGTATGCAGATCGCGCAGCTCGATGAAGATCCGCAGCAGTTCGGCGTGGAACTGCGCGTCGCTCAGCCGGGCCTGCCGGTGGCGCAGCAGCTTGAGCCGCTGGGTGGGCTCGATCGCGTACATGGCGCGCTTGTGCAGCAGGTGCACGTACACGGTGTCGATGAGCAGGGCGGCCTGGTCGAGCAGGGTCTGCCGGTCCGCCGCGGTCAGCGCCGACGCCTCGGTGGCGCTCCGGAACTGCGGCATCGTCCGCACCGCACCCAGTCCGTGGTCGGCCTCGAGCTTGACTTCCGACATGATCGACATAGCGCACCTCCATAGCGACTCAGCGTGACGCTACGAGCCGTCGCGGGGTCGCACGAGACACCTGTCGGGCCTATGACTTGAGAATGCGCCGTTAGTGTGAGGTGACGTGCCCGAACGTGAAACGGCGGTGTGCAACGGTGTCCAACATCCTCTCGCGGCGTGACCTGGAGTTCCTGCTCTACGAATGGCTCGACGTCGAGTCGCTGACGGCGCGGCCCCGCTTCGCCGAGCACTCCCGGGAGACGTTCGACGCGTTCCTGCAGGTCTCCGCGCAGATCGCCGAGCGCGAGTTCGCGTCGCACAACAGGCGCGGCGACGCCGAGGAGCCGCGCTTCACCGAGGGGCGGGCGCAGGTGATCCCCGAGGTCAAGACGGCGCTGGCCGCGTTCAACGCGTCGGGCCTGCTGGCCGGCGGGCTGGACGCCGAGGACGGCGGGCTGCAGCTGCCGCACGTCGTGCACCGGGCCTGCTTCGCCTGGTTCCAGGCCGCGAACATCGCCACCTCCGCGTACCCGATGCTGACCATGGGCAACGCGAACCTGCTGCGCACGTACGCGGCGCCCGAGCACGTGGCGCGATTCGTCGCTCCGATGGTCGAGGGCCGGTTCACCGGCACCATGTGCCTGTCCGAGCCGCAGGCCGGCTCGTCGTTGAGCGACGTCACCACCCGCGCGGTGCCCGCGGGCGACGGCACCTACCGGGTCACCGGCAGCAAGATGTGGATCTCCGGCGGTGACCACGAGCTGAGCGAGACGATCGTGCACCTGGTGCTGGCCCGCGCCGCCGGCGCGCCGCCCGGGGTCAAGGGCCTGTCGCTGTTCATCGTGCCCAAGCACGTCGTCGGCCCGGACGGCGTGCCCGGGAGGCGCAACGGCGTCGAACTGGTCGGGCTGAACCACAAGATGGGCTTCCGCGGCACGACCAACGCGGCGCTGTCCTTCACCGACAGCGAGGGCTTCCTGGTGGGCGAGGAGGGCAAGGGCCTCGCGTACATGTTCCAGATGATGAACGCGGCACGGATCGGCGTCGGCGCCGGTGCGGTGGCCCTCGGCTACACCGGCTACCTGCACGCGCTCGCCTACGCCCGGGAGCGGGTGCAGGGCCGGCCGGTGGCCGGCAAGGACCCGTCGGCGCCGCCCGTGCCGATCATCCGGCACCCGGACGTGCGCCGGATGCTCCTGGCGTCCAAGACCTACGTCGAGGGCGGCATGGCCCTCATCCTGTACGCCGCCAGGCTCGTCGACGAGCAGGAGACCGGCGACACCGCCGAGGCCGCCCTGCTGCTGGACGTGCTGACGCCGATCGTGAAGGCCTGGCCGTCGCGGTGGTGCCTGAAGGCCAACGACCACGCAATCCAGGTGCACGGCGGCTACGGATACACCCGCGAGTACCCGGTCGAGCAGTTCTACCGCGACAACCGGCTCAACCCGATCCACGAGGGCACCGACGGCATCCAGGGCCTCGACCTGCTGGGCCGCAAGGTGATCATGCGGGACGGCGCGGGCCTGACCCTGCTGGTCCGCCGGATCCGGGAGGCCGCCGGGCGGGCACCGGCCGACCTCGCGTGGATGGCGGAGCGGCTCGAGTCCGGCTGCGCGCGCCTCGTCGAGGTCACCGGCAAGCTGTGGGCGGACGCGGACCCGACCACAGCGCTGGCCAATTCGACCGCCTACCTGAACGCGGCCGGCCACCTGGTCGTCGCGTGGATGTGGCTGGAGCAGGCGACCGCCGCGGCCGGCCGGCAGGGCGCGTTCTACGACGGCAAGCGCCTCGCGGCCCGCTACTTCTTCACCCACGAGCTGCCCCGGACCACGACCTGGTTCGAGCTGCTGGAGAGCCGTGACACCCTGCTCGCCGACCTGGACGACGCGTGTCTGTAGGCGTCCGCTTCCCCTATCTCGACTCGCCCCTCCCGCTGGCGTTCGCGCACCGCGGCGGGGCCGCCGAGGGCGACGAGAACACCGCCGAGGCCTTCGGCCGGGCGGTCGCGCTGGGCTACCGGTACGTGGAGACGGACGTGCACGCGACCGCGGACGGCGTACCCGTGGTGTTCCACGACCCGTCCCTGCGCCGCCTGACCGGCACCGCGGGGCGGGTGGCCGACCTGCGCTGGGCGGACCTGGCCACGCTGCGGGTCGGCGGGGCGGGCGCGGTGCCCCGCCTGGACGAGGTCCTCGCCGCGTGGCCACAGGTCCGCTTCAACATCGACGTCAAGGCCGACGACGCCGCCGGGCCCACGGTGGAGGCGGTCCGCCGCGCCGGTGCCCGGGACCGGGTCCTGCTGGCCTCGTTCAGCGACGCCCGGCTGGCCCGGGTCCGCGCCCTGGCGGGGCCCGGGATCGCGACGTCCCTCGGCCAGCGGGAGGTGCTGCGCCTGCGCGTGTCCTCCGTGGCCGGCACCCGGCTGCGGCTGCCGGCGTCGGCGGCCGCGGCGCAGGTCCCGGCGCGGTTCGGCCCGGTGACCGTGGTCGACCGCCGCTTCGTGAGCCGGGCACACCGCCTCGGCCTGCAGGTGCACGTGTGGACGATCGACGACCCGGCCGAGATGCACAGGCTGCTCGAGCTCGGCGTCGACGGCATCATGACCGACCGGACCGAGGTACTCCGCGACGTGTACACCGCCCGGGGCGCCTGGCCCGCCGGGTAACCGGAGCATTGACTGCGCGTGACACATCGATGATAATCGACGCGCGTTGTTAACGTTCACATCTGGAGGACATGGATGTCCCCGTCACGCGCTCTCCTCGGACTCGCCACCGCCGCGATGCTGATCGCGGCCGCCGGCGGGGCCGCACCCGTCCTGGCGCAACCGCCGGCCGCCGCACCCGAATACGCCATCACCGTCGAGCCGGCGGCCACCGGCCCGGCGATCGGCGACTCCATGTACGGGGTGTTCTTCGAGGACATCAACTTCGCGGCCGACGGCGGCCTCTACGCCGAGCTGGTCCGCAACCGCTCGTTCGAGTTCCTCCCGGCCGACAACGCGTCCTACCACGGCCTGACCGCCTGGACACCCGGAGGCGAGTCCGGCGGCGCGGGCGGCGCGTCCGCGGTGAACGACGCGGACCGCCTCAACGAGCGCAACCGCACCTACCTCAAGCTCGCCCTGACCAGCCCCGCCGGCGGGCGCTACGGCGTGACCAACTCCGGGTACAACACCGGGTTCGCGGTGCGGCGCGGCGCGACGTACGACTTCTCGGTCTGGGCCCGCAGCGACTCACCCGCCGGCACGCCGCTGTCCGTCGTCCTGCGCGACGCCGCGGGCGAAACGCTGGCGGCGCCGGCGGAGCTGACCGTGCGGGGCGACGGCTGGACCCGTTACGCCGTACCGGTGCGGGCGAGCCGGACCACCGACGCCGGCCGCCTGTCGGTCCTGGCCGGCGGGACCGGGACCCTGCGCCTCGACATGGTCTCCCTGATGCCCCGCGACACCTACAAGAACCACGGACTGCGCAGGGACCTCGCCGAGAAGATCGCGGCGCTGCGGCCCGGCTTCGTGCGCTTCCCCGGCGGCTGCCTGGTCAACACCGGCAGCCACTACGGCTACGACGCGGCCGCGAACTTCCCGCGGGCCCGCTCCTACCAGTGGAAGGACACCGTCGGGCCGGTCGAGACCCGCGCCGCCAACGCCAACTTCTGGGGATACCACCAGTCCTACGGCCTGGGCTACTACGAGTACTTCCAATTGTCCGAGGACATCGGCGCCATGCCGCTGCCGGTCGTTCCCGCGCTGGTCACCGGCTGCGGGCAGAACCGGGCGACCGACGACCCGGCGCTGCTGCGCCGCCGCATCCAGGACACCCTCGACCTGATCGAGTTCGCCAACGGGCCGGCGAGCTCCGAGTGGGGCGGGCTGCGCGCCCGGATGGGCCACCCGTAACCGTTCGGGCTGACCCACGTCGCGGTCGGCAACGAGGAGAACCTGCCCGACGCCTACTTCGCCGACTTCCTCGAGTTCCGCGGCGCCATCGCCGCCGAACACCCCGGCATCACGGTGGTGGGCAACTCCGGGCCGGACGACCAGGGCGCGACCTTCGACAACCTGTGGGCCAAGAACAGGGCCGCGGGCGTGGCGATGGTCGACGAGCACTACTACAACAGCCCGGCGTGGTTCCTCGGCAACAACCGGCGCTACGACGGCTACGACCGCGCCGGTCCGGAGGTCTTCCTCGGCGAGTACGCCTCCCTGGACAACAAGCTGTTCAACTCGCTGGCCGAGGCGTCGTACATGACCGGGCTGGAGCGCAACGCCGACGTGGTGCGGATGGCCTCGTACGCGCCGCTGCTCGCCAACGTCGACCATGTGCAGTGGCGGCCGGACCTGATCTGGTTCGACAACGACGAGTCCTGGGGCTCGACCAGCTACCAGGTGCAGAAGTTGTTCATGAACAACGTCGGCGACCGCGTGGTGCGCAGCCGCTCGACCGGGCCGGTCGTGGCGCCGAAGCCGATCACCGGCGCGATCGGGCTCTCCACGTGGGCCACCGCCGCGACCTACGACGACATCGCGGTGACCACGCCCGGCGGCGCGGTCCTGTTCTCCGACGACTTCTCCGCCGGCGCCGGGCAGTGGACGCCGGTGGAGCCCCGCGGCAACTGGTCCGTGGTGGACGGCGGCTACCGCCAGAGCGACACCGCCGCGCTGGACACCCTGGTCAAGGCCGGGAACATCACCGCGACCGACTACGACCTGACGCTGAAGGCCACCAAGCGGGCCGGCGCCGAGGGCTTCCTGGTCGCGTTCGGGGTGCAGGAGTCCGGCGAGCTCTACTGGTGGAACCTCGGCGGCTGGAACAACACGCAGGGCGCCGTCCAGAAGGGTGCGGGCGGCAGCAAGGAGATCGTGCTCGCCAAGCCCAACAGCATCGCGACCGGTACCACGTACGACATCCGCATCGAGGTCCGCGGCAGCGCGGTGCGGCTCTTCCTCGACGGCGCCGAGTGGGGCAGCTTCACCGACGACCAGGTGACCGAGCCGTTCGCGCAGGTGATCACGCAGGACGACGCCACCGGCGAGATCATCGTCAAGGTCGTCAACGCGCAGGACACCCCGGCCGTCACCGCGGTCGACCTGGGCGGCCGCAAGGTCGCGGGCCGGGCGAGGATGACCGTCATCACCGGCGACCCGCAGGAGCAGAACACCCGCTCCGCCGAGCCGATCCAGCCGGTCACCACGACCGTGAGCGGCATCGCGTCCACCTTCACCCGGACGTTCGCCCCGAACTCCGTCACCTTCCTGCGCCTGAAGACCAAGTGAGGGGAAGACAGTGAGCAATTTTCAACCTGGCCTCGGGCCAGAGTTATCCGAGCCGTCGACCGCCGCCGGGAGCTGCCGCCCGGGCCACGTTGAAAAGGCTCAGTCATGACGAACGACGTCAGCCGCCGCACCCTGCTCCGCGGCGGGCTGGGTGTCGCCGGCGTCGGCGCCCTCGCCGCCCCGGCGCTGGACCGCGACGCCCGCACCGACGCGCAGATCTACGGGGTGCCCACGATCGACCCGCTGATCGAGCAGCGTGCCGACCCGTTCATCACCCCGCGGACCGGGGGGCGCTACTACTTCACCGGCTCGGTGCCCGAGTACGACCGGCTCGTCGTACGCGGGGCGAGCACCATCGCCGGGCTCGCCACGGCGACCGAATCGGTGGTCTGGCGCCGCCCCGCGTCCGGCCCGATGGGCGGGCACGTCTGGGCTCCCGAGCTGCACCGCATCGACGGCCGCTGGTACCTCTACTTCGCCGCCGGCGACGCCGGCAACGTCTTCCGGATCCGGATGTACGTGCTGGAGTCGCCGCTGGCCGACCCCACCGACCCGGCCGGCTGGACCCTGCGCGGCCAGGTCGCCACCGAGTGGGACGGCTTCTCGCTGGACGCCACCACGTTCGCGCACCGCGGCCGCCGCTACCTGGTGTGGGCGCAGAGCGAGCCGGAGATCGCGGTGAACTCCAGCCTCTACATCGCCGAGATGAGCTCGCCCTGGGCGCTGCGCGGCAAGCCGGTCCGGATCGCCACACCCACCCGGAGCTGGGAGACGCAGGGCTTCCGGGTCAACGAGGGCCCGGCGGTGCTGGTCCGCAACGGGCGGGTCTTCGTGACCTTCTCCGCCAGCGCCACCGACGCCCGCTACTGCGTGGGCCTGCTGACCGCGGACGCCCGCGCCGACCTGCTGGCCAACGCGTCCTGGACGAAGACACCGGACCCGGTCTTCGTCACGAACGCCGCGACCGGCCGGTACGGCCCGGGTCACAACAGCTTCACCGTCGCCGAGGACGGCGTCACCGACGTGCTGGTCTACCACGCCCGCGACTACCGCGACATCGTCGGCGACCCGCTCTACGACCCCAACCGGCACACCCGGGTGCAGCGGCTCTACTGGCATCCGGACGGGACGCCGCTGTTCGGCGTGCCGGTCGGCGCGGGCGGGCCGATCGTGCGCCTCTCCCCCGCCGACGAAGGCGCGTGGTTCGTGCGGCACGACGACTCCGCCCTGGTCGTGGGCCCGCCCGGCCACGCGCTCAGCGACACCCAGTTCCGTTTCGTGCCGTCCGCGGGCGGCACGGAGGTGATCCGGTCGGTAGACCTCCCCGGGCGGCACCTCCGGGTCGTCGACGGCGCGGTCCGCCTCGACACCGGCACGCCGACGGATTTCCGCAGGCTGCCGGCGGGCCGGGGGGTCAGGATCCAGCTCGCCGGCGACCCCACCCGCTATCTGCGGCACCGGAACGGGACGGTGGTGACGGGCGACGCCTCCGTCTTCCTGCTCCGCTGAGCGCGCGCTGCGGGATACTTCATCCGTACCGATCTGACGTCGACGCGGAAGAGCCTCACCATGAGCGAGCACTACGACCTGATCGTCCTCGGCGCGGGACCCGGCGGCTACGTCGCGGCGATCCGCGCGGCCCAGCTCGGCCTGCGGACGGCCGTCGTCGAGGAGAAGTACTGGGGTGGTGTGTGCCTCAATGTCGGGTGTATCCCGTCGAAGGCCCTGCTGCGTAACGCCGAGCTGGCGCACATCTTCCACACCCAGGCGAAGACGTTCGGCATCACCGGCGAGGTGAGCTTCGACTTCGGCGCGGCCTTCGACCGTAGCCGCACGGTCGCCGACGGCCGCGTCAAGGGCGTGCACTACCTGATGAAGAAGAACAAGATCACCGAGTACGACGGGCGGGGCACCTTCCGCGACGCGAACACCCTCGAGGTCGCGCTCGGCACCGGAGGCTCGCAGACCCTCACCTTCGACAACGCGATCATCGCCACCGGGTCGACCGTCCGGCTGCTCCCCGGCGTCGAGCTCAGCGACAACGTGGTCACCTACGAGACCCAGATCCTGGACCGCGACCTGCCGGAGTCGATCGTCATCGTCGGCGCCGGCGCGATCGGCATGGAGTTCGGCTACGTCCTGAAGAACTACGGCGTCGACGTCACGATCGTCGAGTACCTCGACCGGGCCCTGCCCAACGAGGACGCCGACGTGTCGAAGGAGATCACCAAGCAGTACCGCAAGCTCGGCATCCCGATCGTCGCGTCGGCCAAGGTGGAGACGGTGATGGACAAGGGCAAGTCGGTCGTGGTGACCTACACGAAGAACGGCCGGAGCGAGACGATCGAGGCGGCCCGGGTGCTGATGTCGGTCGGCTTCGCACCCCGCGTCGAGGGCTACGGCCTGGAGAACACCGGCGTCAAGCTGACCGACCGCGGTGCGATCGAGATCGACGACCACATGCGGACCAACATCCCCCACCTGTACGCGATCGGCGACGTGACCTCGAAGCTCCAGCTCGCCCACGTCGCGGAGGCGCAGGGGGTGGTGGCGGCGGAGACGATCGGCGGCGCCGAGACGATGACGCTCGGCGACTACCGGATGATGCCGCGGGCGACGTTCTGCCAGCCGCAGGTCGCCAGCTTCGGCCTCACCGAGCAGCAGGCCCGCGACGAGGGCTACGACGTGAAGGTCTCGTCGTTCCCGTTCACGGCGAACGGCAAGGCCCACGGCCTCGCCGAGCCAACGGGCTTCGTGAAGCTGGTCGCGGACGCGAAGTACAACGAGCTGCTCGGCGGCCACCTGATCGGACCGGACGTCTCCGAGCTGCTGCCCGAGCTGACGCTGGCGCAGAAGTGGGACCTGACGGCGAACGAGCTGGCCCGCAACGTGCACACCCACCCCACGCTGAGCGAGGCCCTGCAGGAGGCGTTCCACGGCCTGACCGGCCACATGATCAACCTTTAGCCGCGCACCGGGCCCGGCCGGTCGACCCCGGTCGGCCGGGCGGTGCTCAGTCGCCCTGGCTGACGTACATCGGCACGTGGCGGCGCAGCACGTCCTGCATCGCCGCCACCTCGTCGGGCGGCACCCCGCGCAGCGACGGCGGCAGCCCCTCCAGCACCGCCTCGAGCCCGAGGGTCCGGTTGGCGTTGTGATGGTAGAAGCGCAGCTCGGCCAGGTAGTCCGCGACCAGCATGGTCGCCTTGGCGGGGTTCTCCCGCCACAGCCAGGTGAACACGTCGCCGAACGAGTCGCTGATGAGCGCCGTGCCGCCGGGTTCGAAGTGCATGAGGGTCAGCTCGGCCTCGTAGAACACCAGGCCGACGAGCAGCTGGTCGAGAATGTGATCCGGTATTTCTCGGGTGCCCACATACGCATCCTCTCTGCTACCGGCCGCTATGCACAGTGGATCGCGCGGCGGCTACGACCATATCGGCAGGGCGCGGTACCGTCCCGCAATGCGAATCATGGCCGGCGATGCCGTCGTCGCGGAGTACCAGGCCGAGCCGGACGTCGACCCGCTTCTCGGCCCCCGGCCCTACCTGCATCCGGTCCGCACCCTCGGCGGCGTCCCGGTCTCCGACGCCCTGCCGGAGGACCATCGCTGGCACCTCGGCGTCTCGGTGGCCATGCAGGACGCCGACGGCGTCAACCTGTGGGGCGGCAGGACCTACGTGCGCGGCCGCGGGTACACCTGGTTGGAAGATCACGGCCGCATCGCGCACGTGGAGTGGCTGCCCGCACCCGGCGGCGGCTTCGCCGAGCGCCTGCACTGGCTGAGCCCGGCGGGCGAGGTCCTGCTCACCGAGGTCCGCACGGTACGCGCGGATCCGGCGCCGCTGGGCTGGGAGCTCACCTTCTCGTACACGCTCGGCGGCGACCGCGACGTGCGCCTCGGCAGCCCCGCGACGAACGGCCGTCCGGACGGCGCCGGCTACGGCGGCTTCTTCTGGCGTGCGGCACCCGGCCCCGCTACCACGTTCACGGCGCGGCACGAGGGTGAGGACGAGGTGAACGGCAGCGCCGAGCCGTGGGTGGCGCTGACCGGCCCGGGGCCGTACACGCTGGTGTTCCGCGGGCTCAGCGGCGACGACCGCTGGTTCGTCCGGACCTCGAACGGCGGCTACGCCGGCGTGTGCGCGGCCCTGGCCTTCTCCGAGGAGCTGGTCGTGCGCGCCGGCATCCCGCTGGAGCGGACGCTGACCGTCCTGGTCGCGGACGGCCTGCTCACCCGGGAGCAGTGCGCCGCACACCGGCCAGCCCTTGGCGACAGGGACGGGCCGGCGGGCGTGGATCAGGTGGAGGGTGTGCCGCAGACGGCGAGCTCCGCAACAGCGCCGCCGCAGCCATGATGGCCGCGGGCCACTATGGCTGCGGCCCCAGGCTCCGACTGTGGGGCCTAATCAGTTCCTTCGGCCGATCCCCCGGTCGACGATGTTCATGGGAAAGGGGCACTGGGCCCATGCCGAGTTGTTGATCGCCGTCCCCCAGGACTGCGCCAACTGCTCTCCACGAACGAATACGGGTACGGCCAGACGCTCGACTTGCACTGCGCCCATACGTTGAACGTGCCGGTCCCTCCCGAGCACCAGGCGGTGGTGTAGGTGCTGCCCTGACCGGCCCATCCGGAACCGCACCCGGTGGGTGCGGCGGATGCTGGCTTCCCAGCCGAGGTGATCGTGGTGTCGGGGTGCGCTGGTAGAGGCCGATCATGGCCAGCTCAAGCGCCGGCTGAAACCGATGCGCGGACTAGGAACTGACCGGACCGCGCAGGTCGTGATCGCCGGCCATGCCTTCATCCAGAACCTGCGACGCGGTCACTACGAACTTGGAGTCGAGCGCCGCCATCGGCCCGCCCCGCGGTGCGGGACGGGCCGATGGTGTGCACGGGTCAGATGGAGGGGGTGCCGTAGACGGCGAGCTCCGTCGAATCCATGTACGAGCAACCGCTGTACGGTGTGTCCGGCGTGGTGCACACGCCCATGTCCTCTGCCTGGGACGACAGCATCGTGTACCGCAGGAACTGCACGTCGGTCGTGCCCGCGGTCAGCGACACGGGGTTGGACCGGTTCCGGTCGGCCTCGCCGAACTGACCGACGGCGGCGACCGTCCACGCGCTGCCGTCCGGTGACGTCTCGACCCGGAACCGGCCGGTCGCGGCACTTGCCCCGTCGCCGCAGGTCGCGGTCGGGTCGAGCGTCAGCTCCTCGATGTCGACGGCTTGCGGCAGCTTGACCACCACGTTCTGCCCGGTGCCACCCGCGGCGACCTCGGAGCCCCAACCGGAGCCGGACGACTGGTCGAACAGGTGCGTCGGGCCGCAGCGGTATGCGGTGAAGTCCGGTCCGGTGAAGCTCTCCACGCTGCTGCCACCGGCGGTGGCGGCCCAGTCGCGGCGCAGCGGCCAGTCGACCCGGTTCGCCCGGGCGCCGACGTAGACGGTCTTGGCGATGGAGTCGAACCCGACGGCCTGGGTGTACACCTCGGGGTAGGTGCCCGGCAGCACACCATTGATCGTGTACGTACCGTCCGCCGCCGTGACGGCGACGTAGTCACTGGCGAAGCCGGAGAGGTGTCCGCCGAAGCCGACGGTCGCCCCGGCAATGGCCAGGCCGGTGTCGGTGTCGGTGACCTTGCCTGTCACCGTGCCGCGCGGGGTCCCTGTCGTGGGAGGCATGGAGAAGTCCTCGACAACGTCGGTGTCGGACCCGTCCGTGGAACCGGCATAGTAGCCCATGCCGCGCCGGGCGAAGACCTTCCAGATCGTCGCCTGCAGTCGACCGCCGTTGATGACGCGGTTGGCCTGGAGGATGGAGTTGCGCTGGTCGAGGAAGGACGGCTTGGCCGGTGACAGCTCCATCGCACGGGTCACCAGGGACCGGGCCTTCGTGCTGCCGAGCGCCGCACGCAGGTCCCACAGGGTCTGTGCCCAGATCTCGCCGTCGGTGTGCACGTCGGGACCGCCGGAGTAGATCTTTCCGTAGTCGCCGTAGGTGTAGCCGCCCGGGCCCGCGGTCGGGGTGCCGGGGCATGCCGCCGACCTGCTGCCGACCTGGCAGTCCGTCGGCTGGGAGCGCAGGGCCTTGCCGGCGAACATGTACTTGCCCACGAGGATGTCGCCGTCCTTCGCGGTGTCCTTCTCGTAGCCCTTGGACACGAAATAGTCCTGGGTGTACCAGTCGCTCCAGGCCTCGCCCATGGCTCGCGCCTGATGCACCGTCAGGGTGGAGACGCCGTTGGCGTCGACGACCAGACGGTTGGACAGGCCGTGGGTGTACTCGTGGAACACCGTGTCGGCCTCGTCGCTGGAGTTGGCGGCGATGGACTCGTCGTCGGGGTTGGTCGGGTCACCCCACAGGTACATCTGCATGACCGGCGGGGTGCCGTCCGGCGGGGTGCTCATGTTCGCGTTGCTGATGTGGTCGGCGTCGGGCAGGCCGTCGTTCGTGTCGGCACCGTCGAGGGCCTGGCCCTGCACCGCGTCGTCGTCGATCGCCTCGAAGTTGCCCGCGGCGCGGGTGAAGCCGACCGGAGCCGTCGCCAGGTGGTCGTGCCACACGCCGAGGAGATAGAAGAGCTCCACGGACGACTGGCTGCGGTTCTTCCGCCAGGAGTACGGGACGTTCGGGTCCCAGGAGCACTTGAACTTCGCGCTGCACTTGCCGCCGACCTGCTTGCTGAAGTCGGTCATCAGGTACCGCCAGCTGCCTTTGCTGGTGGGCCTGACCTCCTCGCTGGCGCTTGCCTTGTTGTCGTCGTTGACGTCGGTGTAGACGTGCGCGACGTTGCCGGCCAGCTTCGGCGAGCCGTTCGGCAGCCACTTGCCCAGGTCGACGGGCACCTGCTTGCCGCCCGACGGCGCGCCCGGGTAGTTGGGCCAGACGAGAGAGGCGTCCTTGGCGACCGTGCTCTGCCGGAACAGGACCGTGCCGTCCTGTGCGTCGACGACGTGGATCCAGCCCTCGTCCATCGCCACGGTCTGCCACGCCAGGCGTGGACCGTCCGCGGTCTGGAACATGACCAGCTTCGCTGCGCCGTTGTCGGAGAACGTGGTGGTCTTGGTCGCACCGTCGGCCCGGTCGACGACCGTGGCGGTGGAGTCGCCGAAGACGTTGCGAACCGCGGCGGCGCGCGCCTTCTCCGCGTTCAGCTTGGCCGAGCCGGGACTGCTCGGCAACTCGGCGAGAGGCGAACCGTCGACCTGAATGAGTCGGCCGTCCTTGGCGACGTGGGCCTTGAGGCCGTTGCCGAACACCGGCACGCCGCCCACGCTCTGGGTGAAGCTGAGGTGGTGGGTTCCCGCGACATCGACGTAGTCGCGGCGCAGCCTGAGTTGGCCGACCTCGGCGGCGCTGAGTCCGAACACCGCCGGGTTCGCCTTCACATAGCCCATGGCGACCTTGGCGGGATTGCTGTGGCTCGGTCCGGTGAGGAACCCGTCGATCTTGGCGACGCGGCGCGGCGTACCGGTGGCCGGGTCCATGTCGACGATGCCCTGCACGCCGAGCTTGTCCCGCAGCTTGCGGGCCGGGCTGTCCGGCTCCGCGACGGCGTTCAGCCGCGATACGGCGACGCTGGCGCTCTTGGTGGCGTTCGCCGACTTCTTGGCCCGTTCCGCGTTCAGCGCGTCACGCGAGTCGTAGTCGACAAGCTCCTCACGCTCGCTCGCCGGGTCCGCCACGCTTGCGGCGCGCTGCGGCTCCGGCGCGGAGTCCAGCTGTGTGACAGCTACCCCCGCGACCATGGCTACGCCCGCTGTCGCCGCCAACCACCGTCGGTTCAGCAACAAAGCTGACACCGGTTTCATCCAAGGCCCCTTTCGGCCGACTCGGGTGAAAGACCTGCCGAGGACACGCCTCGGGCCGGGAATTCACCTCACGTCTGCTGCCATCCGAAGGGTGCTGATCGGATGCGGAACCTGTTACGCGAGCCCAATGCCGTTTTCACTACCCACCTGCAACCAACCAGTGATCGACCGATCGCACTGAGCTAGTGGACGAGCTCGGATGGTCCGTCACCCGTAGGCAGCGCCCGGTGCCGGGCCGCCGCGAAATCGCCTGCGCCTGCCCTTCGGGCACAAGGCCCCCAGAACAGACCCTCGACCTCGCCGGCACGGTGACCGACATCAACGTGCAGCGGGAGGAACTCGCGCGGCGCCGCAAGCAGGACGCGGCTTCGCATTTATCGAGGAGCGAACACTCCGCGCCCATCTGGCGGCCGGCTCGCCGATCTGGCCGGCAGCACCCTCGGGGCCGAGATCGACGAGCACCCGAGTCGATGCGTGCCGGGTGACCCCACCTGGACGATCAGGACGCGTCCGTCCGCCTCCCCGCTACGCGGCAAGGCGGTCTCGTCCGGCGCGCTTGGCCTGGATGGATGGCTGATGGCGCTGTTGCGTTGCGGGATCGGTGGTCGCGCTCAGGTCGGCGCCGGGTGGCGTCATATGGCTCGGGCAAGTTCGGTGAACGCCATAGCGGCCCGCAACGCCGGGCGGGTGTCGACTCCAAGTTCGTAGTGACCGCGTCGCAGGTTCTGGATGAAGGCATGGCCGGCGATCACGACCTGCGCGGTCCGGTCAGTTCCTAGTCCGCGCATCGGTTTCAGCCGGCGCTTGAGCTGGCCATGATCGGCTTCTCTCGGGTTGCTCGCGTGCTGCTCGACGTGGTGCCATGCCGCGGGGGCGAGCAGCTCCTCGACGTCGCGGTACGAGAGGCCATAGCGCAACTACCAGCGCACACCGACACCACGATCACCTCGGCTGGGAAGCGGAATCCCGCGAACGCTGGGGAGGCGACCAGAGACGGGACGGCGCAGAATGCATCACCCCGTCAAGCCTGCCTTGATCTCCGAGGGGAGAACGCAACAGAGCCCCCTCGTCAAGCCTGCCCGACACGCCGCCGCTGGGATGCCGATAGTGCCGGCGTTACCGGCACCGCCTATCCAGCCCCGCCAGCGGTAGCGCGCCTGCTCATCCCAGGGGCCCGGTTTCTTCGCAGACCTCGGTGGGTTGGGAGCAACGCCTGCAGGATCGAGCGCATGGGCTTTCGCCGCGGGGAAGTCAGGCTCTGCTGGGCAGCGATGAAGGCCTGTTTCGCGGCGAGCGCCTCGGTGTGTTCACCGCGGGCGGCGTGCAGGTCGGCCTTCTCTTGATACACCCGGACCAGGATCTCCCGCAGGCCACGCTCGGTGCACTGCGTGTGGGCGGCGTGCAGGCTCACCAGGGCCCGGCCGGTCGCACCGAGACCACGCTGAGCCCGGGCCAGGGTCAGCAGATACTCGGCCATTTCGTCGGCGTCGTTGACCCCTGCGCGCTTGTAGCGGGCGATGCATACCTGCATCGTCTGCTCAGCCTCGGCGTACTCGCCGTTGGCGATCTGGATCGCCCCAATCGTGTCCAGCGCGCCCGGGTCAAGGTGGAAGCCGCGCGCTACGGCGTGGCCCTGCATCCGCCCCGCGACCTCCCCGGCCCGCCGGAAGTCTCCGGACTTGTACTCGATGTAGGCCCAGTTGTTCAGCACCACGATGAGCCGTTCCCAGTCCTGTAGCTTGCTGGCCAGTTCCTCCGCCTGGCGGTAGCGCGTCCGCGCCGCGTCCATGTCGCCGTTGTCGGCCAGCGCACCGCCCAGCCTGACACGGTGCAAGATCTGCATATGCGCGGTGGCCGTCTCATCGAGCAACTCGACCGCGCTCAGCGCGTGCCTCAGGTATTTGGCCCGGTTACCGGACAGCCACTCGATGTTCGCCCACACCAGGTGGGTACGCGCCTGTAGCCGGCGGTCGCCGTGCTTACAGGCCCAAGCCTGGATGCCCTTGATCTGCCGGGCAGCTTCCCGGAAGTCTCCGGTGCGCCTGAGCATGTCGATCCAGCACAGGCGGGCACGCATGAGCAATGCCTCGTCACCCAGAGCCTCAGCCCGCCGTTCGAGTTCCACCGCGGCGGTGTAGCTCGCTGCGGCGTCCACGATGACCTGGTCCTCCAGCACGCCCAGGGCAGCCGACAGCTCCTCAGCGCCAGACGCACTGCCGCTCACCCCGTACACCCAAGCTGGCTCACCGCGGTTTCATCGGCCGTGAGCCACCCGACATGATGAGAATAGGTCCGGCGAGTGGTGCGCACGAAGGTGGTAGCCCGGCTGGCATGCAAGGTGAACGCGTACGCCGCCTGGTGGCGCACCCGCGGCCGCGCACGGCGAGACCCGACCCATCATGCCGAAGGCCGCGCTGGTCAACGCGCCGACCCGGTCTGGGATATTCCGCGCACCGCGTACGTCGCGGCGATCTGGACCTGGCCCGGGTCTGGCGGCGCTGGCTACGCCGCGGCTGGCGCTGCCGGCACGAGGTTGCAGGAGCACGCCGCGAGGATGACCGCCGCCATACGGGCGCGGCGGCGGCGCTATTGCCCTAACCGACCGATTGCCAGGGCAACGGGGTGGGTGCATCGAGTCGGCCTGAACGGCGCCGAACGGTTGTCAACGGGTGCGTATACCAACCCCGGCGACCCCCGGATCATCCGTACGGTATGGGCAGCAGGTCGTACCCGGCCGGGCGACCGAGCAGTTCCACCTGTGTCGATCAGGCGAAGCTCAGCGCGCACTCCACCCCGCCCGCCCGGGATGGGGCTGCCGGCCGGGTCGGACTCATGCGGGGCGGGAACGGTGGACCCGGCCGCGCAGGATGATCGCGCTGGGATGCGCGAGAACGCGCGGGTCGAGGGTGGGGTCGGTGTCGTACACCACCAGATCCGCGGGAGCGCCGTCGACAAGCCCCGGCAGTCCGAGCCAGGACCGGGCCGTCCAGGATGCGCCCCCGATCGCCGCCTCGGGCGACATTCCGCCGCGGATGAGCCAATCCACCTCGGTGGCGATCGTGCCGCAAGGGTAGCTGTCCGTCCCCGCCAGGATCGTGACGCCGGCGTCCACGGCGGCGCGGACGGTGTCCAGGGTCCCTTCGCAGCCCTTTAGCGCCCAGTCGCGTCGCGGGCTGTCCTCGCGTTCGCGCACCTCGGCGATCTTGTCCTGGAAGACGGTCAGCGTGGGGACGAACGCCGTGCCGTTGCGGACCATGTGGTCGATCAGTTCCTCATCGAGGAACCAGCCGTGCTCCAGGCTGTCGACGCCGGCTAGTACCGCGTTACGGGTGCCCTGCGCGGTCTGGCAGTGCGTGGCCACCCGCCCGCCGATGGCGTGGACGGCCTTCACGACCTCACTCAGGATATCGAACGGCAGCGGAGGGTAGTCGAAGCCCCAATCGGCGTGGATCTTGCACCATCCGGACGCGGCGGTGGCCTCCTCCACGGCGGCGGCCACCAGTTCCTCCTCGGTGACCTCGCGCCCGTACCCCTTCACGAACCGGTTCGGGGTCGCCAGCCAGCGCCCGGCCGAACGGACCCGGGGAAGGTCGGGATCGGTCTCGACCCAGTCGGGTAGGCGGGCCGCGGTACCAGGTGTGCGGATCAGCAGCACGCCCGCCTCTCGGTGGTCCACCAGATGCTTTCGCAGGACCTCCTCGTCGAACGGGTCCTCCGGAGTGTCCGTGCTGCCCGGGTGCGTGTGGACATCGACCAGCCCCGGCAGCACCCACCCACCGTCGATGATCAGCTCGCCGCCGGGCACCGGATCCGTGCGCAGCCGGTCGCCGTCGATCCAGAACGTCCGCTCTTCTCGCTCGGGCAGAACGACACCGCGCACCTTGAACACGAACAGCCCCCTACCGTGTGGCCATGCAGGGTCCGGTGACCACTCGCAACCGTCACGACATTAGCGACCCTCCACCACTCGGCCCCCGCGAGGTTCCGCTTGACGCCCTTCGAGATCATCGTCGATGGCCGCCACGCACCCGGGGCGGCCCCGTCACCGGCTCGCCAGCAGCTTGCCGGCCTGGAAAGGAACGCCACGTGACCGTACCCCTCTCCGTCCTCGACCTCGCGCCGGTGGTGTCCGGCGGCGACGCCCGCGACGCCCTGCGGCGCACGCTCGACCTCGCCCAGCACGCCGAGCGATTCGGCTACCACCGCTACTGGGTGGCCGAACACCACCTGACTCCGGGGGTGGCCAGTTCGCAGCCCGCCCTGCTGCTCGGCCAGCTCGCCACGGTCACCGAACGGATCCGGCTCGGCTCCGGAGCGGTGCTGGCCGGCCTGCAGACGCCGCTGGCGATCGTGGAACAGTTCGGGATGCTCGACGCTCTGTACCCGGGCCGGTTCGACCTGGGCCTGGGCCGCTGGGCGCAGCGTCCTGGCGCGGCATTCACCACGGTGACGGGCGAGAGCCCGGGCGAGCCACACGAGGTCGACGGGCTGCTGATCCCGCGGCATGTCCCGTTCACGGTCCCGCCGCAGCGCCTGGAGCTGCTGCGCCGCCTGCTGAAGCAACCCGGCGCGAACGCTGACGACCTGGGCACCATGCTGGACGACATCGACACCCTCCTGACCGGACCGTACGCGGACGCGCACGGCAACGAGGCCCGGGTGATCCCCGGCGAGGGCGCCGACCTGCAGGTCTGGGTCCTCGGGAGCAGTGGCGGCGAGAGCGCGCAGGTGGCGGGCGAGCGCGGGCTGCCGTTCACCGCCAACTACCACGCCTTCCCCGCCAAGGTGCTCGAGGCGGCAACCGCCTACCGCGCCGCGTTCCGGCCGTCCAAGACGCTCGCCGAGCCGTGGCTGATGGTGTCGGCCGATGTGGTCGTGGCCGAGGACGACGCCACGGCGCAACGGCTCGCGGCGCCGTACGGGGTCTGGGTGCGCAGCATCCGGGCCGGTGGCGGCGCCATCGCGTACCCGAGCCCGGAGGAAGCGCTCGCACACCCGTGGACCGACGCTGACCGCGAGCTGGTCGCCGACCGGGTCGACACCCAGTTCGTAGGCACCCCGGCGGCCGTCGCCGAGCGGCTGGCCACCCTGCGACGGGTCACCGGCGCCGACGAACTGCTGGTCACCACGATCACGCACGATCACGCCGACCGTGTACGGTCCTTCCGGCTGCTCGCCGAGCACTGGGCCGGCTGATCCACGGCATCTTCGAACGGTTCCACTCCATGCCGATCGCCCGGTCATCCGTGCTGTCGCGGCGTCGCGCGCGAGCGGCTTGGCGATGTCGACGTAGTGCAGCCGCCGCGCGCTGACCCGGGTGCCGGTGACTTTCGGGGAGCCGGCGCGCGGAGGCCCGGCCCGGCCGGGCCGGTGAGCGAGCCGATCCGGGGGTTGCGCGTCTCCGGTATGGAAGGTGCGACGCTCAGCCATCCGCGGGGACCAAGCGGCGCCGCCGAGCCGGAACAGGCCCACCCGAGGTGGCTCCTGCCTGGCACCGACTCGGCGGTGTCAACCTATGGAACCGCCGCGATGGTTGCCTGCTGTCAGTTGGCCGCAGGCGTGAAGGTGTCGCAGGCGGTGCCGCGCTCGGCCTTCTTCACGGTCGTGCCCCTGCACAGCCGCACCTCGGGCTCGAAACCCCCGAACAGCAGGACGGAGGTGGTTGTGAAGTTGGTCTTGCCTTTGCCGCAGAGGCTGCCGAACGTGCGCCACTCGATGCCGTCGGTGGGACCGTTGTAGGCGACCTGCACGACGCCGCAGGCGTTGGCGGAGTTGACGGCCAGCGTGCCGCTGATGCGGATCGGAGGAACCGGCCGCTCCGGAATGCTCATCATGCGGTCGTAGGTGCCGTATGCGGACACGCTCGCGGTGGACAGCTCGAACGTGTTGTCGAGGGCAGCGGCGGCGGGCGCGGCGGTAACCCCGACGGTGAAACCGGCCATCGCGACGATGCCGAGAGTGCGTACGGCGAGAGACTTCATCGGTCGTTCCTTCGTGTTATCCCCGCCGGTCGGGCAGGGGGTGGATGGTGCTCCTTGCCGTCAGGGAAGCGTCCTCGGCGCAGACCTGTGGCAGGACCACGGGCCGGACACCATTGAGGATGCTTGCAGTGAGTTGTGCCCACTTGACGGCGCGTCATGATCAGACGACATCGCTGTGTGACGGTCAAGTTGAAGCGCGGGCGACAGAGCGGTGGGCGGCCACTGGCGCTGCGCAAGGCGCAGCTCACGGGGTTGACGTGCCCTCAGTAGTCACGCGGCGTGTGAGATCATTCACTCTCCGCGCTTCGTGGGTAGTCGTAGCGGCGGACCAGGCGCCGGAGCCGGGTGGTCCAATACCTAACCTGATCTTGCACCATCCGACCCTTCCGGCTTTGGAGCGCCTCGATGCAACTAGATCTGTCCACTGTGACTCTCGGCTCAGGCCTATCGAACTCTCCCGAGCAGGGCATCTTCCTGCTGCGTGCGGTCGCCTTGTACGCGGGCGAGGACCCCGCGGGCGATCCGGCCTGTGTGTCGCCGACGCTGTGCATGGTCGGCCGCTGGCTGAGCTGGGCGCTGCCGGCGGAGGCTCGCCAGGAGCTGAAGCCGTTGATTCCCCGCCTGGTGGGTACGGCCGGTGACGGTCTGGACGAGGCACGCTCGTACTTGGCGCTGGATTGGGTGATCCGCACCCACGTCCCAGCGTGGCTGGACCTCGCCGGGTTGCCGGCGCCGGCTCGGTCACTGCGCGAGCTGCGGCCGATCACGCACCTGATGGCCGCGGAGCAGGCGGCGCCGTTGGTAGAGAAGGCGTGGGAGTCAGCGCGCGCCGCGGCCGATGCGACTGCGGACGCTGCCGAAGTCGTTGTTGGTGCCGATGTTGTGAATGCCGTTACCGAATCCGTGTGGGAGGCCAGCGAACAGGCCATTCGCCTGACCATCGGGGACGTCGACCAAGACGTCGAGGAAGCCGTTGGGGAGGCCGCCTGGCAAGCGGCTTCCGGCGGCGTCGCGAGAGGCGCGGCCATGCAGGCCGCATGGGCCGTCGGCTGGGCCGCCTTTGCGCGCGCTGCCAAGTCCGCGGCGAGCACCACCCCCAGGGCCGCGGCGAGATCGGCCTTTCCCGGCGCGCGCGGCGCCCTGCGGCCCACCGAGCATCACCTCCAAGCCTCCGCCATCGCGCTCTACCGCCGCATGGTGAGCCCCGGCGACGTCTGAAGGCGCGTTGACGGCTCGTTCGCCCGAAGAGACTCCCGCCGGCCAGTGTGCCTCTACGCGCGGTCCGGTGAGGGTCCCGCACCGCCGCCGGCCAAAGATCCGCTGACCGGTTGGCGCGCCTGACCTGATCGTCCGCGCGGACGTCCGTCCACTCGCGCGCGTCTGCGCATATCAGCGCGCGGACCGACGAGCGGACGGACGTCAACAAGTATCCGACGGCGGGTCGACTTCGGCCAAGGGCTGACTCAGGGACCGTTGAGGTAGTGGCGGCGGTAACTGCTCTCGGGTGGACCGAAGGCCAGTCCGTTCTCATCCAGCGCGTTGAAGATCGTGAGCCAGGCCGGCGCGAGGTCCAAACCGATCGCGACGCTGCCGTTCGCCATGTCGTCGTACCCGCCGGCCCATTCGAGCAGCTCGACACGTTGCAGCGTTCGACCGGCCAGTTCGGCCAGTTGCCGCGTGGGCTCCGGGCGCCAGGCGAGATTGAAGCGACAATCCTCGTCGGCGGGATCCTCGATCGCGCGGGCCGGGTCGACGGTGTTCCACGTAATGCAGAGATCGTCGAACTTCTGATGATCGATTCCAACCCGATCATCACCGAAGTCCAGCAGGACCGGGGCATCCGCAAACCACTCGTCGTCATCGAGGTCCCAGACCAGCCAGACATGCCGAAGAATGCGACCCGCCAAGCGCGCGAGACGCCGGCCGTGGACAGCCGTGATGCTGTCCCGGCCGTTGAGCCAGTGCGGCTCGTAGTCCTGAATTCCGAAGCGCGCCATGATCCGATTCTGTCGAAGACCCCAGGAGCACACACCCAGATTTCCGCACCCACGATGAAAGGAGGTACCTACAAGCCAGGCCTGAAGACACTGAAGGCCGAATGTGTGTCCGAGGCGTGACACGAGGGCCCCCGCGCTGCCGAGGCCCTCGTTCGTCGCGGGGTCAGATGCGGCCGGCGCCCGCGCCGGCGGTGACGATGGACTTCACCGACGATGCCGGGTCGAGTTGGTACGAGTACGGGATCGAGGCGACCGAGCCCGCGCTCTGCGGCGTACCCGATCCGACGAAGTAGTTGTTGCGCTGCACCAGGGTTCCCGGGTCGGAGTCGGCGTAGCCGACGAGCGTCGGCTCGTCCACGCCCTCGAAGTAGTTGCCCTCGACCAGCACGCCCGCGTTCATCGTGGAGGCGACGCCGTATTCGTTGTTGTAGTAGTAGTTGCTGAAGACGTGCACCGGGTTGCCGAAGCGGACCCGCGGGTGCCGCGTGCCCGAGCCGTCGAACCAGTTGTGGTGGTAGCTGACCCGCAGGTGGCCGACGTCCTGGCTCGCGTTGTCGTCGCTGTGGCCCAGCAGCATGGACTTGTCGTGGCCGAAGATGCGGTTCCAGGACACCGTCACGAAGTCGGAGCCGCGCTTGATGTCGACCGCGCCGTCGTAGCCGTTGGTGAAGCTGTTGTGGTCGACCCAGACGTTGGTCGCCGAGGTCTCGACGTTTATCGCGTCGTCGTCCCAGTCGCGGAACGTCAGGTTGCGCACGATGACGTTGCGGTCGCCGCTGATGGTCAGCCCGCAGCCGACGATGGCGGCGCCCGAGTTGCCGATGATGGTCTTGTTCGACCGGGTTCGCAGCATGCCGGAGCAGGAGATCGTGCCGGAGACCCGGATGACCGCGGCCGAGGTGGAGCCGAGCGCGCTGGTCAGCGCCGACGCGGTGGTCACGGTGGTGGCCGCAGCGCTGCCGCCGCCGGTGGTGCCGCCGTTCTGGGTGGCCCAGCCGACGAGGCCGGTCTGCGGCGGGGACGTCGGTCCGGTGGTCGGCGGGGTGGTCGGCGGGGTCGTCGGTGACGTGGTCGGCGGCGTCGTCGGTGTCGAACCGACCGTGTCGACGCTGACGTCGTCAAAGCGCGCCGAGGCGTACGCGGTGACCAGCACGATCCGGCCCGCGCCGTACGCGGAGTTGGAGCCGGCGGCGATCTGGCTGCCGTTGACGAAGCCCTTGATGGTGCTGCCGCTCGCCTCGATGCGCAGGGTGTACCACGACCCGGTGTTCACCGTCAGCGCCACCGAGCCGATCACCGTGATCGAGCTGCCGTCGACGGCCTGCAATTCGGCGCGGCCGGCGTTGGTGAGCGCGAGCCGGTACATCTTCGACGCGCTGGTCGACCGGGCGCCGATGGCGACCAGCCGGTTGCTGCCGTTGAATGCCAGCGGCTTGACCCGCGCCTGCACCTGATAGTCGGACCAGCCGGTGTCGCCGGCGAACTGGCGGGCCAGCTCGCTGCCGGTGTTGGCCTGTTGGAAGGTGGCGGAGCCGTCGGTGACCGTCGACCAGTCGCCGCCGGACTTCGACCAGGAGCCGGTTCCGCCGCTGAAATCGTCGCTGAACAGGGTCGCCGCGCGGGCGGTGCCCGCCAGTCCGATGGTCAGGGCGAGGGCGAGCAGGCCGGCCCCGGTGGCCGCCGCCGTCCTCGCCAGGTGCTTCCGCTGCATGATTCCTCCGTGGGGAGACGGGTCTGTTCACTTCCCCCACGGTCCCATTCACATCCATTACATTCAATGTTTTGAATATGCAGAAATGTTGCACACGAGAATGGCAAGAACGTATCCTCACGGCCGGTAAATGGCCGAGTGATGCACTTCGGTCCGCTTTTCGCGGCGGCGGCTACTCCGTTGTTTGCAATAGACTTTCCGTGTACGCGGGCACCGCCCAGGCGACACCCGACTCGGCGGGCAGTCTCATCATCTCCGCGGCCTCGCGCAGCACCGCGTTGATGCCGCCGATGACCCGTACCCGCCCCGGCGGCGCACCGACCGAGGCGACGTGCGCGTCATCGATCAGGTGCGGCGCGGGCACCCCCGCGCCGGTCAGCGCCTGCACCACGGTGGTGAAGTCCGCCGTGCGCGAGAGCGGTGCCACCAGCGGGGTGCCGGCCGGATCCCGGCGGTGGGCGATCAGGTTCTCGAGCAGGTCGACGCGGCCGGACGGCGCGGCCGGGCCGGGCATGACGAGCCGGTCGGTCGGATACTCCAGCACCGCGCGCCCGGCCGCACCGGTGACCAGGACCTCGCCCGGGATGAAGTCCTCCCCCGCGAGCGTGACCGCGGCCATCAGCCGCAGGCCGCCGCGGAAGGTGAGCCGGGCGAAGGCGGTGTCGTCGACCTCGATGTCCCGGGTCCGGTAGCGCTCGGCCTCCAGCAGCACCGGCTCCCCCGCGCCCGCCGCGGCGGCGACGGCCAGGCTCTGCATCACCGCGTGCGCGAGCGGGTTGACCAGGGCGCCGTCGAGCACCGGGCGGCCGTCGACGGTGCGCCGGCCCGACCATGGGGCACGGGCGTAGTACGCGTCGTCGCGCCGCCAGGAGGCCACCGTCGCGACGGCGCCGACCGTGCCGAGCACACCGGCGGCGACCGCGTCGAAGAGGTGCCGCGCGGCGAGCGAGCCGAGCGCCTGGAACCCGACCTGACAGGACCGGCCGGCCTCCGCCGCCGCGGCCGCCAGGATCGCGTGCGCCGCCCGGGTGGGCACCGGCGGCTTCTCCAGCAGCAGGTCGCAGCCGGCGTCGAGGGCGTCGAGGGCGACCTCCAGGTGGGTGTGCGGCGGGGTGCAGATCACCACGATGTCGGGCCGGGCCGCCGCGAGCAGCTCGCGATGGCCCGGGAAGACCGCCACGCCGGGCGGCACGTCGCCGATCGGCTTGACGTCCGCCAGCGCGACCAGCCGCAGCACCCCGCCGTCCTCGAGCTCGGCGATCCGCCGCCGATGGGTACGGCCGTGCCCGTTGGCGCCGACAAGCGCCACCCGGACGGTCACGAAGCACCGGCCAGCGTCGCCTCGACGCCGTGGCGGTCGAGGGCGGTCAGCCAGTCGAGCACGAGCGCGCGGACCGTCTCGTCGGCGGCCAGCTCGGCCGGGAAGACCGCGTCGAGACCGAACAGCGCCTCGACGGCGCCCCGCGGTGTCGACGGCGCCGCCGCCAGCCGGTCCCGGATCTCGGCGGCGAGCGGATCGTCGAGCGGCAGGGCCCGCCCGTCGTCCGTGCGGCCCTGGACGAACCGTATCCAGCCGGCGACCACGAGCGCGCCCCAGCGCGGCGACGCGCCGGCCGCTCGCCGGTCCACGATGGTGTGCAGCACCCGCTGCGGCAGCTTCTGGGAGCCGTCCATCGCCACCTGCCGGGTCGCGTGCGCGATGGCCGGGTTCGCGAAGCGGTCGAGCACCGACGCGCCGTAGCCGACGACCGAGACCCCCGGCGGCGGCTCGAAGCTGCCGGCGACGTCCTCGGCCACGAAGCGCTCCAGGGCCGAACGCATCCCCGGTATCTCCAGCGCGGCGGCGATGGTCTCGCGCCCGGCCACCGCGCCGAGGTACGCCAGCGCCGAGTGCACGCCGTTGAGCGAGCGCAGCTTCAGCCGTTCCCACGGTCCCGCGTCCGCCGCGAGCACCGCGCCGGCCTTCTCCCACGCCGGCCGGCCGCCGGGAAAGCGGTCCTCGATCACCCACTGCCGGTACGGCTCCCCGTGCACCGCGGCCAGGTCGCGCGCGCCGAGCGCGGCCTGCGCGACCGCGAGCGTGGCCGGCGTGCTCGCGGGCACGATCCGGTCGACCATGGTGCCGGGGAACGTGACGCTCTCGCGCAGCCAGTCGCCGAAGCCGCCGGTGGCGCCCGGCACCAGCACCCGGGCCTGCTCGACCATCCCGTGCAGCCGGCGCCCGTTCGAGGCGAAGTTGTCGCAGCTCACCACGGCGAGCGGGCCCGCGTCGGCGCGGTAGCGGGCGAGCAGGCCACGGACCAGCAGCCCGGGGATGGTGACCGGCGGCCCCGCGGTGGCGAGGTCGGTCAGCAGCACCCGGTCCACCGCCAGCTCGCCGGTCACCGGGTCGAGCCGGTGGCCCTTCTCGGTGACGGTCAGCGTCACCACCCGGATGGCCGGGTCGGCGAGCAGCGCGACGACGCCGCCCGGGTCGGCCGCGGCGTGCCGGACCCCGGCCAGGGCGCCGATCACCCGGGTACGCGGGCCGGCGCCGGACAGGCTCGTCACGCTGAACAGCCGGTCCTGCGCCAGCAGGTCGGCGACGACGGCGCCCGAGCGCGGCGAGACGCCGACGATGCCCCAGTCGCCGCCGGCCGCGGCGACGGCCTCCTCGGTGTACACGGCCTGGTGCGCCCGGTGGAACGCGCCGAGGCCGAGGTGGACGATCCCCGCCGGCACCGAGCCGGGACGCAGCAGCGGGCGGCTCTGCTCCGGCAGCCGGCTCAGCGTGCCCAGCCCGAGCAGCGGCGCGGTGGTCACCGCCATGCCGGACCGCCGGGGAAGGAGAACTCGGCGATGGACGCGGGGCGCATGGTGGCGCTGTAGCCGGGCCGCTCCGGCAGCAGGTAGCGGCCGCCCCTGGTGCGTACCGGATCCTCGAAGTGCTCGTGCAGGTGATCCACGTACTCGACCATCCGGCCGTCCAGGGAGGTGCCGACCCGCAGGTAGTCGAAGACCGCCAGGTGCTGCACCAGCTCGCAGAGCCCGACCCCGCCGGCGTGCGGGCAGACCGGCACGCCGAACTTGGCGGCCAGCAGCAGCTCGGCGAGCACCTCGTTGACCCCCGCGACGCGGCAGGCGTCGACCTGCATGACGCCGATCGCACCGGCCTGCAGCAGCTGTTTGAAGATCACCCGGTTCGCGGCGGCCTCGCCGGTCGCCACCCGGCAGCGCCCGCCGGTGAGCCCGGCGACCGCCCGGTTGATCCGCGCATGGCCGAGGACGTCGTCGGCGTGGGTGGGCTCCTCGATCCAGTACGGGTCCAGCGCGGCGAGCCGGGCCATCGCCCCGATCGCCTCGTCGACGTCCCACACCTGGTTGCCGTCCATCATCAGCAGCGCGTCCGGGCCGATCTCCGCCCGGATGATGCCGGCCCGGCGCACGTCGTCCTCGATGTCGCCGCCGACCTTCATCTTCATCGCCCGCCAGCCCTGCGCGTACGCCGCCCGGGCCAGGCCGCGGACCTTGTCGTCCGGGTAGCCGAGCCACCCCACCGAGGTCGTGTACGACGGGAATCCGTCGCGGTCCAGCTCGGCCAGCCGCTCCGCCATGCCGGCCCGGCCCTTGTCCAGGATCTCGGTGGCCTCGGCGGGCGTGAGCGCGTCGCTGATGTGGTGGAAGTCGACACAGGCGACCAGCTCCCCGGTCGGCATCTCGGCGAGCAGCCTCCACAGCGGCACGCCCGCGGACTTCGCCCGCAGGTCCCAGACCGCGTTGACCAGCGCGCCGGTCGCCATCGCGATGACGCCCTTCTCCGGCCCGAGCCAGCGCAGCTGCCCGTCGGCGGTCAGGCTCCGGACGAATCCCGCCGGGTCCTCGAACAGCTCGGCCAGGCTCCGTCCCGTGACGTGGCGCGCGAGGGCACGGACGGCGGCGCAGGTGATCTCGTTGCCGCGCCCGTTGGTGAACGTGAACCCGGCGCCGACGTGCGCGGTGCCGGTGTGCAGCTCGACGTAGGTGGCGGAGTAGTCGCCGCGGTTGATCGCGTCGGAGCCGTCGCCGGCCGCGGCGGTCGGGAAGCGTACGTCGTGAACGTCGACCGATTCGATAGTGGTCACAGGCGGAACACCTTCTTCGGCAGGTGGTAGGCGAGGTCGGCGATGGTCTCGGCGGCCTCGTCGAGCGGGAGCCGGCCCTCGGCGACGAGCCGGGCGAGGTAGGCCGCGTCGGCGCGGCGGGCCACCTCGTGGCGTACCGGGATGGAGCAGAACGCCCGGGTGTCGTCGGCGAAGCCGGCGGTGTTGTAGAAGCCGGCGGTCTCGGTGACCGCGTCGCGGTAGCGCCGCAGGCCGTCCGGGGAGTCGAGGAACCACCACGGCGCGCCGAGGTACAGCGCGGCGTAGCCCCCGGCGAGCGGCGCGAGTTCCCGGGTGAACACGTCCTCGTCGAGCGTGTACAGCACCACCCGCAGCCGCGGGTCGTTGCCGTACGCCTCCAGCAGCGGGGCGAGGGCGTGCACGTAGTCGGTCGCCTGCGGGATGTCGCCGCCGACGTCGCGGCCGTGCACGGCGTGCAGGCTCCGGTTGTGGTTGCGGACCGCGCCGGGGTGCAGTTGCAGCACCATCCCGTCCTCGATCGACATCCGGGCGAACTCGATGAGCATGTGCCCGCGGAACGCCTCGGCGTCGGCGGCCGACGCGCGTCCGCGCAGGCCCCGCTCGAAGAGCCGCGCCGCCTCGGCCGAGGTCAGCAGGACGGTGTGCGCGGTCGGGTGGCCGTGGTCGGACGAGGTGGCGCCGGCGGCCTGGAACGCCTGCCGGCGCGACCACAGCGCGGCGAGGTATCCCCGGTAGGTGGCGGTGTCCTCCCCGGTGATCTCGCCGAGCCGGGACACCGACGACGACCATCCGTCGAACTCCATGTCGACCACGTCGTCGGGGCGGAACGTGGTGATGACCCGGCCACCGGGCCCGCCCCAGCCGTCGGCCGCCAGCTTGGCGTGCCGGCTGAGGTCGTCCAGCGGCGACTCGGTGGTGGCCAGGACCTCGATGCCGAAGCGCTCGAACAGCGCGCGGGGCCGGAACGCGGGCTCGGCGAGGCGCTCCGCGACGGTGTCGTAGATCCGGTCGGCGGTGTCCGGGCCGAGCCGGGTATCGACGCCGAAGACGGTGGACAGCGTGCGTTCCAGCCAGAGCCGCGACGGCGTGCCGCGGAACAGGTACCAGTTCATGGCGAGCAGCCGCCAGATCGCCCGCGGGTCCTGTTCGACGGCGATGCCGGTGCGGCTGGGCACGCCGAGGCGGGCGAGCGGGATGCCCTGGCTCAGCAGCATCCGGGTGACGTAGTGGTCGGGGACCACGAGCAGGCGGGCCGGGTCCACGAACGGCTCGTCGCCGGCGAGCAGGCCGGGGTCGACGTGGCCGTGCGGGGAGATCAGCGGCAGGTCCCGGGCGAGCGCGTACAGCTCCCGGGCGATGTCTCGCTGCCGGGGTTCGGCCGCGAACAGCAGGTCGGACATGGGTTCCTCAGATCGGCAGCGGGTCAGGGCAGGTCGAGCAGGTCCGCGACGCGGACCGGGGCTCCGGTCTCGAGACAGCGGTTGGCGGCGAGGCCGGTGAGCAGCGCGAGGGTGCCGTCGCGCGCGGTGGCGGAGCGGTGCAACGGATCCTCGGCGGCGCCGAACAGGACGGCGGTCATCCGGGCGTCCGCGCCGCCGTGTCCGCCCCGGGTGTACGCCGCGGGCGGCGGCACCTCGCGCGGCGGCGCCCAGAACGGCCGGACGGTCAGCGTGGCCCGGCCGTGCTCGACGGCCTCGGTCACGCCGTGCAGCGCGGCGCCCTTGACCTCGCGCGCCCCGGCGGGGCTGACGTGGTCGCTCTCCATCACCTCGAGCTCGAGCCGGCCCTTGCTGCCGTTGAACATGACCCGGTAGCCCTCCCAGGGCGCGTACGCCGTCAGGTGGTAGGTCATCGTCGCGCCGGAGTCGTAGCGCACCAGCACCGCCAGATCGTCCTCGATCGTGACGCCGGGGGCGAAGACGTTCACGTCGCGCCGATAGCCGTCGTCGGCCTCGGCGTCCAGGTAGAGCTCCCGCAGCCGGGGGTTGTCCCGCAGGCTCAGCGCGAACGGATCGCCCTGCGCGGCCGGATCGCCGTGCGCGCGCGGGTAGTCGCGGGCGTAGCCGTGCCGGCGCCCGCTCTCTCCGTAGAAGAAGAGCCGGCCGGCGGCGTACACCTGCGCGGGCGCGGCGCCGAGCCACCAGTTGACCAGGTCGAAGTGGTGTCCCGACTTGTGCACCAGCAGCCCGCCGGAGTTGGCCTTCTCGCGGTGCCAGCGCCGGAAGTAGTCGGCGCCATGCCGCACGTCGAGCAGCCATTCGAAGTGGACCGAGCCGATCTCGCCGATCTCGCCGGCGGCAAGCACCTCATGGACGGCCTCGTGCAGCGGGTTGAAGCGGTAGTTGAAGGCGACCGACACCCGCCGGCCGGTCCGCTCGACCGCGTCGAGGATGCGCCGGCAGCCGTCGACGTCCACGGTCATCGGCTTCTCGGTGATCACGTCGCAGCCGGCGTCGAGCGCGGCGACCACGTAGTCGGCGTGCGTGCGGTCGACGCTGGTGACCAGCACCTCGTCGACGCGTTCCGCGCTCAGCATCGCCGCGAACCCGGCCGGCGCGCAGGTCGGCACCGGCCTGGCGCCGAGCTCGGTCAGCCAGCGGTTGTGTGCCGCCATCCGGGTGGGGTTGACGTCGGCGAGACCGACCAGTTCGGCCGTGCCGGCGTGGTCGAGCACGCACGCCCGCACGAACATCTCCGCTCGGGCGCCGGCTCCGACCAACGCGTAGCGCCGTCGTTCGTCCACAGTGCCTCACCTCCTGCAAACGTTTGCAGCAGAACTAAACACGTCGATGCCCCGCCGTCAAGAAATCCGCACCGATTCATAGCTATATATCCGTGTTAGCGCCGTTCGAGGGCGCGTTCAATGCGGACAGTGGACACGAAGCCGCAATAAATGACCGTTGACAGAGCTACAACCGTTTGCATTAATTGGCCACCAGAGTGACCCCGAACACAGCCACATCCATCGAGGGAAGGGCCGGCGTGCCAGCCACGATTCGCGACGTCGCACGGGAGTCCGGAGTGCACATCTCCACGGTCTCCCGGACGTTCTCGGCGCCGCACCTGGTCAACCCCGAGACCCGCAACCGCGTGCTGGCCTGCGCCGAACAGCTCGGCTACCGGCCCAACCGGGCGGCCCGGGCGCTGATCACCGGCCGCACGTACAACGTCGGCCTGATCGTGGCCGACATCGCCAACCCCTTCTTCCCACCCTTGATCAAGGCCGCGGAGAGCCAGGCGCGGCAACGGGACTACCACATCTTCGTCGCCGACTCCAACGAGGACGCCGCGGTCGAGGAGGACCTCGTCCGGGCCCTCGCCAAGCAGGTCGACGGCATCCTGCTGTGCAGCCCGCGGATGAGCAACAGCCTGATCGAGCTGCTCAGCCGGGAGGTGCCGCTTGTCGTCGTCAACCGGGCGATCGCCGGGCTGCCGACCGTCGTCATGGACGTGGCGCAGGGCGCCCGGCTCGCGGTCGAGCACCTGGCCGGGCTCGGCCACCGCTCGATCGGCCTCATCGCCGGGCCGCGCGGCTCCTGGACCAGCAAGGAGATCCGGCGCTCGGCGGCGACCGCGACCCGGGCCGCCGACGCCGAACTCACCGTCATCGGCCCCAACCCGCCGAACGAGCACGGCGGCGCGGCCACGGCCGAGCAGGTCCTGCGCAGCGGCGTCACCGCCGTGCTCGCCTACAACGACCTCATGGCCATCGGCCTCATCGAGGGCCTGCACGCGCTCCGCGTGCGGGTGCCCGAGGACATCAGCGTCGTCGGCATCGACGACATCGCGCTGAGCCGCCTGATCCACCCCAAGCTGACCACGGTGGCGACACCTGCCGCCGCCGCGGGACGGGCGGCCGTCGACATGCTCCTGGCGCACGGAGACGACCGCCGAACCACCGCACACGCGAGCCTTCAGACCGAACTGGTCATCCGCGACTCGACGGGACCGGGCCCGGATCCGCACAGCCATGCGGATCCGGGCTACGCGGCTGCCGCCGCCCCCGACGCTGTCGCCTCCTACGCCAAGGAGTGAGCGCCATGCACCCCGACAAGACCCCGACGGCGGGCGCGCGAACCGCGCGCGGCCACCGTACCGCGACCAGGCGACGGCTTCTCGCCGCGGCCCTGGTCATACCCCTGGCCCTCGGTGCCGCCGCCTGCGGCGGCGACGACTCGAGCGACTCGAACGGCAAGGTAGAGCTGTCGATCTTCTGGTGGGGCGCCGAGAAGCGCGCCGAGCTGACCGAGAAGGCGCTGGACCTCTACACCTCGAAGCACCCCAACGTCACCTTCAAGAAGACCTGGCAGGCCAACCAGGGCTACTTCGACAAGCTCGCCACGCTCACCGCGGGCGGCAACGCACCCGACATCTTCCAGATCGACGACAACTACATCGCCGAGTACGCGGGCCGCAACGTCACCCTCGACCTCACGCCGTACTCGGGCGACGGCCGCCTCGACCTGTCCAAGTTCCCGCCGGGCCTGCGCGACTACGGCATCGTCGACGGCAAGCTCGCCGGCGTAGCGTTCGGCGAGAACACCCAGGGCCTGGTCTTCGACAAGACCCTGCTGGACAAGAACAAGCTGCCCGCGCCGACGACCGGGATGAGCTGGGCCGACTTCATCACCTGGGCGGAGAACGTCTCCAAGATCGCCAAGGTGCCCGGCACCCAGGACCCGAGCGCCGTCTACCAGGCCCTCTGGGTCTGGCTGCGCCAGCAGGGCAAGGACCTCTACCAGGGCAAGGAGCTCGGCTTCAGCGAGCAGGAGGTCACCGGCTGGTTCGACCTCTGGAAGGGCGCCCGGGGCCGCGGTGCCACGCCGACACCGGACGTCATCCACGAGGGCAACGCCACCGACATCAGCAAGCAGCTGGTGGTCACCGGCAAGGCCGGCACGTCCTGGGTCTGGGCCAACCAGATGCCGGAGCTGAAGAAGAACACCGCGAACGAGCTGGGCGTCATCGCGTACCCCGGCGATCCGAAGGCGCAGTGGGCCCGCGCCTCCATGTACTTCTCGGTGTTCCGCGGCAGCCCGGAGAAGGACACGGCCGTCGACGTGGTGAACTTCCTCGCCAACGACCCCGAGGCCGGCAAGATCCTCGGTACCGACCGGGGCCTGCCGTCCAACCTCGACATCCGCAAGCTCGTCGAGGACAGCACCACCGACCCGAGCATGAAGCAGACCATCGCGGTGCAGAACGAGCTGGGCAAGACCTTCGGGCCCGCTCCGGCCGTACCGCTCAAGGGGCACAGCAAGGTGCGCAGCGAGCTGGTGCGGATCGCCGAGGAGGTCCAGTTCGGCCGGCAGACGCCGGCGCAGGGCGCCGCGGCGTTCGTCGCCGCCGCCAAGGCCGCGATCGGGCAGGGCTGACGGTCGACGTGACCACGGTGCGACCGGCACAGAGCCGACTTCGAACCGTCCCACCGGGCCCTGCCGAACGGCAGGGCCCGCGCGGGCGAAGACACAGCGAGAACCTGCCGGGGTACGTGTTCCTGTCGCCCTGGCTGCTCGGACTGTTCGCGATCACGGCGATCCCGATGCTGCTCTCGCTCTACCTCAGCTTCACCGACTACGACGTGCTCACCCCGCTGTCCGAGGCGAACTGGGTGGGCTGGGCCAACTACGAGCGGATGTTCACCGCCGACCCGTCCTACTGGCACGCGGTCGCCGTCACCTGCACCTTCGCGTTCGTCGCCGTACCGCTGAAGCTGGCCGCCGCGCTCGGGGTGGCGATGCTGCTGAATCGGGGCATCCGGGGCATCGGCGTGTTCCGGGGCCTGTTCTACCTGCCGTCGCTGCTCGGCGGCAGCGTGGCGCTGGCCATCGTCTGGGTGAACATGTTCAACCGCGACGGCGCGTTCAACTCCTTCCTCGGCCTGTTCGGCATCGAGGGCGCGCCCTGGGTCAACGACCCGGCCTGGGCCCTGGAGACCCTGATGCTGCTGGCCATCTGGCAGTTCGGCGCCCCCATGGTGATCTTCCTGGCCGGCCTCAAACAGGTGCCGACGGAGCTGTACGAGGCCGCCGCGGTCGACGGCGCCGGTGCCTGGCGACAGTTCCGCAACGTGACCCTGCCCATGCTCTCCCCCGTGATCTTCTTCAACCTGGTGCTGGAGACGATCAACGGCTTCCAGGGCTTCACGTCCGCCTTCGTCCTCAGCAACGGCACCGGCGGGCCCGTCGACTCGACCCTGATGTACACCCTCGACCTCTACATCAAGGGCTTCGTCGAGCTGGACATGGGCTACGCCTCGGCGATGGCCTGGGTGTTCCTGCTCGCCATCGGCCTGATCACGGTGGTGCTGTTCCGCACCGGCCGGTTCTGGGTCCACTACTCCGACGGCGAGGACCGCTGATGCGTAGCCGGCTGCGCCTGCTCATCCTGATCGCCATCCTGGCGGTCGTGCTCTACCCGCTGCTCTGGATGGTGGGCACCTCGTTCAAGTCGCCGCAGGAGATCGCCAGCAACATCGGGCTGTTCCCGCGCGAGTTCACCCCGGGCAACTTCGCCGCGGGCTGGCAGAAGTTCGACGTCGGCTTCGGCCGCTTCTTCATGAACAGCGCGATGGTCTCCGCGCTGACCGTGGTGGGCAACACGGCGTCCTGCCTGCTGGCCGCGTACGCCTTCGGCCGGCTGAGGTTCCGCGGCCGCAGGTTCTGGTTCGCCATCATGATCGCCACCCTGCTGCTGCCCGGGCATGTGCTGATCATCCCGCAGTACATCCTGTTCCGGACGCTCGGCTGGGTCGGCGGCGACTGGCCGTACCTGCCGCTGCTGGTGCCGCAGTTCCTGGCCACCGAGGCGTTCTTCGTGTTCCTCATCGTGCAGTTCATGCGGGGCATCCCCCGCGAACTGGACGAAGCCGCGAAGATCGACGGCGCCTCGCCGTACTCGATCTTCAAGCACGTCATCCTGCCGCTGAGCCGCCCGGCCCTGGTGACGACGGCGATCTTCTCGTTCATCTGGACCTGGAACGACTTCTTCCGGCAGCTGGTCTACCTGTCCGAGCTGCAGGACTACACGGCGCCGGTGGCGCTGACGCTGTTCATCGACTCGACCAGCGAGAGCTCGGTCGGCCCGATGTTCGCGATGTCGCTGCTGTCGCTGGTCCCGGTGTTCATGTTCTTCGTGGCGTTCCAGCGCATGCTCGTCGAGGGCATCAACACGAGCGGGCTCAAGGGATGAGGCGGGACTGGCGCGACACCGTGCGGGTCGCGACCGACCTGGCGCTGCTCGGCCTGGTCGTGGCGGTCGCGGTGCTCCCGCTGGTCACCGCGGGCGCCGCAATCGCCGCCGGCAGCGCCGCGGTGCACCACCACCTCGAGCACGACCGGTGGCCGCCGGCGCGCCTGAGCTGGGCCGTCTTCCGCCGCGCCCTCGTGCCCGGCCTGCTCGCCGGCCCGGCCTGCGCGGCGGCGGTCGCGCTGGTCATCGTCGATCTCCTGGCCGTACGCGGCGGCGCGGTGCCCGGCGGGACGCCGCTGCTCGTGCTCACGGCCGTGCTGGCCGCGGCCGCCGCCGGGTACGCGGGGCTGACGCTCGTGGCGATCGGCGCCCACCCGGACCGGCCGTGGCGAACCGCCGCCCGGGGCGTGCCGCTGGCCCGGGCCCTGCCGGCGGCCGCCGGGGTGCTCGTGCTCGCCGGCCTCCTCGCCGTCCTGGTGCATCCCGTCCTGGTGCCGGTGCTGGCTGGCTACGCCCTGTTCGCGCTGCACGTGGTCGCCCGCCGGTTCGCGCCGAGATCGTCAGCCCTGTTCGATGTGCAGATGGATCGGTCCTCGTAGGACGGGGCTGCGCCGGTACGGCGGCGGGTCGCTGACCAGCCGGGGCCGGTCCAGGCGGCGCACCAGCTCGCTCAAGGCGATCTGGGCCTCCAGCCGGGCCAGTGGGCCGCCGAAGCACAGGTGGATGCCGCTGCCGAACCCGAGATGCTGGTTGTCCCGGCGATCGGGGTCGAAGCGGTCGGGTTCGTGGAAGCGCTCGGGGTCGCGGCTGCCGGAGGCGAGCATCAGAATGACCTGGGAGCCCTTGGGGATGACGGTGTCGGCGACGGTGATGTCGCTGTACGCCGCGCGCCAGGGAACCATGTGCACGGGCGGCTCGTAGCGCAGCAGCTCCTCGACCAGCGGCACGATCAGGTCCGGCTCATCGCGCAGCCGCTGCAGTGTCTGCGGGTGGCGCAGCAGGGTCAGCATGCCGTTGGCGATGAGGTTGACGGTGGTCTCGTGGCCGGCGATGAGCAGCAGGCGGGCGGTGCTGTTGATCTCATCGTCGGTCATCCGCCCGTCGGGCCCGTCGTCGGTGGCCAGCCGGGACAGCAGGTCGTCACCGGGCCGGCTGTGGCGCTGTTCCACCAGCCCGCCGAGGTACTCCTCGAGATCCTTGCCGGCCTGCATTCCGTTGCTCAGCTTCTCCGGCGGGTCGGTCTCGGCGTTGTAGTCGAGCGAGTCGATGATGGCGTTGACCCAGTGGTGGAATCGCGGCTCGTCCTCGGGCGGGACGCCGAGCAGTCGGCAGATCACGGCAACGGGGAACGGGTACGCGAAGTCGTCGACGATGTCTATCCGGGACCTACCCGCGAAGTCGTCGATGAGGCCGCCGACGACGGCGGACAGCTCGGGTCGCATGCCGTCGACCAGCCCCGGGGTGTGCGGGGGCCCGAAGTGGCGCATGGCCAGGCGCCGCAGGCGGTCGTGTTCGGGCGGGTCGAGTTGGAGGAACGACGGCGTCTCGCGTCCCTCGGCCGCGGGCATCGGCCGGGACAGGTTGCGCGCGTCGGAGCTCAGGTGCGGGTTGTGCAGTATGTCGGCGAGCTCGCGATAGGTGCTGATCACATAGCTGCCGTCCTCCTGCAGGGACACCGGGGTCCTGCGCAGCTCGGCATAGTACGGGTACGGATCGGCCCGGGCGGAGTAGTCGAGGATCCGGCGCATGGTGTCGGGCGCCTCGGTCATGGTCATGCTGGTCTCCTCTCTACAGCCGCACGGCCGTGACGCGACGTTCGCTCGGGTCGTGGTTGGTGACGACCACCGTGGCGCCCTGAGCGAGCAGCAACGGTCCAGGGAAATCGACCGGTACCGGCTTCGCGTCGACCGGCTGGTCGGGGGTGGGGCACGACGGCGGGAAGGGTGCCGCCGCATCGATCAGGTTGTAGTAGTGGTCAAGCCACTTGGCGTTGTTGAAGCTGACCGCGGCGGTGACGCGGCCGTTGTAGCCGTACGCGGCGACGAAGCGGTGCTCCGACACCGATCCCTGTGCGACGACGACCTCGTCGGCGAAGGTCGGCACCCCGACGGACTTGATGTTGACGCCGAACTGGGTCGACCAGAACGTCGGCAGGGTCAGGTGTGGCCAGCGGTCCGCCTGGAGGCTGACCATGTTGTGTGCCGCGATCCTGGCCTGCTCCACGGCGTTGGCCCAGTGCTCCAGCGAGATGTACCGGTATTCGTAGACCGGGTGCGGGCAGCGTGCCACGTCCCCGGCGACGAACACGTCGTCGGTGACCAGGCCGTTGAGGTCTATGGCGCGGCAGCCCGAGTCACAGGCGATGCCCCACGGGCCGATGGCCAGTCCGGAGTCGCGTAGCCATTCGGTGTTGCGGATGCCGCCGAGCGCGACCACCGCCACGTCGGCGTCGACGGTGCTGCCGTCGGAGAAGTGCGCGCGGCGGAACCGCCCCTGCTCGTCGCCTTCGAGCCGGGTGACCTTCACTCCGCAGCGCAGGTCGACGCCGTGTGCACGCTGCAGTTCCGCCGCGATCTCACCGACCATGGCGCCGAGTGCTCCGACGAGCGGGGCCGGCCCGAGCTCGGCGACGGTCACCGGGATGTCGCGCTCGCGGCAGATGGAGGCGATCTCCGAGCCGGTGAAGCCCGCGCCGATGACCAGGACCCGGCCGGGCCCGGCGGCGAGCGCCTGCTGCAGGCCGTCGGCGTCCTCCCGCGTGCGCACCACGAACACCCCGCCCAGGGCCGCTTCGGCCTCGACGGGCCAGGGCCGGGCCCGCACACCGGTAGAGATCAGGACCCGGTCGTAGGGAACCTCCCGGCCGTCCGCGAGCCGCACCAGATTGCCGGCGATGTCCAGCCCCGACGCGGGCACGCCCAACAGCCACTGCGCGTCGACGTCACGACGCCGGGGCAGCGTGGTTCCCCCGGCCGGCACCCATCCGGTCAGCACCTGCTTGGACAGCGGGGGACGATCGTAGGGCTCGCCCACCTCGTCGCCGACCATCGTCAACGACCCGGTGAAGCCCTCGTCGCGCAGGGCCTCGGCGGCCCGCAGCCCGGCCAGTGAGGCGCCGACGATGACGATGCGGCCGTCGCGCTTGAAGGCCTCCAGGACCTCGACCCTGCTGGCCCTCACCGCGTCGCCTCCACCGCCAGGTCCCGGCCCTCCAGCCGTTCGACGAGGATCGCCTGCAGCGGGCAGGCCGCCGCAGCACGCAGCACCTGCTCCCGCTGGGCGTCGTCCGGGTTCGGGTCGTACATCAGCGCTTCCTCACCGTGCATCCGGAACGTGTCCGGGGCCAGGAACGCGCACTGCGCGTACCCCTGGCATCGGGCAAGATCTACGACAACCCTCATCCCGGCCTCCGTCTCAGGACTGCGAAACCGCGGGATCTGCACACCGCGAACGGATGTTCCTGACCATGAATTCGGCGGGTGAGCATCCGGCGCGGTCGCGCACCGAGATCTCCGCAAGTAAAGAAGCCTATCCCCCAGCCGGCGGTGCGCGGGCCGGAACGGCATCAGCCGAACCCGCGCGGGAGAATTCCCCGCCGGGTGGTGCAACCTCTCGGCGGCCGGGCTCGTGATTACCGGGACTGCACGGATTGGGGTGAGGATGAGCGATCGTGACTCGGCGTTCGCCGAGTACTTCGCGGCCAGGTCGGGGGCCATGCGCGGCACGGCGTTCCTGCTCTGCGGGGACTGGCACCGGGCCGAGGACCTGGTTCAGGCCGCGTTCACCAAGCTCTACGTGCACTGGAACCGGGTGGCACGGCACGAGGCGCTCGACCCGTACGTCCGCAGGGTGCTGATCCGCACCTTCATCGACGACGGGCGGCGGGGCTGGCGGCGGCGGGAGCACCCGCAGGACACCCCGGTCGACCTTCCGGCGGCCCAGGCGCACACCGACGACCGGCTGGTGCTCATGCGGGCGCTGGCCGAGGTGCCGCCGCGGCAGCGGGCGGTGCTGGTCCTGCGCTACTGGGAGGACATGTCCGTCGAGGAGGCCGCGAGGGCCCTGAACTGCTCGGCCGGCACCGTCAAGAGCCAGGCGGCGCGCGGGCTGAACGCGCTGCGCTCGCTGGTGCCCCCACCCGTCAACGCCGAATGAGGAGAGGCACCGTGAACGAGAACGACCTGCGCGAAGCCATGCGCAGCACGCTGGTGATCACGCCGGAGCCGCCACCGATGGACTCGGCGGCGGCGGTCACCGCGGGCCGCCGGGCCGTGCGGCGGCGGATGACGCTCGCCGGCGCCGGGGCCGCCACGGTCCTGGTCGCCCTGGGCGTCGCGGCCGCCGGTCCCGGGCTGCGGCTGGTGCCCGGCGGCTCCCCGTGGGCGGGCCCCGGCCCGACACCGACGATCCCCGCGCCCGCCGACACCAAGCCGTCGTGGCCGATCGACGGCGACGGCAAGCCGCAGGAGGACGCGACCGCCCGCTCCGGTGAGCGCTACGAGCAGGGCAGGCGCGTGCTCGACGGTATCCTGGCGGTGGTGCCGGACGGCTACACCACGCCCACCGGCGACGCCGGGGACGGTATACCGCTGCGCGATCACCAGGCCGCGGTCGAGGGCGACGGATCCTGGGGCTACCTGGCCTCCGCCGCCGTGGCCAGGGACAAGGGCACCGGGCGGCTGCTGGTGGAGGTGCACACCGCGGACAACACCCTCGCCAAGGAGCCGTGCGCGCTCGCCCGCCAGTTCTGGGGCATGGGCGGGACCTGCGAGGAGACCAAGGTCGGAGCGGCGAGGATCGGGGTGGTGGTCGCTCCCGGCAGCGACAGCCGGCTGGACCAGTGGGCGGCCTACCGGTACCCGGACGGAATCGTGGTCTTCGTGGCGCAGGCCCGCACCGCCACGAACGCCGACAGCGGGATGAAGCCGCTCGCCGAGCTGCCGCTGACCGTCCCGCAACTGGCCGCCCTGGCCGCCGACCCCCGCTTCCACCTCGAATAGGAGCGCACGGTCCCGGAGTCACCGGGACCGTGACTTCTCTCGATCTCCACGACCGGTCGTCCCCCGGAAAACTAGACTTCAACCCGATCGAGAGCACATCGAGATCTCCTTCGCCCGCTGCGGCGACGCCACCGGTAAGGCGGGGGAACATGATGACCAGCGCATCGGGGCCGACCGCCACGCTGGCGCCTGAGGAACCCGACTGGCACACCCTCAGCGCTGAGCTCGTCCTGCAGGCGGAGAACGTCGACGAACACCGCGGCCTCGACTCGGCCGAGGTCGAGCGGCGAACCGCCCGCTACGGCCAGAACCGGTTCGTCGCGGGCAAGGTGGAGTCACGCTGGCACGCGTTCGCGCGCCAGTACGCCGACCTGATGCAGATCGTCCTGCTGATCGCGGGAATCGTCAGCCTGTACCCGCTCAAGGAGCTGGAGACCGGCATCATGCTGGTCCTGCTCACCCTCTTCAACGCGGTACTCGGGCTGCGCCAGGAAGGCAAGGCCGCCGCGGCGGTCGCGGCGCTCGAGAAGATGATGATCGTCAAGGCGCGGGTCGTCCGCGACGGCGCGCTGGCCGAGGTGCCGGCCGAATGCCTGGTACCCGGCGACGTCGTCTCCCTCGAGGCCGGCGACATCGTCCCCGCCGACGGCCGGCTGCTGCGGGCCGCGACGCTGGAGGTCGCGGAGTCCGCGCTCACCGGCGAGAGCCTGCCCGTCGCGAAGGGCACCGAGCCGGTCCGCGGCGGCGACACACCCCTCGGCGACCGGACCGACATGGTGTACATGAACACCAACGTCACCCGCGGCTCCGGCGTGTTCGTCGTGACCGCGACCGGCATGTCCACCGAGGTCGGCCACATCTCCGGCATGCTGCAGGGCGCAACGGCGGTCAAGACGCCGCTGACCCGCCAGCTCGACCGGCTCACCAACCAGATTCTCGTGATCGCCGGCGTGGCCCTGGCCATCTCCATGACGCTGAACCTGGCCCGCGGCGACACCTTCTCCGTGGTCTTCACCGCCGCGGTCGCGTTCGCCGTCGGCGCGATCCCGGAGAATCTGCCGGCGGTCGTCACGGCGATCCTCGCGTACGGAACCCAGGCGCTCGCCCGCGCCGGCGCGATCATGAAGCGGCTACAGTCGACGGAGACCCTCGGCTCCACCTCCGCGATCAACTCGGACAAGACCGGAACGCTGACCCTGAACCAGATGACCGCGGTACGCATGACCGTGCTCGGCCGCCGGTACGCCGTCGAGGGCAAGGGCTACTCGTCCGAGGGGCACATCACCCGCGTCGCCGGCGAGCCGATCGTCGCGGTCGACCAGTTCCTGCTGCCGATGGTGCTGGCCTCCGACGCGGTGGTGACCGACGGCGAGCTGATCGGCGACCCGACCGAGGGCGCCCTCGTCACGCTCGCGGCCAAGGGCGGCGTCGACGCCGTGTCGACCCGGCAGGCGTACCCGCGCATCGCCGAGCTGCCCTTCGACGCCGCGTACAAGCTGATGGCGACGTTCCACCGGATGACCGACGACGCGGGTCGCGCCGTCATCCGCTGCTACGTCAAAGGGGCGCCGGACCAGCTGCTGGCACGGTCCACCACCGTGTTCGACGCCGACGCGGGGCCGGTACCGGCCGACGGCGACTTCCGGCGCCGCTACCTGGCCGAGAACCAGAGCCTCGGCGAGCAGGGCCTGCGCGTCCTGGCCACCGCCCGGCGCGACTTCGACCCGGCCACCTTCGATCCGGACGCCGACCTGCTCACCCTCGTCGACGACCTGCAACTGCTGGCCCTCGTCGGAATCGTGGACCCGCCCCGGCCCGTAGCCAAGGCGGCCATCGCCACGGCCAAGTCCGCCGGCATCCGGGTACGCATGATCACCGGCGACCACGCGGTCACCGCCGGCGCCATCGCGAACCAGCTCGGCATCGACGGCCGGGTGATCACCGGCGCCGAGTTCGAGGCCATGACCGACGACGAGGCGCTGCACGCCATCGACGAGGTCGGCGTGATCGCCCGGGTGACCCCGGAACACAAGGTCCGGCTGGTGGACATCCTGAAGCGCAACGGCGACATCGTGGCCATGACCGGCGACGGCGTGAACGACGCGCCGGCGCTGAAGCGGGCCGACATCGGCATCGCCATGGGCATCACCGGCACGGAGGTGACCAAGGAAGCCGCGGTGATGGTCCTCACCGACGACAACTTCTCGACAATCGTCAAGGCCGTCGAGATCGGCCGCGGCCTCTACGACAACCTCACCAAGTACGTACGCTTCCAGATGGGCTGCCTGTTCGGCTTCATCACGTCATTCCTGGGCGCCGGCATCTTCAACATCACCGGCGGCGTGCCCTTCCTCCCGCTGCAGACACTGTGGATCAACTTCACCACGCTGCTGTTCCAGGCGATCGGGCTCGGCTACGGCAACCCGGCCGCGCGGCTGATGGACCGCAGACCCCGCCGGCCGGACCAGCCGATCCTCGACCGGGCGAGGATGGCCTGGCTGGTGACCATCGGAGTCATCATCGGAATCGGTACGCTCGGCGTCATCGAGTGGGCCGAACAACGCTCCTACCCCGCGGACGTCGCACACACCATGGGCGTCGTGACGTTCTCGCTCTTCGCGCTGTTCTTCTCGCTCGCCGTCAAGGACGAGCGCCGGACGGTGTTCAGCCTGGACACCTTCACCGACCGGAAACTCAACATCGCCACCGTCGCCACGGTGCTGACGCTGATCCTGTCCACGGCGTTCGGGCCGCTGCAGAAGCTCCTGGACATGACGAATCTCAACATCCGGCAGTGGCTGGCGTGCGCCTGCGTCGCCGCATCCGTCGTCGTCGCCTCCGAAATCAGGAAGGCGATCCGCAGATAGGCGACGTCGAGGACGGGATGAAACCCCTCGACGAACTGCCCCTCACGTCCCACAACTCGCCGCCTTCGGCGTCGACCAGTGCTTCCGCAAGCTATTCGCCTTTGCGAGGAGGACGTGGTCGACGTGGATTCTCCTCGGCCTCGACGCCATCGGCCAACTCCAACTGGAATCCGTCACTCCTACCGTCGGCGACCGACCGTAGAGCTGTCAGGCAACACTGGCACCCATGCCCCTAGATAACCGAGCCAACCCCGCGGCGCCGGGGCACCAGGTGGTGGAACGGACGGTCCCGGCGGCGGGAGACGCTACCGGGACCGTGCGTGCGTTTCGCCGCAGGCTCACGGCTCCCCGCGGGCTACCGCTCGCCGGTGATGTAGCCGGCCAGTTCCGAGCGCTCGGTCTCCAGCTCCCCGATCCGCTCCTTCACGACGTCGCCGATGCTGACGATGCCGCGCAGCGTGCCGTCCACGAGGACCGGCACGTGCCGGAACCGCCGCTCGGTCATCAGCCGCTCCACATCCTCCAGCGCGGCCTCGGGCGCGACCGACTGCACCTCGGCGGTGTGAATGGCCGAGACCGGCTCAGCCAGCACGGCGGCACCGCGGGCCGCGAGCGCCCGGACGATGTCGCGCTCGCTGACGATGCCGTCGACCGAGGACCCGTCCCGGGATACCACGATGGCGCCGATCCGGTGCTCGGCCAGCACCGACAGCAGCGCCTCGACCAGCGTCTCCGGCGGCACCGTCACGACCTGTCCGCCCTTGACACGAAGAACGTCACTGATACGCATGATTCCTCCCCAGGCCTGGTCCCTAACAGCCTAGGGTGCGACGGCCCGCTTACGCGGCTGTAAGCGCTTCATCATCCACTTTTGGGTCGGGGGCGGGTCGGCGACGTCTGACGTTTTCGTGTTGACTCGGCCGGTGGATCGTCAACGGCTCAGCAGCATCGCGCACTCGCACCACCCGATCGCGGCCCCGGTCTTCGGTGTCAACGTCAACCGGCTCCTGCGCCGGGCCGGCCGGCAGCCGGCGGCGCGCATTCTCGACCTCGGCTGCGGAGAGGCGGCGTGGGCGCTGCAGGCCCTGGCCCACTACCCCGACGGCCACGCGGACGGCGTCGACATCAGCCGGCACGGCCTCGAACGCGCGCAGGCCACCGCCGCCGAGCGCGGCCTCGCCGACCGGCTGACGCTGCACGAACGCGACGCGCGCGGGTACGTGGCCGACGGCGACTACGACCTGGTGCTCTGCGTCGGGTCGACGCACGCGTTCGGCGGGTTCGCCGAGACGCTGGACTCGGCCGGGCGGCACGTCAAGCCCGACGGCATCCTGATGGTCGGCGAGGGTTTCTGGCAGGTGCCGCCGACCGCCGAGGCGCTGGCGGGGCTCCAGGCGGCGCCGGCGGACCTCACCGACCTGGCCACCCTGGTCGACGTCGCCGAGCGTGCGGGCTGGGCTCCGGTGTACGCGCACGTCAGCGACATCGCCGAGTGGGACAACTACGAGTGGTCCTGGACGGGGTCCCTCACCGAGTGGGCGCTGGACAATCCCGGCCACCCCGACGCACCAGGTGCGCTCGCCCTCGCCCGCGAGCACCGCGACCAGTGGCTGCGCGGGTACCGGAACGTGCTGGGCTTCGTGACGCTGGTACTGCGCCGCACCTGAACGCCGGGCCGGCCCGGTCCGGTGCATCTCCGATTCCTTTCTGATTCCTTCCTGTTTGATCACAAGAGTCGGAAGGGGCGATAAACGAGCCTCTATCCGCGCGGTCCCCCGCATCCATTCTGGACGTGTTGTCATTCGCGCCAATGACATCGCCTTGATGGGGAGGGTGACCATGTCATATCGGCGCACGATGTCCGCATTCCTAGCGGCCGCACTGATTGCCACCATGACGGCCGTTATCGGATCGTCGGCGCCGGCGTCCGCCGCCGTGTTGCCGGCGGGCTTTCGCGAACAGACCGTCCTGACCGGCCTTGACCAGCCGATGAACATCGAGTTCGCGCCGGACGGCCGCATCTTCGTTGCCGAGAAGGCGGGCCGGATCAAGGTCTTCGATTCGATCGCGGATCCGACACCGACCCTCTTCGCCGACCTTTCGGTCAACGTGCACAATCAGAACGACCGGGGTTTTCTCGGACTCGCTCTACATCCCGATTTTCCCGCCCAACCGTACATTTATGTGCTCTATACCTACGACGCCCCGCCGGGCCAGACGGCGCCGGTGTGGAACGACAACTGCAGCGCGATCGGCGGCGCCAACGGTGGCCGGTGCATCGTCACCGGGCGGCTGTCCCGCCTGCAGGCGGCCGGCGACGTCATGACCGGAACCGAACAGGTGCTCCTGCACGACTGGTGCCAGCAGTTCTCCTCGCACTCGATCGGCGACCTGCACTTCGGCGCGGACGGCATGCTCTACGTCAGCGCCGGCGACGGCGCCAGCTTCAATGCCGTCGACTACGGGCAGCTCGGCACGCCGCTCAACCCGTGCGCCGACCCGCCCGGCGGCACGATGGCGCCGCCCACCGCCGAGGGCGGGGCGCTGCGCTCACAGGACGTCCGCACGCCGGCCGACCCGGCCGGGCTCGACGGCACGATCCTGCGCCTCGACCCGCTCACCGGGGAGGCCGCGGCCGGCAACCCGGCCGGCGCGTCGGCGGACCCCAACACCCGGCGGATCGTCGCGCACGGCCTGCGCAACCCGTACCGGTTCGCGATGCGGCCCGGCACGAGCGAGGTGTGGCTCGGCGACGTCGGCTGGAACACCTGGGAGGAGATCAACCGCCTGACCAGCCCGACCGCGGCGGTCACCAACTTCGGCTGGCCGTGCTTCGAGGGAACCGCCCGGCAGGCCGGGTACGACGGCGCCAACGTCAACCTGTGCGAGGGCCTGTACACCGCGGGCGGGCAGGCGTCGCCGCACTACGCGTACCAGCACACCGAGAAGGTGGTCGCCGGGGAGGCCTGCCCGACCGGCGGCTCCAGCACCTCCGGCGTGGCGTTCCTCCCGGCCGCGGGCGGCGACTATCCGGCCGCGTACGCCGGTGCGGTGTTCTTCGCCGACTACACCCGCGACTGCATCTGGGCGATGCAGCCGGCCGCGCCCGGTGGGGTGCCGGTCGCGGCGAACCGGGTGACCTTCGTCGCGGCGGCGGCGAACCCGGTCGACCTGGCGATCGGGCCGGGCGGCGACCTGTACTACGCCGACGCGGGCGGCTCCGTGCGCAGGATCCGTTACTTCGCCGGTAACCAGCCGCCGAACGCGGTCCTCGTCGCGTCGCCGACCACCGGGCCCGGGCCGCTGACCGTCTCCTTCGACGCGACCTCCTCGACCGACCCGGACCCGGCCGACGAGGGCCTGCTCCGCTACGAGTGGGACTTCACCGACGACGGCACCGTCGACGCGCGGACGCCGACCGCGACCTACACGTATCCGCCCGGCGGGCCGTACACGGCGCGGCTGCGGGTGGTGGACACCCTCGACGTCGCCGACGCGCAGACCGTCGAGATCCGGGCCGGCAACACGCCGCCGGAGGCCTTCGTCGACGCGCCGGCGGCCGGCTCGACCTTCGCCGTCGGCGACACGATCACCTTCGCCGGGCACGCCACCGACCCCGAGCTGGGCGCCCTGCCCGCGTCCGCCCTGCGGTGGCGGCTGCTGCAGTACCACTGCTTCACGCTGGACAACTGCCACATCCACACCGTGCAGGAGTGGAACGGGGTCTCCGGGGCGTCGTTCCCGGCGCCGGACCACGAGTATCCGTCGTACCTGGAGCTTGTGCTGACCGCGACCGACTCCGGCGGGCTGTCGGCGACGAGCACCCGGCGCATCGACCCGCGCACGGTCGACCTGACGTTCCACAGCAACCCGCCCGGGCTGCGGCTGGCGGTGGGCAGCACCGAGCAGACCACCCCGTTCACCCGCACGGTCATCCAGGGCTCGGAGAACACGGTCAGCGCCGTCACCCCGCAGTCCGACGGCGGTACCGCGTACGTCTACGCCGCCTGGTCCGACGCGGGCGCGCAGACCCACGTCGTCGTCGCGCCGACGACGCCGAAGACCTACACGGCGACCTTCGTACGGCAGCGGCTGCCGCAGTCGCAGCTGCGGGTGCGGTCCGTCGACAGCCAGGAGACCACCGGCCCCGCCACGAACGCGCTCGACGGCAATCCGGCCACCCACTGGCACACCCAGTGGGTGGCCGCCGATCCCAAGCATCCGCACCAGGTCACCCTGGATCTCGGCGCGACGTACAGCGTGACCGGCCTGTCCTATCTGCCCCGGCAGAACTCGACAAACGGCCGCATCGCCCGCTACGAGGTGTCCGTCTCCACCGACGGCACCGCCTGGGGCACACCCGTAGCCACCGGCACCTGGCCGAACAGCACCGCCGAGCAGACGGTCACCTTCGCCGGCAAGACCGGCCGCTACCTGCGGCTCCGGGCGCTCTCGGAGGTGGCGGGCCGGGCCTGGACGACGGCGGCCGAGCTCAACGTGGCCGTCGCGCAGCGGGTGCCGCGGGTGACGATGAAGGTCCGCTCGGCCGACAGCCAGGAGACCGTCGGCGAGGACGGCCGGGCGGTCAACGTGCTGGACGGCAACACGGCCACGTACTGGCACACCCAGTGGCAGGCCGCCGCGCCACCGCATCCGCACGAGATCCAGCTCGACCTGGGCCGCGCGGGCAGCGTCAGCTGCGTCTACTACCGGCCCCGGCAGAACAGCCCCAACGGCCGGATCGCCGGCTACGAGGTGTACACCTCCACCGACGGCGCGACCTGGGGCACGCCGGCGGCGACCGGCACCTGGCTGAACAACGTGGCCGAGCAGAACGCCTGCTTCAGCGCGCGGACCGCCCGCTACGTCCGGCTCCGGGCGCTGTCGGAGGTGGCCGGGCGGCCCTGGACCAGCGCGGCGGAGGTCGGCGTAATGGGCAGATGATCCCGCCGCCCCGGGCACTCCCGCCGCGCCCGGGGCGGGGCTAGGATTCCGTCCACATAGATCCTGCGGCGATTCGAGGGGACACAGCCGTGACGGACACGCCCGCTACCGGTGCCGAGCTGCACGACATGCTCAACACCGAGGTCGCACACTCGGCTCGGTTGTGGAACTACCTGCTCGGCGGCAAGGACAACTTCGCCGCCGACCGGGAGGCCGCCGAGTACGCACTGGCCCTCATGCCCGAGCTCGTGCAGTCCGCCCGGGCGAACCGGGAGTTCCTCGGCCGGGTGGTGCGCCACCTGGCCGGCGAGGCGGGCATCCGGCAGTTCCTCGACATCGGCACGGGCCTGCCGACGGCGAACAACACGCACGAGGTCGCCCAGGCCGTCGCGCCCGGCAGCCGGATCGTCTACGTCGACAACGACCCGATGGTGCTCGTGCACGCCCGGGCCCTGCTGACCAGCACCTCGGAGGGCGCGACCGACTACATCGACGCCGACGCCAACGACGTCGAAAGGATCCTGCAGGACGCGGCGAAGACGCTCGACTTCACCGAGCCGATCACGATCATGCTGCTCGGCATCGTCAACTTCATCGTCGACGACGCCGCGGCGCACGCGGTGGTCGCTCGCCTGGTCGAGGCGGTTCCGCCCGGCAGCTACCTGGTCATCTCGCACCCGACCCTTGAGGTCAACGGTCCCGCGGTGGAGCAGTCGATGCGCCAGTGGAACGAGAGCGGCGCCGCGCCGATCACCGCGCGCAGCCGCGACGAGATCGCCGGCTTCTTCGACGGCCTGGAGCTGCTCGACCCGGGCGTCGTCACCTGCTCGGCGTGGCGTCCCGACCCGCGGCATCCCGGGATCACCGACAAGGTCTCCGAGTTCGCCGGCGTCGGTCGCAAACCGGCCTGATCCGGACCCGGCCCGGAGAGCCGCGGCTCCGCAGCGAATCGCGCCCGTTTTGTCCGTTTATCCGCGCGCCTGACCGGCCGCCGCCGGAGCAGGCCGGACCATGAGGACATGCTGCTCAAGATCGTCCTCACCGGGGCGCTCGCCGTCGCCGGCACGCCGCTCCCGGGTTCCGCCCTGGCGGACACCGGGTCGCCCTCGTCGATCTGGGCCCAGGACGGGCACGGGCCGGGCAACAACACCTGGAACCCGCACGAGCGGATCGTCACCGCCCGCAGCGTCGCCGGCCTGAAGCTGCGCTGGCGCGTCGACTCGGGGCCCGAGGCCGACCGCTGCGGCCGGGCCGGCACGCCACCCGTGGTCGCCAACAGCCGCGTCTTCGCCCTCGACCACGCCACGAACGGCATCACGGCGTACGACGCCAAGACCGGCGAGCGGCTCTGGCGCTTCAGCTCGGCCTCCTTCGACGCGCTGGGCATGGCGGTGGCCGGCAACCGGCTGATCGCCGTCGGCGCGAGGTGCGGCGCCCGGTCCACAGCGGGTTCCCGGGTTGTCGCGCTGGACGTCAAGACCGGGGCCGTACGCTGGAAGACGTCGACGCACCTGCGCATCTCCTCGTTCGTCGTGGACGCGGGCACGGTGGTCGCATCGACCTACGACGGCGCCGGGCCCGATCCCGGGGCCGGCTCGGTCGCCTTCCGTACCTCCGACGGCGTTCGCCGGTGGGAACGCGACGACGTCCTCGCCGGACAGGTGTCGGCGCGCGGCCGGGTGCTGATGGCCGACCGGACCGCCGGGACCTGGACGGCGGTCTCCGCCGACACGGGACGGCGGATCTGGCACACCGGCATCGAGACCACCGCCGAGGCGGCGGACCCGACCGGCAGCCGGTTCTACCTCACCAACGCGCGGGGGATGCGCTCGGTGGAGGCTGCCTCGGGCCGGCCGCTCTGGCGGATACCCGGGATGAGCGGTCCCGTCTGCGACGACGGCCGGCGCCTCTACCTGGGCGGCGGGGAGTTCCACACGGGCACCGGCGTCGCCGTCGTCAGCGCCTGGGAGCCGGCGACGGGGAGGCTGCTGTGGTGGCGCGGCCTGGACGGCACCCAGCGGATGGTCCGCGCGACCGACCTGCTCCTCGCCGGCAGCGGCGATCAGCTCGCGTTCCTGTCTCCGGAGGACGGCTCCTGGGCCGCCGCCCCGAGCGGCCTCGCCCCGATGAACAGCCACCCGGTCGTCGCCGGCGGCAAGCTCTACATCACCGACCGGACGGAGCTTCGGGTGTACGCACCCTGAGCCGTCGCGGTTGCGCGAGGCTGCGAGCATCGCCGGGTGCGAACCTCACCGCGGGGCGCCGGGACCGGCGGCGGCCGGCGGCGCGGACTCGTCGTCGCGGCGTTCGCCGTGGTTGTCGCCGGCCTGCTGGCGTTCCACGCCGCCGTGCCGAACACGCCCGGGCACCTGGGCAGCCTCCTGGAGACGTTCCTGCCCTGGCTCGGCCTGAGCATCCCGGTGCTCCTCGGCCTGGCGCTGTGGCGCCGGCCGGCCGTCTGCCTGCCCGCCGTGCTGCTGGTCGTGCTCGCCTGGTCCGGCCTCTTCGGCCGTTGTCTGCTGCCGGAGCGGGACCGGCCCTACGACGTCACCGCGGTCCAGCACAACGTCAGCGACGAGAACGCCGACCCGGCGGCGACGGTGCGCGCACTCCTCGAGGTCCGGCCGGACCTGGTCGCCCTGGAGGAGCTGACCCCCGCCGCGCTGCCCGAATACGCCGCGGCGTTCCCGCCGGAGTATCCGCACCACACCGTGCACGGCACCGTTGGCCTGTGGTCGCGCTACCCGCTCGCCGAGGCGCGCCCGGTGGACATCAGGCCGCGGGACCTCGGCGCCGGCTGGAACCGCGGCCTGCGGGCCACCGCGCGTACCCCGCACGGCGACGTCGCCGTCTACGTCGCACACCTGCCCTCGGTGCGCCTCGGGCTCACCGGGTTCGACTGCGCGCGGCGCGACGAGAGCGCCGCCCTGCTCGCCGCGAACATCGCCGCCGAGCCGCTCGGCCGGGTGATCCTGCTGGGAGATCTGAACAACACGGTGCACGACCGGGGCCTCGAACCGATCGGCTCGCTGCTGACCACGGCGGAGGCGGACTTCGCCTTCAGCTGGCCTGCGGGTTCGCCGGTCGCGCGGATCGATCAGATCATGGTCCGGTCGTCGACGGTCACCGAGGTCTGGGCGCTGCCCGCGACCGGAAGCGACCACCTGCCCATCGCCGCGCGGATCAGGCTCCGGGACCCCGGGCCGTGACGGCGCGGCTCCGGCCGGCCCGGCCCGGGGTCAGCACCGGAGCAGGCCGGCGCGCCGCTTGGCCTCCAGCACGTGTACGGCCGCGTCGTCGACCCGGGCCGCGAAGGCCGGCGACCGGCGGGCCTCCCCGATCAGGGCGGCGGTCATCGGCCCGGCGTCCTGCGGCCGGATCGTCAGCACCAGGTCGCCGCCCGCGCGCACGAAGCGGACCGCGCGCTGCCCGGCCGGCACCGCTCGCGCCGCCCGCGCCGCGCCGAGGTCGTCGGACATGACCAGGCCGCGGTAGCCGAGGCGGTCGCGCAGCAGCCCGGTGACGATCGGGGCCGAGAACGCGGCGATGTCGTCGGGGTCCAGGCGCGGATAGGAGGCCGAGGAGATCATCACCCCGGCCGAGCCGGCGTCGATGCCGGCCACGAACGGCTCGAGGTACTCGTCGTCGACGGTCGCCGCGCGGTCGACCGCCCTCGTGGACGTGTCGGTGTTGGCACGCACCCTGCCCAGACCCGGGAAGTGCTTGAGGATCGTCAGGACACCCGCGCCCTGCGACGCCGGCACGACCGCACGGATGTCGTCGGCGACCCGGCCGGGCTCGGAGCCGTACTCCCGGCCGAACGCCCCGATGGGCGGATTGCCCTCACCCAGTCCCGCCGGCACCGTGTCCGCCACCGGCGCGAGGTTGACCGTGACACCGATCCCCGAGAGCCGCCGCGCACTGTCGCGCACGGCGTCGCGCAGCAACGCCTGCGAGGACCCGCCGAGCCGCCGCGCCGACGGGATCAGCGGGAAGTCGGGCCCCTTGAGGGTCTGCACGCTGCCGCCCTCCTGATCGAGCGCGACCAGCAACGGCAGCGCGGAGCCGCCCTGCAGTGCGGCGATGTCCGAACGCAACGCGGCGGCGGAGCGCTTGCTGCGGCCGGCCAGGAACACGCCGCCGAGGTGGTGCCGCCGCACCACGGCCCTCAGGCCGCGCGGGCGGTCGACCGGCGTACCCACCATGAGCAGTTGCCCGGCCCGCTCCTCTGGCGAGAGGCGGGCGACCGCCCGGGCGCACGCCGGCGCACCGGGCGGGGGCGCGGCGGACGCCGACGCCGAGGGCGGCGCCGACGCGGCCGGCGAGGCGGGCGCGCCGGAGGCCGTCGGCGGTGGACCGTCGTTCGTGGCCGGCCGGAGGGCGAGGGCGACGACCACGGTCGCCACCACGGCTCCGACGCTCAACCACCGCACGCGCTGTCTCATCCCGACCAACGCTATCGGGCCGGTCCGCGGCGCCTACCCGCGCGTGCCGCGAGCCGCGCGCCAGCGGTTGAAGGCGGCACCGGCCAGGACGCCGACGATCACGATGAGCGCCGCGAGGATGATCTGGTGGCCGAGGGCCACCCGGTCCTCGGCCTCCGCGGCCGCTGGGCTCAGCCACGACTCCTTGGCCTTCGGCTCCGGCACGCCCGCGGCCGCCGGGGCGGCGACCTCCTGCGGGGAGGCGATCACCCCCGGCTCCGCGGAGCGCGACGCCTTGGGCGCGGCGGAGGCCTTGGCCGCCTTGGCCGGCTTCGCCGCGGCGACCGCAACGGGCCGGGCCTTGATCTGCAGGTCGGAGCAGGAGTAGTAGGTGTCCGGCGTGCTGGAGGTCTGCCACACCGTGTAGAGCACGTGCCGGCCGCTGCGATCCTTCGGCAGCTTGGCGCTCATCCGGTAGGCGCCGCCGCGCAGCGGCGGGTCCTGCGCCGTCAGGATCGGCGACGCGCTCAGGTCACCCCAGCCCAGCGGCTCGGAGGGGTCGTAGCCCTGCTTGGTCAGGTAGACCCGGAACGTGCCCTGGTGCGGGATCGTCCCCGCGTACGTGATCGGCAGCGTGGCGCCCGCGGTGACCTTGGTCGTCGGCCAGTCCGTACGCGCCAGGTCCAGGCCCTTGTACTCCGCCACGCCGCCGCTGCACAGCTCGCCGTCCGGGATGGTCTGTCTGTCCTTGCCGTTCACGTTCGGCACCCGCACGTTCGAGAAGTTGCCGAACTCCCGGCCGTTCGCCGTGCGCGCCGCCTTGCAGACGGCCGAACCCGTCCGCTCACCGCCGTCGGCGCAGGCCGCGCTGCGGCTGATCGGCGACGTCGGCGCGCCGTGCGCGAGGGCGGGCAGGGCGGGGAGCACGGCGGCGGCCGCGGCGATCCCGCCGGCCAGCGCCAGGGCAGCGGTACGGCGTACGACGGTCATGTGACCTCCTCGGCTCGCGGGCACGGCGGCGCGAGGCCGCAGCGACCCCACGGCGGACAGTACGGAGATCAGCCGCCAGTCGTTCACTACGGTGGGTGGTGCTGCCCGAAAAAGACGCGGCGCTGTGGTTGCATGGCCGAAGGCACACAACACAGGAGGAAACATGGAGAAGCCCGACGTCGGCCCCATCGAGGGCGCGCCGCCGGCCGAACTGGTCGTGGAGGACATCACCGTCGGTGACGGCGACGAGGCGAAGCCCGGACACCGGGTCAACGTCCACTACGTAGGGGTCGCGTTCTCCACGGGTAAGGAGTTCGACGCGTCGTACAACCGCGGCCAGCCGTTCGACTTCCTGCTGGGCGACGGCCAGGTCATCGGCGGATGGGACCAGGGGGTGGCCGGCATGCGCGTCGGCGGCCGCCGCAAGCTGACCATCCCCCCGCACCTCGGCTACGGCTCCCGCGGCGCCAGCGGCGCGATCAAGCCGAACGAGACCCTCATCTTTGTGGTGGATCTACTCGGCGTGCAGTAAGCCAGGGCCGGCAGGCCGTGCGGGCCGGGACGGGCGTCGCCTGTCCCGGCCCTTCGCTGTTCGCCGGGCCGGAGTCGGGCCGGTTGCCCGGCGACTCATCGAACGGTTCGCCGATCGGGGTCATCGGGCCGCCTTCAGGTCGGCGCAGCCCGTCTCGTCCGGGAGCAGCGGCCGCAGGCGCACCGAGTAGGTCTTGCCGCCGGAGGTCCACGGCGTGGCGGCGTTGGCCTCCTTCGCCGCGGCCAGGACGGCGTCGACCTGCTTGCCGGTGGCGGCGACACAGTTGATCCCGACGGTCGGGTTCAGCGACTCGCCGGGCAGCGCCGGGCCGGGCCACCCGACCTTCTTCGGCCGCTCGGGCAGGCCGTCGCCGGGCTCCACGTACGGCCGCACGATCGCGGCCAGGACCTCGGGGCGGTACTGCTGCGGCGTGCCGCCGGCCGGCTGGGTGGTGATCCTGTTCAGCTCCTCGATGAAGGCCAGGAGCTTCTTGCGGGCCTGCTTCTGCGGCGCGGTGAGCAGCGGGTCGTCGGCCTGCGCCTCATTGAGGGCCTCCGCGCCGACCGTCTGCTCGCCGGCCGCGGTCCGGACGGTGATCTCGGTGGTCGGTGCGTCCGCGACGCCGGGGTGGCCGAGGTCGGCGCCGTCCTGCACGCCCGCGGCGACGGCCTTGTCGAGCAGCGTCCCGAGCGCGTCCGGCGAGATGGTCAGCACCTGGACATTGGGCAGCGCCGGGCCGGGATAGATGGCCGGGACCGGGCCGTCGAAGATCACCCGGCCGTCCGCGTAGACGCTGGTCTCGGGCATCCGGCCGGCGAGCATGTCCGGGCCGACGAAGCCACCCGTGTAAGCCACCCGCAGCATCAGCGCGTCATCGTCGTCCGGTAGGACGGGCGATGCGGGAGCCGCGGAGGGCGACAGCGCCTCGGCGCCGGCGCCGACCGTCTGGGCACATCCGCTGAGCAGGAACAAGGTAGCGGCGGCAGCGGCCGTCGACAGGCAGCGAAGTCTGGTCATAGGCGGTGAGACGTACCCCGGGGCGGACGGGTTCCTACCCGTTCCGGGGAAAAAATCGTCCGCGGCGGGCGGTGACCGGCCCCAGGGGGCGGGGCCGGTCACCTTTATCGGGGCGGAGTGGATGCTTGGCGGGCGGCTACTTGACCGAGCCCAGCGACAGGCCCTGCACGAGCTTGTCCTGTGCCGCGAAGCCGGCGACGAGCACGGGCAGCGAGACCACGAAGGCGGCCGCGCACAACTGGGCCAGGAACAGGCCCTGGCTGGTGACGAAGCTGGTCAGGAAGACCGGGGACGTCTCCGCGACGGTGGCGGTGAGCACCCGGGCGAAGAGCAGCTCGTTCCAGCTGAAGATGAAGCAGATCAGCGCGGTCGCCGCGAGGCCCGGCAGGACCACCGGGGCGATGACCGAGCGCAGCGTCCGGGCCAGGCTCGCGCCGTCCATGGACGCGGCCTCGAGCATCTCGACCGGCACCTCGGCCAGGAACGAGTGCATCATCCAGACCGCGATCGGCAGATTCATCGAGGTGTAGAAGACGATCAGCAGCCAGATGTTGTCCAGCAGGCCGGTGTACTGCGCGAACAGGTACAGCGGCAGCAGGCCGGCGACGACCGGCAGCATCTTGGTGGAGAGGAAGAAGAACAGCACGTCGGTCCACTTGCGCACCGGCTTGATGGACAGCGCGTACGCGGCGGGGAACGCCAGCAGCAGCACCAGGACCGTCGAAAGTACGCTGGCGGTGAGCGAGTTGAGCAGCGGCGGCCAGGGGCTGGCGGCGCCGGAGAAGAACTCGCGGTAGCCCTCCAGGGTGATCGGGGCGAAGACGGCCGGCGGGTTGGTCGCGGCGTCCGCCTCGCTGTGGAACGAGGTCAGCACCATCCAGAGCACCGGCAGCACGAACAGGATGCCGACGACCCAGGCCAGCAGCGAGAGCCACGGCCCGACGCGGTCCTTGCGCTTCGGCGGGCCCGCCGGCGCGGTCTGCGTGAGGGTGCTCATCGGCCCGAGTCCTCCCTGAACAGCGACGAGACGGTCCGCAGCGCGAACGTCGCGATGATGATCGTGGCGACCACCACGACCACGGCGGCCGCCGAGGCCCGGCCGTAGTCGTGCGCCTGGTAGAAGATCTGGTAGATCGTGTACGGCAGGTTCGCCGTGCCCAGGCCGCCGGACGTGATGGTGAAGACGGCGTCGAAGTTCTGCACGATGTAGATCGATCCGAGCAGCGCGCCGAGCTCGAGGTAGCGGCGCAGGTGCGGCAGCGTCATGCTGCGGAAGATCTGCCAGCCGCCGGCCCCGTCGATGCGCGCCGCCTCGACGACGTCGAGCGGGCGGCTCTGCAGCCCGGCCAGCAGGATCAGCATCATGAACGGCGTCCACTGCCAGACCAGCGAGAAGATGATCGACCACAGTGGCATGTTGCTGATCCAGTCCGGCTGCGGCGGGTCGTCCGATCCGAACAGGCCCCACACCCAGGTCAGCGCCCCGTTGAAGAGGCCGTACTCGGGGTTGTAGAGCGCGTGCTTCCAGAGCAGCGCCGCCGCGACCGGTACCACCAGGAACGGGGCGATCATCATCGTGCGGACCGCGCCGCGGCCCCGGAACCTCCGGTCCAGCAGTAGCGCTATGCCCAGCCCGAGGATCAGGCTGATCAGCACGACGCCGACCGTGAGCTTGACGGTGGTCCAGACCGCGTCAAGCATGTTGACGTCGGTGAAGACCCGCCGGTAGTTGTCGACGCCGGTGAAGCCCCGCTCGTCCGGGTAGTAGGCGTTCCAGTCCATGAACGAGATGACCAGGGTCACCACGAACGGCAACTGGGTCACGATGATCATGAAGATGAGGGCGGGCATGAGCGGCGCGCGGCGGGCCCAGCCCGCGGCCCTGCGCGCCGCGCCGGGTGGGCGCGGAGGAGCGCTGCCGAGCTGTCCCTCGCCGGTCTTCTCGGCCACGGATGTCATGTCAGCTTCGCCTCCCTCTCATGTCCGCACGACCCGCGTCCGGCCGTGACGCCCTCAGCCGTTCTCGCGGGATCGATATCGTTCGGCGACGTCGTCGGCCAGGGGCTGGCCGCGTTCCAGGGCCTCGTCGACGGTCATCTGCCCGGCGATGGCCGAGCTGACGTACTGCGAGACCTGCGTGCCGAGGTCGGTGAACTCGGGGATGCCGACGAACTGGATGCCGATGGCCGGGCGCGGCTGCACGCCGGGGTTGCGGGGGTCGGCGGTGGAGATGGCCTGCTCGGTGGGCTCGGCGAACGCCGAGGCCTCCTTGAGGTAGTCCGGGTTGTCGTAGGTCGAGGCACGCTTGCCGGCGGGAACCCGGGACCAGCCCAGCTGGCCGCCGACGAGTTTCTCGTACTCCTTGCCGGACGCCCAGGAGATGAACTTCCAGGCGTTGTCCTTCTTCTCGCTGGCCTGCTGGATGCTCCAGGACCAGGCGTAGAGCCAGCCCGAGCTCGCGGTCTTCTCGACCGGCGCGGCGACGTAGCCCATCTTTCCCTTGACCGGCGAGTCCGCGGCCTCGAGCGAACCGGCGGCGCTTGTCGCGTCGTACCACATCGCGACGTTGCCCTGGATCAGGTTGTTGAGGCACTCGGTGAAGCCGGCCTGCGGCGCGCCGGTCTCGCCGTGCGCGCGGACCAGGTCGACGTAGAACTGGACGGCCTGGCGGAACTCGGGCGAGTCGACCCGCGCGTTCCAGTCGATGTCGAACCAGGTGCCGCCGAAGGTGTTCACCACCGTGGTCAGCGGGGCGAAGACCTGGCCCCAGCCGGGCTGACCGCGCAGGCAGATGCCGGCCATGCCGGGCTGCTTGCCGTCGACCTGTGCGGCGATGGCCGCGACCTGCTGCCAGGTCGGCTTCGCGGGCATCTGGACGCCCAGCGCGTCGAGGACGTCCTTGCGGTACATCAGGAACGAGGACTCGCCGTAGAACGGCTCGCCGTAGAGCTTGCCGTCGTTGGCGGTCAGCGACTTCGTCATCGGCGGCAGGATGTCCGCCTGGTCGAACACGGTGTCGGCCGCGACGTAGGCGTCCAGCGGGGCGATCCACTCGCTCCTCGCGTAGATCGGGATCTCGAAGTTGCTCAGCGACGCGACGTCGTACTGGCCGGCCTGGCTGGAGAACTCCTGGCTGATCTTGTCGCGAACGTCGTTCTCCGGCAGGACGGTGAAGTTGACGCGGATGCCGGACTGCTTGGTGAAGTTGTCCGCGGTCAGCCGCTGCAGATCGATCATCTGCGGGTTGTTGACCATCAGCACGTCGATGCTGTTCGCGTCGTCGGACCCGCCGCCGCCACCGCCCCAGCCCGCGCATCCGGCGAGCGCCACCGCGAGCAGCGCCGCGGCCGCTACCGACGTGACCGCACGAATGCGTGCACGAGACATGGGGCCTCCCCAGCGAGGCGGAACGAACACGACATCTGTGACGCCGGTAACACAACCGACCTCAGTAGATGCCTGTGATCGACACCATGTCAACAACTCGTCACACGTTGTTGCCTATGTGAGTATCCGAGTTGCCCGGATCGTCCTCAGGCGACTCGCGCGGACCGGCCCCGGACCGAGACGACATCACCCGGATGCAACTGCCGGCCGCGCCGGGTGTCGACCTCGCCGTTGACCGTCACATCGCCGATCGTGATCAGCACCTTGGCCTCTCCCCCGGTGTCGATGAGGTCGGCAAGCTTCAGGAACTGTCCGAGTCTGATCATGTCGCTGTCGATCGGCACGTCACGCATGCCGACCATCATGCCGAACCCGGGAAAAGAAAGTTCCGAGCGGTTGAACCATTCGGGCGCGGGAGCCGAACTAACCCTCGTGAGGCATCTCGTGAAGCACCGCCGGGCGGGCGTGGTGGCCGCCGCCGTCGCCGCGGGTGTGCTGTGTGCGGCATCCCCCGCCGCCGCCGACGTGACGGTCAGCCCGCCGAGCGCGCCGCAGGGCGGCGGCACCGACGTGACGTTCCGGGTGAAGAACACCGCGCAGAGCGCCATCACGCGGGTGAAGCTGCTGCTCCCCGCGGACCTGCCGGTCGCCGAGGCCTACCCGCTCTCGGTCGACGACTGGGCGCCGCAGATCGTCAACAGACCTCTCGACGAGCCGATGCTCGGCCTGCACGGCAACAGCCAGGTCAACGAGGCCGCCGCGGCGATCACCTGGATCGCGATGCCGGGCAGGGCGCTCGCACCCGGCAAGTCGACGGACCTGACCGTGGCCATGGGCCCGCTGCCGGCCGCGGCACAGATGACCTTCAAGGTCGAGGCGACCTACGCGGACCCAGCCAAGGGCGCGACCATGCCGCCGGTGACCCTCACGCTCACCCCGGCCGCGCCGGGCCAGGAGGCGGCCACCCACGGTGGCGGCGGCCACTCCGGCACGAACTCCGACTCGATCGACCCCGCCGTGGTCGCGGCCCTGCTCGAGGCCGACGACGGACCCGGCTTCTGGAGCGTGGCGGGCTGGGTCGCCGCCGCCCTCGCCGCGGCCGGCGGCCTGATCGTGGCGCTGCGGTCCCGTCGCCGTGGCGAGCCGGCCGCCGAGGAGCCCGAGGCGAAGGACGAAGAAGACAAGGAACTGGTCGGCGCGGCGAAGGCGCCGCGGGTGACCTCCTGGAGCTACCGGGACGGCCCCGGCGAGTGACAGACGTCCCGCGCAGGTGGGCGCGGGTGTGTCGTGCTGATGCGCGTGGGGCGCGGAACACGACCGGCGGGTGGGGTCAAGGGCAAGACCCACGACCTGCATAGAGCGGGGCGGGAAGGTTCGGCTTCCCGCTCCGCTCAGCTCTTTGCCCGGCCGGATTACACCGAGACCGTGCGGGGCGTCTTGAGGGCGTCGATGATCTCGGCCAGGACCCGGGGCGAGTCCTCGTGCGGTACCTGGCAGGTGCCGGCCGCCAGGTGGCCGCCGCCGCCGTAGCGCAGCATCACCTCGCCGATGTCGACCGGGGACGAGCGGTCGAGGATCGACTTGCCGCACGCGAAGACCGTGTTGATCCGCTGCCGGCCCCAGATGATGTGCACCGACACCCGAGCCTCGGGGTAAAGCGCGTACACCATGAAGCGGTTGCCCGCGTGGATCGTCTCCTCCCCGCGCAGGTCGACCACGACCACGTCGCCGTCGACGTGGCTCACCCGGCGCAGCTGTTCCACGAACATCGCCGAGCAGTCGTGGTACAGCTCCGAGCGCTCCTTGACGTCGCGCAGCTCGAGGATCTCGTCGACCGTCTGCAGCTGGAGGCAGGCGTCGATGAGCAGCATCATCAGCTGGTAGTTCGAGATCCGGAACTCGCGGAAGCGGCCGAGGCCGGTCCGGCTGTCCATCAGGAAGTTGAGCAGCGTCCAGCCCTGCGGGTTGAGGATGTCGTCGAGCGAGTAGTCGGCGGAGTCGGCCTGGTCGACGGCGCGCATGAGCTCGTCCGAGATCTCCGGGAAGCGTTCCGCCCCGCCGTAGTAGTCGTAGATGACCCGCGCCGCCGAGGGCGCGTCGGGGTCGATGATGTGGTTCGACCGGTCGCCCTGATTACGCAGAGTCTCGGAGTGGTGGTGATCGAACACCATGTGGGCGCCGGGCGAGAACGGCAGGTTGGTCAGGATGTCACGCTCCGTGATGGCTATCGCGCCGTCCTGCACATCCTTGGGGTGCACGAAGGTGATGTCGTCGATCATGTCGAGCACACGCAGCAGCACCGCGCAGACGAGACCGTCGAAGTCGCTGCGGGTCACGAGCCGGTACTTCACGAGCAATCTCCCTCTGCCGATTGGCACCTTACTCCCCAGTTTGCCACTTTTGCAGATATGGGCCTGGCCGCATCGGCGTACGGGTTTGATCCGGCACCCCTCGCGCTGCGTAAAGTTCACACGGAAGCTCACGTACGCGGTCGGAGGAAGACCTGACGATGGACAACGTTCCCCAGCTCGTGCAGGACCGCAACGCCCCGCCCGCCACCCTGGTCATCTTCGGCGCGTCCGGCGACCTCACCCGCCGCAAACTGCTGCCGGCCGTGGAGAGTCTCGCCCGGCACAGCCGGCTGCCCGGCGAGTTCGCCCTCGTCGGCGTCGCCCGCACCCCGATGGAGGACCACCAGTTCGCCGAGAGCGCCCTCGGCAGCCGCAGCCTCGCGGACAAGCCGCAGCTGCAGGGCGGCATCCGCTACGTCTCGGGCGGCTACGACAAGCCGGAGACCTACAAGCGCCTGGCCGAGGTGCTCGACGAGCTGGACGCCACCCGCGGCACGTCGGGCAACCGGATCTTCTACCTCTCCACCCCCGCCGAGGCCTTCGAGCCGGTCATCAAGGGGCTCGCCGGCGCCGGCCTGAACCACGCCCGGGAGGGCTCCTTCGCCCGGCTCGTGATCGAGAAGCCGTACGGCAACGATCTGCGTACCGCGCACGAGCTCGACGGCATCGTGCACGCAGCCTTCGACGAGCCGCAGGTCTTCCGCATCGACCACTACCTGGGCAAGGACACCGTCCAGAACGTGCTCGCGCTGCGCTTCGCCAACGCGATCTTCCAGCCCATCTGGAACCGGTCGTGGGTCGACCACGTGCAGATCACCGTCGCCGAGACGCTCGGCGTCGGCACCCGCGGCGGCTTCTACGAGCACGCCGGCGCGATGCGCGACATCGTGCAGAACCACGTGCTCCAGGTCCTCGCGCTGGCCCTGATGGAGCCGCCGGCGTCGTTCGACGCGGAGGGGCTGCGCAACGAGAAGGTCAAGCTGCTGCAGGCCATCCGGCTGCCCACCGACCGCGACATCGCCGACCTGGCGGTCCGCGGCCAGTACACCCGCGGCGGCACCCGCGACGACCTGATGGCCGGCTACCGCGACGAGGTGGGCGTCGACCCGCTGTCGCGCACCGAGACGTACGCGGCCATGCGGCTCAACGTCGACAACTGGCGCTGGGCCGGCGTGCCGTTCTATGTGCGTACCGGCAAGCGGCTGCCCGCCCGGGTCACCGAGGTCGCGCTGCAGTTCCAGCGGCCGCCGCACCTGCCGATCCCGACCAACCAGCTCACCGAGCTGGACGCGGACGCGCTGATCCTGCGGATCCAGCCCAACGAGGGCATCTCGCTGCGCTTCGGCGCCAAGGTGCCGGGCCACTCCTTCCGGGTGCGCACGGCGAGCATGGACTTCTCGTACGAGCAGACGTTCCGCGAGGAGTCGCCGGAGGCGTACGAGCGGCTGCTGCTCGACGCCCTGCTCGGCGACCCCACGCTGTTCATCCGCACCGACGAGGTCGAGCAGTGCTGGCGGATCGTCGACCCGATCATCGAGCGCTGGAAGAACGACAATTCGCCGATCCCCACCTACGAGGCCGCCTCCTGGGGTCCGACCGACGCCGACCGGCTCATCGGCCGCAGCGGCCGCAAGTGGCGCAACGCGGTCTGAGCGACTACCTCGCCGGCCGGGCCTTGAGCACCTCGAGGGCCCGGTCGGCGTGCTCGTTCATGTTCCGCTCGCTGTGCACGACCTCCAGCACCGTCCGGTCGGTGTCGATCACGAACGTCATCCGCCGGATGCTCAGCGGGCCGAGCGGCAGCTTGCGCTTCACCCCGTACGCGTCGGCGACCTTGCTCTCCGCGTCGGAGAGCAGGGGATAGTCGAAGCCGTGCAGGTCGGCGAACTTCTTCTGCTTGTCGACGGCGTCGCGGCTGATCCCGATCCGCTGCGCGCCGGCCGCCGCGTACTCCGCGGCGAGGTCCCGGAAGTTGCAGGCCTCGGCCGTGCAGCCGCTGGTCATGGCGGCGGGATAGAAGAAGAGGACCACCGGACCGTCGGCGAGCAGCGTGCTCAGCCGCCGCGGCGTGCCGTCCTGGTCCGATAGTTCGAAGTCGGGGGCGATCTCACCCTTGTCGATGCTCATTTGATCAAAGTACCGCGCCCTGATTCGGCCGGCGACCGACTCCTCGCCTAGGCTGAGCACACCCACCGGTATCGTCCCGACTCCCCCGGCTGACCCCTGCCCGCCCCCCGAGGAAAGCGACGCCGCCATGCAGGTCTCGGTCGCCCACCACCCACCCAACACGGCCGTACTGACGCTGCGCGGCTCCCTCGACATCGACACCGCGCCATCGCTCAAGGCCAACCTCGGCCGGCTCGTGGAGCGCCCCGCCCCCCGCATCGTCGTCGACCTCTCGGGCCTCGACTTCTGCGACTCGATGGGCATCGGTGTCCTGGTCACGGCGCACGGCCGGGCCACGGAACGCGGCGGCTGGGTCCGGCTCGCCGCACCCTCGGGATTCCTGCGCCGCCTGCTCGACACCCTCGGGCTGACCGACCACATGTCGCTGCACACCGACGTCGCGGCCGCGCTCAAGGAGTGAGCAAAGGGCGCCCCGGATCCCCGGGACGCCCTTTCGCCTGCCGAAACGTCAGCTGGTGACGCCGAAGACGATCCGGCCCAGCGTGTCCTCCGTGCCGACGAAGCCCTCGGCCGGGCTGAACCGGCTGTCACCGAAGTCGACGTCGAGGTCGTCCGCGGTGCCGCCGACGCCGTCCGGGCCGACGCCGAAGAGCACGTCGAAGTTGGCGCCGCCCGAGTCCATCAGGTTGGGTGTCTCGTCGGAGTTGTCGGTGTGCCAGTCGCCGAAGAAGTGGCCCGCCTCGTGTGCGGTCACGTTGCCGACCGCCTGGCCGACGAAGGCGATCCGGTCGCTGCCGGCGCCCAGGTACGTGTTCAGCGAGGCCGGGCCGCCGGCCGGGTCACTGAGCACGTCCTGCAGGACCAGGGCGGTCTCCTCGGTCTCGAAGTTGCCCGGGTCGATGCTCTGCGCGATGCCGATCGTGCTGACACCGGACTCGGCGATCGTGCCGCCGATGACGATGCGGCTGACGTTCTTCTGGCCCCACGGGTCCGCGTGGTCCTTGCTGTTGAGGATCTTCAGCTTGAACCGGCTGTTGAGACCGCTGTCGATCAGGTCCTGCCGGAGGTTCTCGGTGACGCTCGCGACGACCGCGTCGATCACGTCGTCCTCCTGCGCGCGGGGGATGCCCCACAGCGCGAGGAACGCCGAGAACGGGCTGAGCTGCACGTTGCCCGTGCCGCCGAAGACACCCGTGTTGACCCGGGCGCCGTCGAAGTCCAGGAACAGCGTCTGGACGGGCTTCGCGCCCTGCAGGACCGGGCGGTACGCCTCGACGGTGATGTCGTAGGAGCCGCTGCCCTGCGCGACGCCGATGTAGTGCCAGCCGGCCTTGGTGGCCACGTAGTCGGTGGCCGCCTTGCCGCCACCGGGCAGCAGCGAGTCCATCGGGTAGATGAAGCTGGCGTCCTGATCGGAGCCGTGCACCTCGCGCGGGGTGGTGTCGTAGACCGTCAGGTACGCCGGGGAGCCCTTCACCGAGGCGCCGAGCACGTCGCCGGCCTTGAGCTTGACGGCGAAGAAGTCGTTGTCGTCCGAGGCCGCCGAGATGGTGACCGTGTAGGGGCCCTCGCTCGCACCGCCGTCACCGCTGGCCGGGTCGAACGGGTCGGCGGGCAGGCCGCTGTAGGCCGCGACGATCGCGTAGAAGGTGCCGGAGGCCGGGACCTTGTACTGCAGCAGGCTGTCGAAGCCGCCGCCCGAGTCGTCGTTGGAGGCGACGATCGTGCCGTCCGGCGTGTAGATCGCGACCAGGGTGTCCAGGTCGCCGGTCGGCGTGGCGGTCTGCACCTTCACGACCTGACCGGCGGTCGCCTGCAGCTCGTAGAAGTCGAAGTCGTTGGTGCCGGTGCCGGCCGAGCCGTGCGGGCCGTCGCCGATCACGGCGTTGGTGACGATCGCGGCCCGGCCCGAGCCGATGCCGGTGTCACCGGCGAGCGGGATGGACCCGTCGTCCTCGGGAGTCGCGGCCCGGGTGACCGGGGTGACCGACTCGGGGTCGAGCGAGCCCAGGATGCGGATCGCGGAGTTCTGCGCGGCACCGGTGCCGAAGCCCTTGATCAGCTGGGCGGACGCCGGGTCCTCATTGGAGCCGCGCGTGCCGTCCGGCTCGTCCTCGTCGACGGCCACCGCGGCGGCGGCGGCCTTCGCGGCCGCCGCGGGCGTGCCCGCGATGGCCTTCAGGCGGGCGGCGGCCTTCGCCGACGCCTGCTTCTTCAGGTAGTTCGCCCAGCCGCTGTAGTCGGCCTTCGACGCGTCGGGCAGCAGGGCCAGGAACGGGTTCGGCCCGGCCGGTTTGACGCCCGGTGCGGCCTTGTCCGCCACCGGAAGTCCGGCGTCGACGGACGCCTTGTCGGCGGGGCTGAGCCCCGGATCGGTCTGGATTGGAGCGGCCGGTGCTGCGCCCGGTGTGAGCGCAACGAGTCCGAGCACGACGGCTCCGACGGTCGCGATGCTACGTCGCATCAGTGATCCCCCTTCAGCGCGTCCGGGCCCCCCGCCGCGGACGGCACTGGGGACGCTACTGAAGATGTCGATCAATATCTAGGGCTGTCGATGACCTGTCACAGGTGTTAGGGGCGCACCCACAAATGCGGTCACGGGCCCGCGGCCGCGGCGCCGCGACGCCATTCGGTCCAAATTGGTGAAATGTCTATCGGGAATGCCGGACGGCCATTACCCGACAACGGAGCGAACCGGCTCTGCCAGCGCGCCTCCGGGCGCCGCGGCCGGATGAACAAGCGGATCTTGGAGCCTGGACGGCAGAATCGATCGCCGTCGATTCTAGGCGGAGGCGCATTCGTCGCGAATTCCACGGGATCTGCGCCAACGGGAAATGGTGCGGCTTTCACGCGCGGCCCGGGTGAAAGATCCGGGCCGCGCGGTGGCGGCTGCTACAGGCTCGTGGCCCGCCCTACATCATGCTGCGGACCCGGGCGAGCGCGGCGACCGCCGCGCCGCGGGCTCCGGCCATGTCGAGGTCCGGCACCAGCGCGAACGTCGCCGCCGCCTGCTGCTCGGCGCGGAGCTGGGTGTGCTCGCGGACCGTGTTCAGGAACCACTGCCGGAAGTGCGGTGCCGCCTCGACCACGCCGCCGCCGAGGAAGTACGCGGCCGGGTCGGTGAAGTTCGCCGCGATCGTGAACAGCTTGCCGATCGCCCTCGCCTGCTGACCGAAGACCGCGAGCGCCAGCGGGTCCTCCCGCTCCCCGTACCCGCGCAGCAGCTTCGCCGCCTTCTTGATCGACTCCTTGGCCAGCGGGTGGTCGGGGAACCTGCCCAGCCAGTACGGCAACAGGTTGTTGGTGATGCCGGTCAGCGACGCGATGCTCTCCACGTCGCCCTCGAAGCCGCAGTTGCACCGCGGCACCGGCTGGTCGTCCTCCAGCACGCCGTGCAGCGGGATCTGCACGTGGCCCAGCTCGCCCGCCATGCCGACCGCCCCGCCGACGACCTTGCCGTCCTCCACCACGCCGCCGCCGAGGCCGGTGCCGACGATCGCCGCCACGGACGACCGCAGCGGGGCCTCGGAGCCGAAATGCCGATGGTGTGCGTAGAGCGCCGCCGCGTTGGCGTCGTTGTTGTAGATCACCGGCAGGCCGATGCGCGCCTCGAGTGCACCGCGGATGTCGAAACCGTGCCAGGAGAGCTGGGAGAAGTTCGTCGAGCCCTTCGAGGAGATCACCCCGTCGGCGCTCGCCGGGCCCGGCGTGTCCAGGCCGACCGCGCGTACCAGCGTCATCGGCGTGCTGGTCATCGCGAGGATGCCGTGGAACGCCTCGGCGAGCTGCTCGACCGCGGCCTTCGGGCCGTCGGTCACCAGACTGGGGCTCTCCACCATCTGATCGACGAGATACTGGCCCGTCGCGTCCAGCACGGTCGCATTGTTACAGGTGCCGCCGTTGTCGAGGCCAACCACTACCCAGGACGCCGGGGTCCGCACCACATCGATCTGATCCACAGGCCTGAGCGTACGTCCGCGCGCGCCGGTAGGCGACGGGTGCCGGCGGATTGCGGGTGGGTTGCCAACGGCCGAACGGGCGCTGGCGGGCCGGGAACGGGCCGAAGGGTCCGGTATGACGACGAAGACTGAGCCGACCCGCCGCGCCGTTCTCGGTGGTGCCGTGGCCGTGGCCGCGACCGCCGTCGGGGGCCTGGCCCTCGACGCGGCGCTGGCCGTGCCCGCCGCCGCCGCAACCCCCGGGCCTGCCGATCTCGTCTCCAACGACCCGCTCGCGCACCTGCTGCGCCGGGCCACCTTCGGGCCGACGCCCGAGTCCCTCGCCGAGATCAAGAAGCTCGGTGCGGCCGGCTGGCTGGACCGTCAGCTCGCCCCCGCCAAGATCAGCGACGCCGCGCTGGACTCGCTGCTGACCCGCCTCCCGCTGGCCGGCGCCGGCATCGCGACCGTCCGGGCCAAGCTCAAGGTCCACTCGTACGAGGGATTCGGTCAGCTGGGCCGCGCCGCGATCGCCCGGGCCATCTGGAGCAACCGGCAGCTGTTCGAGACCAACGCCGCGTTCTGGGCCAACCACCTGCACATCGCCGCGCCGTCCAGCGGCGTGTGGGACAGCCGCCCCGACTACGACGCGTCGGTGATCCGCAAGCACGCGTTCGGCCGCTACGCCGACATGCTCAAGGCCGCGGCCCGGCACCCGGCGATGCTCACGTACCTGGACAACCGGTCGTCGACCAAGGCCCTGCCGAACGAGAACTACGCCCGCGAGCTGATGGAGCTGCACACCGTCGGCATGATCTACAGCGAGGCGGACGTGCAGGCGGCGGCGAAGCTGCTCACCGGGCTGACCGTCGCCAAGGACGGCACCTACACGTACGCGGCGGACAAGCACGCCACCGGCGCCGTGAAGATCCTCGGCTTCAGCCACGCGAACGCCACCGCCGCGGGCGGCGAGGCGGCCGCGCTGGCCTTCGTCGACCACCTGGCCCGGCACAAGGCGACCGCCGAGCGCCTCGCCACCAAGCTGTGCGTCCGCTTCGTCGCGGACGAGGCCCCGGCGACGCTGGTCGCCAAGCTGGCGAAGGTGTACCTGGACAACGACACCGCGATCGTGCCGGTGCTGCGGGCCCTGTTCACCTCGCCGGAGTTCGCCGCCTCGATCGGGAAGAAGGTCCGTACGCCGTTCGAGGACCTGGCCGCGACGGTCCGCGCGCTCGGCCTCGGCCCGGAGACCTCGGGCATCAAGGCGCTCGACGCGCTCTACAACAACCTGGTCGACGCCGGGAACGCGCCGTTCCGCTGGAGCCCGCCGAACGGCTACCCCGACGTCGCCGCCGCCTGGGCCTCGCCGTCCGGTTTCGTCATGCGCTGCAACGGCCACCTGAACCTTGCGACCGGCTGGTACCCCAAGCAGCTCACCCGCCCCGCCGACATGCTCAAGGCGCTCGTGCCGACCCTGCCCGCGACGTACGGCGCCCTGGTGGACGCCCTGGCCAAGCGCCTGATCGGCACCTCGCTGCCCGCCGACCATGTCGCCGCCGTGCTAAGCGTTGCCGACAAGCTGCCGACGAGTCCTCTGACCAGCAAAGACAAGTCGGTGGCCGGGAGCCTGCCCTATCTGGTCGCCCTCGTCCTCGATTCGCCCTCTTTCCAGCTGAGGTGAGCATCATGACCGCACAGGCGTGCTGCGACGAGAACAGGAAACTGCTGACCCGCCGGGGGGTACTGGGCCGCGGCCTGGCCGTCGGCGCGGCCGGTGCCCTTGCCGGGCTCGTCGGCGAGGGGCTGTCGACCCGGATGGCGTTCGCCGCCGGCGGGTACACCGGTGACACTCTGGTGGTGCTGTCGCTGCGCGGCGGATTCGACGGTCTGTCGGCGATCGCGCCCATCGGTGACCCGGACTACTACAAGGCCCGCCCGTCGATCGCCCTGCCGAAGAGCCAGGCGATCGCCGGCGACGCGAAGTTCGGCCTGCACCCGGCGCTGGCGCCGCTGCTGCCGATGTGGAAGAACGGCAACCTGGCCGCCGTGCACGCGGTCGGCCAGCCCAACCCGACCCGGTCGCACTTCGCGGCGATGGAGGAGATGGAGCGCGCGGCCGCCGGCTCGTCGGTGCGCACCGGCTGGCTGGACCGGATGCTCGGGATGACCGGCGCGACCGGCCCGCTCGCCGGCGTCTCGCTCGGCAACGCGATGCCCGCCCGGCTCTTCAGCGGCCCGTCCGCCGACATCTCGATGGCGGCGGTCGACGACCTCGTCCTGGCCGGCGAGAGCGCCAAGCGCCCGATGGCCGCGTCCCTGCGCAAGATGTACGCGTCCGCGCCCGCCCTGCTGGCGGCGCCGGCCCGGGCGGCGGACTCCGCCCTGACGGCGACGGCCGGGCTGCGCGCCACCGCGTACGCGCCCGCGAACGGCGCCGTGTACCCGTCGACGCCGCTGGGTGCCGCGCTGCGCGACGTGGCCCGCATGATCAAGGCGAAGGCGGGTCTCGCCGTGGCCGCGGTGGACTGCGGCGACTGGGACATGCACGAGGGCCTCGGCACCGCGGTCAAGGGCCAGCGCATGTACGACAACCTGCTCGAGACCTCGAACGCCCTGGCGGCGTTCGCGGCCGACCTCGGCCCGGCCGGGATGGCGAACGTGACGCTGGTGACGGTGAGCGAGTTCGGCCGCCGGGTGGCGGAGAACGGGTCCCGCGGTGTCGACCACGGGCACGGCAACGCGATGCTGCTGATGGGCGGCGGGATCAAGGGCGGCACGGTGTACGGCAAGTGGCCGGGACTGTCCCCCGGCGCCCTCGTCGCCGGCGACCTCGCGGCGACCACCGACTACCGCGCGGTGATCGGTGAGATCCTGCAGAAGCGCTGCGGCCTCGGTTCGCTGAAGAACGTCTTCCCGGACGTCGCACCGGCATCGCTGGGGCTGGCCGCCGCCCGTTGAGCCCGGCGGTGGCCACGGTGCGGCTCGCCGGATCCGACGGCCGCACCGGGCTTCGAGGTCAGCGGGAGGCGCCGGCGCGGCGCTTGCTCCAGACGTCGAACGCCACCGCCGCGAGCAGGACCGCGCCCTTGACGAACATCACCGTCTCGCTCTGCGCGCCGATCAGCGACATGCCATTGTTGATCACGCCCATGATCAGGCCGCCGGTGATGGCGCCGACGACCTTGCCGACACCACCCTGCACCGCCGCGCCGCCGATGAAGGCCGCCGCGATCGCATCCAGTTCGAACTGGTTGCCGGCGGTCGGGCCCGCCTGGTTCAACCGGCCGGCGAAGATCACGCCGGCCAGGGCCGCCAGGACGCCCATGTTCACGAAGATCCAGAAGATCACCGACTTGACCTTGACGCCGGACAGCGTCGCCGCCTGCAGGTTGCCGCCGACCGCGTAGATCTGCCGCCCGAAGACCACCCGGTTGGTCAGCAACGAGTACCCGAGCACCAGGAAGGCCAGCAGCACCAGCACCCAGGGCAGGTTCTTGTACCTGGCCAGCTGCGTCACGACGGCGATGACCAGGAACGACGACAGCAGGATCTTGCCGATGAACAGCGGCATCGGGTCGACGGCCTGGCCGTACTGCAGGCGGCCCGAGCGGGTGCGCCACTGGGTGAAGACGATGCCGGCGACCGCGATCACGCCGACGAGCAGACTGAACAGGTCCGCCCCGCCCAGCGGGCCGAGACCGATATTGCCCAGGTAGCCCTCAAGGAAGCCGTTCGACATCGTCCGCACCGGGTCCGGGAACGGACCGATGCCACGGTTGCCGAGCACCATCAGCGTCAGCGCCTTGAACAGCAGCATGCCGGCGAGCGTGACGATGAAGGCCGGGATGCCGAAGTAGGCGATCCAGTAGCCCTGCCACGCGCCGATGATGCCGCCGACCACCAGCGTGATCAGCAGAGCCAGCGGCCACGGCACGTCGTGGTTGACCATCAGGACCGCGGCGACGGCGCCGCAGAGCCCGACCACCGAGCCGACCGACAGGTCGATGTGGCCGGCGATGATGATCAGGATCATCCCGATCGCGAGGATCAGGATGTACGAGTTCTGCACGATGATGTTGCTGATGTTCTGCGGCGCCAGCAGGTCACCGCCGCTGAGCACGGTGAACAGCAGGACGATCACGGCGAAGGCGATGTAGATGCCGCTCTGGCGCAGGTTCAGGTTGAACCGGCGGGGCGAGTCCCCCGTCGGCCCGGCCGGCGCCGCCGGCGTCTCGTCCACCGCGAGGTCGGCGTTGGTGGGTGCGACAGACATCGCGGTTACTCCGTTCCCTTGGTCATGAGCGTCATCAGGCTTTCCTGGGTGGCCTCGGCGCGGGGCACCTCACCGGTGATCCGGCCCGCCGACAGCGTGTAGATCCGGTCGCAGATGCCGAGCAGTTCGGGCAGTTCCGAGGAGATGACCAGCACCGCCTTGCCCTCGTCCGCGAGCCGGTTGATGATCGTGTAGATCTCGTACTTGGCGCCGACGTCGATGCCGCGGGTCGGCTCGTCCAGGATCAGCACGTCCGGATTGGTGAAGATCCACTTAGACAGGACGACCTTCTGCTGGTTGCCACCGGAGAGCTTGCCGGTGATGCTCAGGACGCTCGGAGCCTTGATGTTCATGCTCTCCCGGAAGCCGCCGGCGACCTTGAACTCCTCGTTCTCGTCCACCACCCAGCCACGATTCGCGAGCCTGCCGAGGGCCGCCGCGGAGATGTTGCGCTTGATGTCCTCGATGAGGTTCAGGCCGTACCGTTTGCGGTCCTCGGTCGCGTACGCGATGCCGTGTTTGATCGCGTCGCGCACCGAGCGCAGGCGGATCTCCCTGCCGTCCTTGAAGATCCGGCCCGAGATCCCGGTGCCGTACGCACGGCCGAACACGCTCATCGCCAGCTCGGTGCGGCCGGCACCCATCAACCCGGCCAGCCCCACGATCTCGCCGCGGCGCAGGCTCAGATTGGCGTTGCGGACCATGACGCGGCCGTGCTGGGTCGGGCTGCGCACCGTCCAGTCCTCGATGCGCAGCACCTCCTCGCCGATGTTCGGCTCGTGCGGCGGGAAGCGGTGATCCAGGTCCCGGCCGACCATGCCGGAAATGATCTTGTCCTCGGTGACCTCGTCCTCCACCAGGTCCAGGGTCGAGATCGTGCGGCCGTCCCGCAGGATCGTCACCCGGTCGGCGATCGCCATGACCTCGTTGAGCTTGTGCGAGATGATCACGCAGGTGATGCCGTGGCCACGCAGGTCGCGCAGCAGGCCGAGCAGGTGCGCCGAGTCCTCGTCGTTGAGCGCCGCGGTCGGCTCGTCCAGGATGAGCAGGCGCACCTCCTTGGACAGCGCCTTGGCGATCTCGACGAGCTGCTGCTTGCCGACGCCGAGGTCGATGATCGGCGTGACCGGGTTCTCGTGCAGGCCGACCCGCTCCAGCAGTTGGCCGGCGGCGTGGTTGGTGCGGTTCCAGTCGATCAGGCCGCGGGTGGCCTGCTCGTTGCCGAGGAAGATGTTCTCCGCGATGGAGAGCTGCGGTGCCAGCGCCAGCTCCTGGTGGATGATGACGATGCCGCGGTGCTCGCTGTCCCGGATCCCCGAGAAACGGCAGGCCTCGCCCTCGAACGTGATCTCCCCGTCGTAGGAGCCGTGCGGGTAGACCCCGGACAGGACCTTCATCAGCGTCGACTTGCCGGCGCCGTTCTCGCCGCAGATCGCGTGGATCTCGCCGCGGCGTACGGTGAGGTTGACGTCCTGGAGCGCCTTGACCCCGGGAAACGTCTTGGTGATGTCCTGCATCTGCAGGATGGTGTCGCTCATGCTCATCCCCCAGGGTCGGCACGCGAAGGGACCGGTGCCCGCCGCCGGCGTGCGGCGACGGGCACCGGCTCGGATCACTGGAGGTCCGACTCCTTGTAGTAGCCCGAGTCGACGAGCTCCTTCTTGTAGTTGCTCTTGTAGATGATGACCGAGTCGAGCAGCTGGGACGGAACGACCTTGACGCCGTTGTCGTAGTCCTTGTTGTTGTTCGTCTGCGGCGTCTGGCCCTTGAGGACCGCGTCGGCCATCTGCACGGTGGTGTCCGCGAGCTTGCGGGTGTCCTTGTAGATGGTCGCGTACTGCTCACCCGCGATGATCGACTTCACCGACGCAACCTCGGCGTCCTGACCCGTGACGACCGGGTAGGGCTGGCCGGCGGTGCCGTAGCCGCTGCTCTTGAGCGCGGACAGGATGCCGATGGACAGGCCGTCGTACGGCGAGAGCACGCCGTCGACCTTGGCGCCGCCCTTGTACGTGGAGGTCAGCAGGTCCTCCATGCGCTTCTGCGCGACCTCGGGCTTCCACCGCAGGATCGCGACGGTCTTGAAGTCGGTCTGGTTGCTCTTGACGACCAGGGTCTTGGCGTCGATGTACGGCTGCAGGATCGACATCGCGCCGTTGAAGAAGAAGGTGGCGTTGTTGTCGTCCGGCGAGCCGGCGAACAGCTCGACGTTGAACGGGCCCTTGGCGTCGCCCTTCGAGCCGTCCTCCTTGAGCAGCTTCAGGCCGACCAGCAGCGAGGTGGCCTGCTGCACGCCGACCTTGAAGTTGTCGAAGGTGGCGTAGTAGTCCACGTTCGGGCTGTCGCGGATCAGCCGGTCGTAGGCGATGACCGGGATGTTCTTCTCCTTGGCGCTCTCCAGCTGCGTCGTGATCGCCGTGCCGTCGATGGACGCGATGATCAGGAGCTTGGCGCCACGGGTGATCTGGTTGTCGAGCTGGTTGACCTGCGTCGGGATGTCGTCCTCGGCGTACTGCAGGTCGACCTTGTAGCCCTTGGCCTCGAGCTGCTTCTTGAGGTTGTCGCCGTCGCCGATCCAACGCTCGGAGGAGCGGGTCGGCATGGTGACGCCGACCAGCGCGCCGCTGTTGTCGCCGGCCGCGGCCTGCTTGTCGGCCGTCTTCTCACTCGAACCGCAGGCGGCCATGGCCGCCATGAGCGTCATGGCCGTGGCCACCGACGCGAGCCGGGTCAACTTCATCGTTCTCTCCTTGCGATGGGGGGTCGCGAACGCACGAGATGAGGGAACTTTCCCGCACGTCCGCTCAGAAGTAAACAATCCTGAACACTGTCGTTAGCGGTGCGTTACATTCCGCCGCTCTGCGGGCTACCTTGCGAACTGTCGGTAATAGGCCTGGTTCCAGCGCACCCGGTCGGCGAAGTCGTAGGTGTCCGTGCGCTCGTCGATGAGCAGGAGCTCCGTCTGCAGCATCGCGGCGAAATCGCGCAGCGACTCCACCCCGGCGCCCTGGGTGAGCACCGTGTGGTGCGGCCCGCCGGCGGTCAGCCAGGACTCCGCGGAGGTGGCCAGCGACGGCGACGGCCTCCACACGGCCCGGGCCACGGGCAGCCGCGGCAGCGGCTCGTCCGGCGCGGTCACCTCTATCGTGTTGGCGACCAGCCGGAAACGGTCGCCCAGGTCGACCATGCCGATCACCACGCCCGCGCCGGGCGCGGCGTCGAATACCAGCCGTACCGGGTCCCCGCGGCCGCCGATGCCCAGCGGGTGTATCTCGCAGGACGGCCGGTCGGCGGCGATGCTGGGGCAGACCTCGAGCATGTGCGCGCCGAGGATCTTCTGCTCGCCTGGTCCGAAGTGGTATGTGTAGTCCTCCATGAAGGAGGTTCCGCGCCCGGTGCCCGCGCCGATCGCCTTGACGGCGGCGAGCAGGGCGGACGTCTTCCAGTCGCCCTCGCCGCCGAAGCCGTAGCCGTCGGCCATCAGCCGCTGCACGGCCAGGCCGGGAAGCTGGCGCAGGCCGCCGAGGTCCTGGAAGTTGGTGGTGAACGCCCCGAAGCCCCCCGCGGTGAGGAACTGCCGCAGCCCGGCCTCGATGCGCGCCGCGTACCGCAGCGAGGAGTGCCGGTCGCCGCCGCGGGACAGCGCCGGGTCCAGCGCGTACGCGTCCGCGTACTCCGCCACCAGCGCGTCGACCTCGCCGTCCGGCACGGCGTCGACGACCGCGACCAGGTCGTTCACCCCGTACGTGTTGACGGAGACGCCGAAGCGGAGCTCGGCCTCGACCTTGTCGCCCTCGGTGACCGCCACGTCGCGCATGTTGTCGCCGAAGCGCGCGAGCCGCAGGCCGCGCAGGCACTGCACGCCGGCCGCGGCCCGGGCCCAGCCGTCGATGCGGGCCACCACGCCGGGGTCGGCCGCGTGCCCCGCAATGGTCTTGCGGGCGACACCCATCCGGGTCTGTATGTAGCCGAACTCGCGGTCGCCGTGCGCGGCCTGGTTGAGGTTCATGAAGTCCATGTCGATGGACGCCCACGGCAGCGCCTGGTTGAGCTGGGTGTGCAGGTGCAGCAGCGGCTTGCGCAGCGCGTCCAGCCCGGTGATCCACATCTTGGCCGGCGAGAACGTGTGCATCCAGGCGATGATGCCGAGGCAGGCCGGGTCGGCGTTCGCCTCGAGCATGACCGCGCGGATCGCCGCGGCGTCGGTGAGCACCGGCTTGCTGACGATCTCCGCCGAGATCACGCCCGAGGAGGTCAGGATCTGCTGGATCTGCTGCGACTGCGAGGCGACCTGGTCCAGGGTCTCGGGCCCGTAGAGGTGCTGGCTGCCGGTGAGGAACCAGATCTGGGGCTTCATCGGGTGGACTCCTGTCCGTAGGCGTGCTGGTAGCGGTCGTAGAGGGCGTCGATATCCGGCTGCGCGATGCGCACCGGCTCGCCGAGCTGACGCGAGATGTGCACGGTCCGGGCGACGTCCTCGCACATGACAGCGGCCTTGACGGCGGCCTTCGCGGTGGCGCCGACCGTGAAGACGCCGTGGTTGCGCATGAGGACGGCCGGCGAGCGGTGCCCCTCGAGGGTCTCGACGATGCCGCGGCCGATCGAGTCGTCGCCGATCAGCGCGAACGGGCCGACCGGGATCTCGCCGCCGAACTCGTCGGCGATCATCGTCAGCACGCACGGAATCGCCTCGCCTCGGGCCGACCAGGCGGTCGCGTACGTGGAGTGGGTGTGCACGACGCCGCCGACGCGCGGCAGGTGTTTGTAGACGTACGCGTGTGCGGCGGTGTCCGACGACGGGCTCAGCTCGCCGTCGACCAGGTTGCCCTCCAGATCCGTGACCACCATGTTGTCCGCGGTGATCTCGTCGTAGCGCACCCCGGAGGGCTTGATGACCAGCAGGTCCGCGCCGGGCACCCGGGCCGAGACGTTGCCGGCCGTCCAGACCACCAGCTCGTTGCGGGGAAGCTCGGCGTGCAGGTCGGCCACCTGCCGGCGGATCTGCCTGATCGCGTCCGTCAGGATCATGCTGTGCCCGCCCCCGACCGGCGCTGGATGGCGCGCAGATTGCGCATGACCTTGTTGGCGCCGCGCCCGAAGTGGTCGTGCAGCTTCGTGTACTCCGCGAACAGCTCGTCGTAGACGTCCGCGGCCCGCGGGTCGGGCCGGTACACCGCGGTCTGCTTGCGGCCCATCGCCGCCGCGGCCGAGCGGACGTCCGGGTACGCGCCCGCGGCGGCGGCCGCGTGGATGGCCGAGCCCAGCGCCGGACCCTGCTCGGAGCCGATCACCGACAACGGCATCCGGAGCACGTCGGCGTAGATCTGCATCAGCAGCGCGTTGCGCACCAGCCCGCCGGCGGCGATGAACTCACCGACCGGCACGCCGGCCCGGCCGAACGTCTCGATGATCGTGCGGGTGCCGAACGCGGTCGCCTCGATCAGCGCCCGGTAGACGTCCTCGGGCCGGGTGGCGAGGGTCTCGCCGATCAGCAGGCCGGAGAGCTCGTGGTCGACGAGCACCGAGCGGTTGCCGCTGTGCCAGTCGAGCGCGATCAGCCCGTGCTCGCCGGGCCGCTGCCGCGCCGCGAGCTCGGTCAGCCGCTCGTGGGTGAACTCGGGGGCGAGGTGGCGCAGGTAGGCGGCGAAGATGTCGCCGACCCCGCTCTGCCCGGCCTCATAGCCCCACAGCCCGGCGACGATGCCGCCGTCCACCACCCCGCACATCCCGGGCACGTCGACGGCCGTGTCGCCGTTTACCACGTGGCACGTCGAGGTGCCCATGATGGCCACCAGCCGGCCGGGCTCGAGCGCCTGGGCGGCCGCGGAGGTGACGTGCGCGTCGACGTTGCCGACCGCGACGGCGATGCCCTCCGGCAGGCCCGTCCAGGCGGCGGCCCGCGCCGTCAGGGTCCCCGCGGCGTCGCCCAGCTCGCCGATCGGCTGGTCCAGCTTCTCGGCGACGAAGCCGGCGAAGGCGGGGTTGAGCTCGGCCAGGAAGGCGCGCGCCGGGTAGCGCCCGTCCTGGCGGATGCCCTTGTACCCGGCCGTGCAGGCGTTACGCACGTACGCGCCGGTGAGCTGCCAGACGATCCAGTCGGCGGCCTCGACCCAGCGGTCCATCCGGTCGTAGATCTCCGGGTCCTCCTCGAGGACCTGCAGGCCCTTGGCGAACTCCCACTCCGAGGAGATCAGGCCGCCGTACCGCGGCAGCCAGGACTCGCCGCGCTTCGCGGCGAGCTGGTTGATCCGGTCGGCGTGCGGCTGGGCGGCGTGGTGGCGCCAGAGCTTCACGTACGCGTGCGGCCGGTTCGTGAGGCCCTCGAGCTCGCTCAGCGGGGTGCCGTCGGCCAGCGTCGGGATCATGGTGCACGCGGTGAAGTCGGTGCCGATGCCGACCACCCGGGCCGGGTCGACGCCGGCGGCGCGCACCGCGGCGGGCACGGCCTCGCGCAGCACCTCGAGGTAGTCGCCGGGAACCTGCAGCGCCCAGTCGTGGCCGAGCGGGGTGCCGTCGGGCAGGGCGTCGGTGAGCACGGCGTGCGGGTAGTCGTGTGAGGCCGAGCCGAGCTCGGCGCCGTCGGCGACGCGGACGACGACGGCCCGGCCGGAGAGCGTGCCGAAGTCGACGCCGATCACACAGGTCTCGGACGGTGCGACGGGCATGAGTGATGTACCTCCGCGAAGGGGGGATCCGGCATGTCGCCCGCGTGGTGGCAGCGCGCGTGCCGGGCGGCGTGGGATCGAGTGTGAGCGCTAACATTTCTGATGTCAACGGGTTGGCGGTTACATCGGGGCAACCTGGCCGAAACCGTTTGCCGGGGCCGCCGGGCTATCCGGGCGGGGCCACGCTCGCCCGCTCCACCAGGGTGGGCGCGATGACGACCCGGTTCGGCGGCGCGGCCTCGTCGGTGAGCTGCGCCAGCAGCAGATCCAGGCCCGCCTGCGCGACCGCGTCGAAGTCCGGCCGGATGGTGGTCAGCGGCGGGATGAAGTACGCCGCCTCGGGCACGTCGTCGAAGCCGACGACGCTGACGTCCTGCGGCACCCGGCGGCCGTGCTCGCTGAAGGCGCGCAGCAGGCCCAGCGCCTGGTGGTCGTTGGCGGCGAAGACGGCGGTGACCTCGGGCATCCGGGCCAGCATCCGTCCGGCGTCGTAGCCGGACGAGGCCGACCAGTCGGCGGTCACCAGCGGCGGGATCTCGGCGCCGGCGTCCTCGAGCGCGCCGCGCCAGCCCTCGATGCGCCAGGCCGCGTCGTACCAGTCCACGGGCCCGGAGATGTGCCAGACCGTGCGGTGACCCGCGGCCAGCAGGTGCTCGGTGGCGGCCCGGGCCCCGGCGGCCTGATCGACGGTGACGAGCGTGTGCGAACGCTGCGGATCGCCGTCGATCGTCACCAGCGGCACCCCGACGGGCATGTCCTCGAGCGCGTCGTCGGCGGACTTGACGGGCGCGATCACCACCAGCCCGGCGACCCGCTGATCCAGGTGCCGCTCGACCGCGCCGGCGATCGACTCGCGGTCCAGGCGCCCGACGCTGCCGACGCTGACCGCGAAACCGGCCTCGGCGGCAGCCTGTTCGAAGGCGGCCAGCAGCGAGGCCGGACCGTAGAGGGTGCTGTTCTGCGCGACGATCCCGATCAGCTGCGAGCGGCCGGTGACCAGCGCCCGGGCGGCGCGGTTGGGGCGGTAGCCCAGCTCCGCGATGGCCGCGCGGACCCGCAGCCGGGTCTGCTCGCGCACATTGGGGTGATCGTTGAGCACCCGCGAGACGGTCTGGTGCGAGACGCCGGCCAGCCGCGCGACATCGGTCATGGCGGGACTGCGCGCTGCCTTGACGTCCATCGCCACTCCTGTCCCCGTCGCGGGCCGTCACGACCCGATGAGTGACCGTACCGGCGCCGCGCGGCGCTCGGCGGACGGGTACCGGCCGCCCGGGTGATCCGCACTCTGGGCCCGACGGTAAGTGTTAGCGATAACAAGATTGCCGTCAACCCGCCCGTTCCCCCTGCTCGCGCCGCCCCGTAGGCTCGGCGGAGATGGACGCAGCCCCGGTTTTCCCGCCGAACGACGGCGGCGGCGTGCTCGGCAGCGGCCGCGACGACGGCTTCGCCTCGCTGCGCACCGTGGCCCGCCCGCGCGCCGCGCGCTACGAGCTCGGCCGCTCCCTGCGCGAGCGCTCGCCTCGCACCAACCTGGCCGACTGGAAACCCGCCCCGGACCGGGCCGACCCCATCCAGCAGCTCGTCGACGCCCACGAGGGCCGGCTGCCCCGGCTGATCCCGGTGCGCGTCGGCCGCATGATCGCGTCGCCCTACGCGTTCCTGCGCGGCTCGGCGAACATCATGGCCGACGACTTCGCCAGCCTGCCGCACACCGGGATCACGCCGGTGATCTGCGGCGACGCCCACCTCGGCAACTTCGGCTTCTACGCATCCCCCGAGCGCGAGCTCGTCTTCGACCTCAACGACTTCGACGAGGCACACCCCGGCGCCTGGGAGTGGGACCTGCGCCGGCTCGTCACCAGCGTCTGGGTCGCCGGGCGGCAGAACGGCTTCCGCGAGCACGCCTGCGCCGACGCGGTGCGGCACTGCGTCGCGGAGTACCGCGACCAGATCGGCCACCTCGCCGAGCAGCCGCTGCTGGCCCGCTCGTTCGCCGCCCTCGACGTGGACGACCTGCGCAGGGCGGCCACCAAGGCCGGGTTCCGCGAGGAGATCGAACGGGCCGCCCGCCGGGCCCGGCGCCGCACCAGCGACCGGGCGCTGCCCCGCTTCACCGAGCAGCGCGACGGCACGGCCCGGCTGGTGCAGGAACCGCCGCTGATCACCCGGCCGAGCGACCGGGAGTACGAACACCTCGCGGCGGCGCTCGACGGCTACCTGAACACGCTGCCGCCGCACTGGGCGCGCATCCTGGGCGGCTACCGGATCGTCGACATCGCGCACAAGGTGGTCGGGGTCGGCTCGGTCGGGCTGCGGGCCTACGTGGCGCTGTGCGAGGGCAGCAGCCCGGACGACGTGGTGTTCCTGCAGCTCAAGCAGGCCCGCCGGTCGGTGATCGCCAAGCACCTGCACGGCGACGCGGCGTGGCACCGCCACCAGGGCCAGCGGGTGGTCGAGTACCAGCAGGAGCTGCAGACGGTCAGCGACCCGCTGCTGGGCTGGGCCACCATCGGCGACCTGCAGTTCTACGTGCGACAGTTCCGCGACATGAAGGGCGCGATCCTCGTCGAGGGCATCAACGCGGCCGCGCTCGGCGACTACGCCGGCATCTGCGGGTACCTGCTCGCCAAGAGCCACGCCCGGACCAGCGGCGCGTCGATGATCGCGGGCTACATCGGAAGCAGCGACAAGCTCGACGACATGCTCGCCCGGTTCGCCCACGCGTACGCGGACCAGGTCGAGAGCGACCATCAATGCCTGCTGGACGCGGTGCGCCGGGGCGTCCTACCGGCGGAGCCCGCATGAACGGGGAGGTAGGGACATGAGCGGTCGTCTGTCGCTTTCGGCGCAGCCGGTCCTGGACTTCTGGACCGAGCGGCACCTCTGCACGCTCACCACGCTGCGCGCCGACGGTTCGCCGCACGTCGTGCCGGTCGGCGCCACCGTCGACCCGGAGGCCGGGCTGCTGCGGATCATCGCGTTCCGCGGCTCGGCGAAGGTCCGTCACGTCCTCGCGGGCGGCGACCGGGTGGCGGTCTGCCAGGTGGACGGTCCACGCTGGAGCACGATCGAGGGCAAGGCCGTGGTCCGCGACGACCCGGAGTCGGTGGCCGAGGCCGTCCGCCGGTACGCCGTGCGCTACCGGCAGCCGCGCCCCAACCCGGAGCGGGTCGCCATCGAGGTGACCATCACCAGGGTGCTCGGGTCGGTGAGCCTCGGCGCGCCGCGGTAGCGCCGCTCACTGGTAGGAGATCAGCTCCGGCACGTCGGAGAACCTGAGCAGGTCGGCCGGGGCGTACCGCCGCACGTCCTCGTCGTAGAAGAGCTTGTAGCCGAGATGGAACTGCCGCGGGCGGCGCAGCCGGTCCCAGGTGGCGTCCTTCTCCGAGCGGGTGCCGAAGCCGTCCACGTGCTGGACCATCGCCAGCCCCGGCCGCTGCCGGATCTTCGGGACGTCGGGCAGCATCGAGGCCCGGAACTGGTGCAGCACGAACAGCTTCTCGGGCAGTCTGTGGCGCGCGACCAGGCCGGACACGTAGTCGGACACCCGGTTGACCTCGGCCGCGCCGACATGGCCGATGGTCCTGCCGGGCACCTTGCCGCTGGGCATCCGCCACTCCGGGTCCAGCGCGAGGCCGACGTGCGGCTGCACCAGGAACCGCTCGAGCTGCCGGGCCTGCGGCAGGAAGTCGCCCCGCCCGGGCTGCAGGTCGAGGATGACCAGCACCTTGTTGCGGCGCGCCTGGTCCACGTAGTGCTGGATCCTGCCGAGCTCGATCATCTGGCTGTAGTCGCCGTCCGCACCCGGCCGGGCCTGGGCGACGCTGGCGATCAACTCGTAGGCCACCTGGACCTTGCGGCCGCCGGCGAACGGCTTGGCGGCGGCGCGCAGCCTCGGCAGCACCTTGTCGGGTCCGCCCTCGCCGAGCACGCCGAGCGCGGCGTTGCCGGCCGTGCCGTAGTAGGCCACGACGCGGTACGCGGGAAAGATCCTGGTGCCGCCGAGCGGCAGCTCCCTCGGCTTCGCCGGCCCGCCGGCCGGTGGTGGCGGCGACGTGGCGCCGGGTCCCGCCGAGCCGCCGCGCGGGGCGGACGCGGACGCCGTCGGTGCGGTCTCGGGGCCGTCGCCACCGCAGCCGGCGAGGGCCGCGACGGCCAGGACCGCGAGCGCGCGACGCAGCGAAGGGCGCACATCGACCTCCTGTCTGCGGGCAGAGGGCCACGGTACTGCGGGCCGCCGACATCTTCAGCGCTCACACCCAGCCACGATTGAGTACGCGGCCCCATCCGGACCGGCCCGGCCTCGGGAAAGGTCTGTGTGCATGACCCCCGCCACCATGCGCGGCCCCGCGGCCGCCCTGGCCGCCGCGACGCCGGCCGGCCGTGACCGCTACGTCGACCTCCTGCGGGTGGTCTCCCTCGGCGTCGTGATCGCCGGGCACTGGCTGATGGCCGTGCCCGTGACCGACGCCGGCGGCACCGCCCGGGTGACAAACGTGCTCGCCCTGGTGCCCGCGCTCGCGCCGGCGACCTGGCTGCTCCAGGTGATGCCGGTGTTCTTCCTGGTCGGCGGCTTCGCTCACGCGACGGCGCTGACGTCGATCGCCCGGCGCGGCGGCGGCTACGCGGACTTCGCCCGCTCCCGCACGGCCCGGCTGCTGCGGCCGACGGCGGTCTTCGTCGCGATCTGGCTGGCGCTGGCGCTGGGCGCGGCGCTGGCCGGCCAGGACCACGGCCTGGTCCGGGTCGCCCTGCGCACGGTGGTGCAGCCGCTGTGGTTCCTCGGCGTCTACCTGGGCCTGGTGGCCCTGGCCCCGGCGATGTGGCGCCTGCACCGCCGCTTCGGCGCCGCGGTCCCGGCGGCGCTGTTGGCGGCGGCCGTGGTCGTGGACGTGCTGCGCTTCCACGGGCACCCGCGGGTGGCGATGCTCAACCTGCTGATCGTCTGGGCCGGCGTGCACCAGCTCGGCTTCCTGTACGCGGACGGCACCCTCCAGCGCGGCGGCAGGCGGCTCGGCCTGCTGCTGGCCGGTGGCGGGCTGACCGCCGTAGTCCTGCTCACCTCCGCCGGCCCGTACCCGGTGTCGATGGTCGGGGTGCCCGGCGAGGCGATCTCCAACATGTCCCCGCCGACGGCCGCCCTGGCGGCGCACGCGGTGTGGCTCGTCGGCCTGGTGCTGCTGCTGCGGGAGCCGGCCACGCGCCTGCTGCGGCGGGCCCGGGTCTGGCGGGCGGTCGTGGCGGCCAACGGCCTCGCGATGACGGCCTTCCTGTGGCACCTGAGCGCGGCGTTCGTGGTGCTGGTGACGCTCGGCGGCCTCTCGGCGGGAGCGCCGGGCTCGGCCGGCTGGTGGGCCACGCGGCCGCTGTGGATCGGCGCGGCCGCCCTGGTCACGGCCGTGCTGGTGCTCACCTTCCGGCGTTTCGACGCGGCCCGGCCGACGGTGATCACGGCCGGGCCGGGCCCGCGGGCGGCGGCCGGTGCGGCGCTGTGCACGCTCGGGGTGCTCGGTGTCTCGGCGGTCGGCTTCGGCGGCCTGCTCGAGGGGCGCACGGCGACGCTGCTGGTCGTGCCGGTCACGGCCCCCGTCGCGGTCGCGCTGGTCGCCCTGGGCGCGGGGCTGCTGCGAGCGGCGCCGCTGAGCAGCCCACGCCGGCCGGAAGCCGCCGCAAACGGTGAAATCGTCGGAGGGCGGCGGTAGCTTTCGACGGGTGAGCTGTCTGGAAGCGGATCCCGAGGTCGGCCGCGCGGTGGTTCCGCCGTCGCCGGACGGGACGGAGTTGCTGGAGGGCGCGCCCGTCGCGCTCGGCGGACCCCGCGGGTTCGAGGTCACCCGGACCCTGCCCAACAAGCATCGGCGGATGGTCGGCGCGTGGTGCTTCCTCGACGCGTACGGGCCGCACGCGCTAGCCGGCTCGGCGGGGATGCGGGTCGGGCCGCACCCGCACATCGGGCTGCAGACCGTCAGCTGGCTCGTCGCCGGCGAGGTCCTGCACCGGGACAGCCTCGGCAGCCTCCAGGAGATCCGGCCGGGTCAGCTCAACCTCATGACCGCGGGGCGCGGCATCTCCCACTCCGAGCAGACTCCCGCCGCGCACAGCGGGGTGCTGCAGGGGGTGCAGCTGTGGGTCGCCCTGCCCGGCGCCGCCCGCGACGTGCCGCCCTCGTTCGCCCATCACCCGGATCTGCCGGTGGTCGCCGTCGGCGACCTGTCCGCCACCGTCCTCATGGGTGAGCTGGCCGGTGAGCTCTCGCCCGCCGCGTGCCACACGCCGCTCGTGGGTGCCGAGGTCACGCTGGCCGCGGGCGGCGGCGCGACGCTGCCGCTGCGGCCGGACTTCGAGCACGCGGTGCTGGTCCTCGACGGGGCCGCCACCGTCGAGGGCGCGAGCGTCACGCCCGGGCCGTTGCTCTATCTCGGCGCCGGGCGCTCACGGCTCCGGCTCGACGCTGGTCCGCGGACCCGGCTGCTGCTGATCGGCGGTGAGCCGTTCGACGAGCGGATCGTCATGTGGTGGAACTTCGTCGGCCGCGACCACGACGAGATCGTCGCGGCGCGGGAGGCGTGGGAGGCCCGGTCGGACGGTGGCCGGTTCGGACGGGTGCTGGGCTACGACGGACCCGACATCCCGGCGCCGCCGATGCCGACGACCCGGCTGGTCGCCCGGGGCCGCACCCGCTGAGCTGGGAAGATCCGCATCGGTGAGTCACACAAACGTGGCTTGACGGTGGTCGCGGGCGGGCGGATCGTCAGAGTGACAGCCATGCACGCGGGCTGAAGGAGTGCACCATGAGCCTGCTCGACGTGGGGAAACTCGCCCTCATCACCGTCACACCGACCCTGATCGGCGCCGTGGTCGTCTACGCACCCCGGTGGTGTGCCGTGCTCGCCCGGGTCTGGCCGGACAACGCCGACCGCGAGCCCGTGCCGATCGGCCTGCCCATCGAGAAGCTCGCGGCCGACCTGCGCCGGCTGCTGCGGCTGCACGACGAGCTGACCCGCTCCGCGCACATCGCGATGCGGGCACACCGGCTGTGGGCGGTCGAGGCCGCCATCAGCGTGCGGGCCGTCGAGGCGGCCCAGGCGCTCGACGTGCCGCACCGGGAGCCCGGGCCGGACGGCGCGCTGAGCCGGACCGAGCTCGGCCGGCTGCTGCACGCGCTGGTGGACGCCGGCCTGGTCCTGCCGGCGACCGTCGGACCGTTCACGAAGGACGGCCGGCTCTGACGGGAGCCACGCGCCGGCACCCCGGCCCGGGAAGAGGTCGAAACGGCGGCGGGTGCACCCGCCGCCGTTTCTGTGCCCCGGCTGATGGCGGCCTACGACGGGGGGCGCGGTGGCCGCCGGCCGGGGAGTTCAGGGTGGACACGGTCCGGGGAGCCGAGCGGTGCGCGGCCGTCCGGAGGCGGCCGTCCGGAGGGTGGCGCGCACGGCGCCGAGGTGTCGTGTATCGGTCACTGCACGGGCCGGTCGCCGCGGCCGACCGACATGCCGCGGGCCGGTACATCGTCGGACCGGCCCGTGGCTCCAACCATGACATCCCGTCACGCCATGATCCGCGGCGCGGCGACGTGTCCCTCGCCACGGTCACGTTCAGTGATCACGCTCGCCGGGATCCGGCGAGTCCACACAGCACCTTTCCGTCGCTTTCCTCAGCGGGTCATTAAGAATGGCTTAACTTCTGCGGCCGGCCACGTCCGCGTAACAATGGAAACCGTTCATGGAATGGTGATCGGGCGCGGCGACCGCGGTCACTTTCCGTCAATCGACCGGAACCCTCCGCACCTCGTACCACGGCGATTGAACCGGTTGGCGCCCACACCCGTACTGTCCGTTGAGGGAACACTTCGGCGGGCCGCGGCGCCGGGGCCGGTTCCGGACGCGACGGCCGTCCGTGAGTCGGGTGACGCGCCTCCGCGGGCGGTAGCGCTGCACGCAAATCCGTGGTTAACCTTCCAAGTCAGTCCGCGCGGAGGTGTTACGGGGCGCGTGGTGCGCGTACGCGGCGGCGAGGACGGGGGGCACGTATGCGGCAGCGGGCCGGCTCGGCGCATCCTCGTTCGCGCGCTCTCGAGGGTCGCCCCGGGGTGACCCGATGAGCTTCGAGGACGACGAATACTGGGAATCCGAGTACGACGACAACGGCAAGGTGCCGTACACGAACACCACCGCGACGGCCCGGGACCCGTATGCGGACGCCGTCGCCGCCCGGTGGGGCGCCGACACCCGCCGGCCGGTGCAACGCACGCAGTACATCGAAGACGACGATTTCGACGAGGCGCCGGACCCCGTGTCCGCCCCGGTGTCCGCCCCGGTCAATTCGTTCGATCCGGGCGTCGACGAACTCGCCGAACGCCGCCGTCAGCGCCGGGAGGCCGGCTACCAACGGTCACCGAACCGCGACAAGCGGATCAGTTCGGCTTTCGACGGGGACCGCCCGGGATGGCTGGACGACCCCGCGTTCACCCCCGCCGACCTCGACGCCGCCCCCGTCTCGCCGCCCGGTGCCGAGGGGTGGCAGCGCCGCAGCCTCGACTTCGACGAGCTCGAGTACGACGACCGCGACTTCGACGTCCAGGACTGGGAGGAGCAGCGCCGCCACACCGCCGCGCGCCGCTCCCGCCTCGCGCAGGAGTACGACGATCCCGCCCGGCGCGCCGGTCGCGACGTGCCCGAGGTGGCCAGTGGCCGGGCCCGGGTGTCGCCGCCGCCGGACGATCGCCGGTCCCGGCGCGGGCGCGACTACGACCCGCTCCTCGACGACCTGCGCGAGGAGGATCTGCGCCCCTACGACGCTCCGGCGGCCTTCAGCCCGGAGCAGGACCGTCGTTCGCCCGTACGGCCGGGCCGGGCACCGCGTCCGGACCTGCGGCCCGAGGGAGATCCGCGCGTGGCGCGGCCGGTCAGGCCGGCCGCGGCCCAGTCCGGCGGCGACCCGCGGACGTCGCGCCCGGACGCGCCCGCCGCGTCCCGGCCGGACCCCTGGTCCGAGCAGCCCGCCGCTGCCGCCGGCTCGGAGGTCGGCGACCGGCCGGCCGAGACGGGCACGCCGGGCGAGGGCGAGGGCCCGCGCGTCAAGAGCAGGGCCACTCCGCCGGTCGCCCCGCGGGTGATCAGCAAGGCGACGCCGCCGGAGACGCCGCGCGTGATCAAGAAGGCCGAGCCGCCGGCGCCGCCCCGCGTCGTCAACGCGCCGCCGCAGACGGCCACGCCGCGGGTGGTGACGCCCGCGCCGCCGAACGTGCCGAAGGCGCCCGCCGCGTCGGCGGACGTGCTGCGGCCCTCGTCGCCGGCGCCGGCGTACGACCAGGGCACACCGCCCTACGGCGACCAGCCGGGCGGCTGGGCCGCGAACGGTGCGCCCGCGCAGCCGGCCGCGTACGAACAGGGTCCGGCCGGCGGCGCACCCGGCTACCACCGGGATGCCGCCCCGCCGGTCAGCCCCGCCGGTCCGCGCCGGCCCAGGGTCGGCTTCATCTCGCCCTCCGGCATGCCCGGCGAGCCGCCGGCCGGGGCACCGGCGAACCCTGCCGCCTTCGACCCGGCCCGGAGCCGCCCAGGCGTGCCGCCGCCTCCGGGGCACGCGCCCGGCGGACCGGCCGGCGTTCCCGGCGCGCCGCAGAACCGGCCACCGGTCATGCCGGCCGCCGCGCCGCCGCCGGTTCCCCCGTCGGCGCCGACGCCCATCCGCCGGCCCGCCGCCGCGGCCCCGCCGCAGAACGCGCCCGCCGTGCGGCCGACCCCGGCGGCGCCGCAGGCTCCGCCGCCGTTCGCACCCTGGGGCGCCGGCCATCCGGACGGCGCCGCCGCGCCCGATCAGGACCCGCGCGTTGCGGCCCCTCGCGGCCGCCGGCCGGCCCAGGCCGGTCCGCCGCCGGGCGCACCGCACGGCCGGTCGTCCTTCGACGACGGCTCGACCGCCGAAAGGCCGATCGTCGGCGGGCCGCGCACGGCGATGATCACCTCCACCGGTACGCCGACAGCGGTCCCGCCGTCGCAGCGCCCGCCGTCGCGTACCGCGCCGACCGTCGGAGCGCCGCAGCCGCAGGTCACGGCCTACGACCGGCCGGTGAGCAGCATGCCGGCGCAGGGCTACCCGGCCGCCGCGGCGATCAGCGGCGAGGTGCTCGACCCGCGGCAGGGCGGCGGCACGGTAGCGGCCGACGGCCCGACGGTCGGCCTGGCCCGGCCGTCCTCCCCGGCCGGCCCGCGCGACCTGGCCGCGACGACCGGCGAACTGCCGGTCGTCGGCGCCGACCAGCCGGTCTCCCCGGGCGGACCGTCCCCGGCGGACGGGATGCGCGGCCCGGACGCCGGGATCCACGTACCCCAGCAGCGGACGCCAGACCAGCCCCGCCACGCCACGCAGCAGGCACCGGAGAGCCGCCTGGCGGAGCCCCCGGCGCAGTACCGCCAGGACGAACCGCCGCAGGGGCGGCACTCCGGCCCGCAGGTGCTGGAGGGCGAGGTGCTTCCGGCCCGTTCGGGCGGCGTGCCCACGCAGCACCCGGACGCGGCCCGGCAGGCCGAGGAGGCGCGGCGGGCCACCGAGGCGCAGCAGGCCAGGGCCGCGGCGGCGCAGCTCGCGGACGTCCAGCGCCGCGCCGAGGCCGACCGCAAGATGGAGCAGGCCATCCGCCTGGCGGAGTCGACCCGGCAGGCCGAGCTCGCCCGCCAGGCCGAGATCGCCCGCCGGGCGCAGGAGGCGGCCCGCCAGGCCGAGGCAGCACGCCAGGCGGAGTACGCCCGCCAGGCCGAGGCAGCACGCCAGGCGGAGTACGCCCGCCAGGCCGAGGCGGCACGGCAGGCGGAGGCAGCACGCCAGGCCCAGGCGGCCGAGGCGGCACGCCACGCCGAGGCCGTACGCCAGGCCGAGGAGGCGGCCCGCCGGGCGGAGGTGGCGGCCCGCGAGGCGGAGGCCGCCCGCCAGGCCGAGGCCGCACGCCAGGCCGCCGAGTCGGCACGCCGGGCCGAGGAGGCCCGCCGCGCCGAGGCGGCCGCCCGCCAGGTGGAGGCCGAACGCCAGGCCGCGCGGGAGGCCGACGCCGCACGCCGTGCGCAGGCCGCGCGCCAGGCCGAGGAGGAGGCCCGCCGCGCCGAGGCGGCCCGGCAGGCGGCGATCGCGGCCCGCCAGGCCGAGGCCGACCAGCACGCGGAGGCGGTGCGCCGGGCGGCGGCCGCGCGGCAGGCGGAGGCCGAGCGGCAGTCGCGGGCCGCGCGGGACGCCGAGGCCGCACGCCTGGCCGCCGAGGAGGCCCGCCGGGCCGAGGCGATCCGGCTGACGCAGGCCGCGCGCGAGGCCGAGGCCGCGCGCCTGGCCGACGGCAGCGCCGGCGGTCCCTCCGGGGTGCCGATGGCGGCCCGGCCCGGCCCGAACCCCGCGGCGTTCGCCGTCCCGATCGGCCGCCTGATCACCTCCGGCCCGACGGCGCCCCCCAGATACGCGGACGCGGACCTCGGCCCGACCTGGTTCGGCGCCAAGCCCGCCACCGGGACGTCCACCGGGGCGACGACCGCCGCAGAGCCCGGCACGGAACCGGCCGACGCCGGCCGGACCGCGGATGCACCGGGCTCGGACGGCACCGGAGCGGACGGGGCCGAGCCCGAGGGCGTGGTGCTCGACGTGGACATCACCGGGCTTTTGAACGGCACCGCCGGCGCCACGCAGGCCGCGGCGCCGGAACAGGCGCCCGCGCCGGCCGCCGAGGCCCGGCTCGTACCCGGGCCGGAACCGACCGAGGTCATGCCCGCGACCGCCCCCGACGGCACCGGGCCGCTCGGCCCGGAGGACCTGGCGGCGATCCGCTGGCGCCTCGACGGCGCCACGCTGCGCGAGGTCGTGGACGACCGGGACGCCCTGCGCGTGCTCGGTGAGCGCCTCGACGGCCCGCTCTCGGAGGAGCAGGACAACGTCGTCAAGGCGGGGCTGCTGAGCGTACGGGCGGAGGTCTACCGCCTCCTGGAGGAGCTGGGCATGGCCGCCGCCGCCAGCCGCCTGGCGCTGGCACACGCCGAGTCGTCGGGTGACGTGCAGGCCACCGTCATCGCACAGGCCGAGCTGGCACACGTGCTACGGCTGCGCGGCGACCACAAGGAGGCTGACCGGCTGTTCGAGCGCGCCGCCGGCTCCGAGGCACCGGAACTGCTGCGCAGCGTCGTGCACGAGAACGCCGGGCGCAGCGCCTTCGACCAGGGCCGGCACATGGAGGCGCTCGATCACTTCGCGCGCGCCGTACGGCTGGGGTCGCCCGACGACTCCGAGCTGGCACAGCGCATCGACGTCGCGCTCGAGGCCATCTACATCCACGTCCTGCGGGACGGGTGGGGCCCGTACCCGCGTTCGCGGCGGGAGATCCTCGGTCTGGTCAAGGGCGAGGATCAGGAACAGCGCTAGGCGGCGTCTCGCGGATCACCGGGTCGCGGCGGGTCAGGGTGACGCACAGGCTCGCCAGGCTGACCAGCAGCAGCGCGGCGATCTCGCGGGCGCCCAGGCGCTGGTGCAGCAGGATCAGTCCGGCGACGGCCGCCGCGGCCGGTTCCAGGCTCATCAGGATGCCGAAGACCCGGGTCGGTATCCGCCGCAGGGCGTTGATCTCCAGCCCGTACGAGAGGACCGAGGAGAGCAGCGCCACGAGGGTCGCGCCCACCAGCAGCGACGGGTGGTCGAGCACCGCCGACGCGCCCTGCGCACCGAACGGCAGGACCAGCAGCGCCGCGACCGCCACCGCGACGGCCAGCCCTCCGGTGCCCGGCACCTGGGTGCCGAGGTGCGCGCTGGCCAGGATGTACCCGGCCCAGCAGAGCCCGGCGGCGAACGCCAGAAGCAGCCCGGCGGGCGGCGCCGTGACCCCCGGGCCCAGGCCGAGCAGCGCCACTCCCCCGCCGGCCACGAGCGCCCAGCACAGGTCGATCAGCCGGCGCGTCTGCGCCAGCGCCAGCAGCAGCGGCCCGAGGAACTCGACGGTGACGCCGACGCCGAGCGGCACGGTGCGCAGGGCCAGGTAGAAGAGGAGATTCATGCCCGCCATGACGATGCCGAGCAGCGCGGCGGCTCGCCACGCGGCGGCGTTCCAGCCCCCGACCCTGGGCCGGAACACCACGGCGAGGATCACGGCGGCGATGGCGAGCCGCAGCAGGGTCATGCCCGCCGCGCCCAGATCGTCGAAGAGGGTACGGGCGACGGCGCTGCCGAACTGCACCGACACGATCGCGGCGAGGACGAGCAGCGGGGCGGGCGGCGTACGGCGGCGGACGACCGTGATCATTCGGTACGCAGCGCGACGACCGGGTCGAGCCGCCCGGCCCGTTGCGCGGGCACGACGCCGAAGACGATGCCGACCAGCGCCGACACGCCGAACGCCAGCGCCAGCGACCACCAGGTGACGGCGGCGGGCACCGGTGTCAGCCGGTCGACGAGCAGCGCGGCGGTGATGCCGAGGGCCATGCCGATGACGCCGCCGATCGTGGTGAGCAGGACGGCCTCGAGCAGGAACTGCAGGCCGATGTCGCGGGGGCGGGCACCGACCGCCTTGCGCAGGCCGATCTCCCGGGTGCGTTCGCGGACGGAGACCAGCATGATGTTGGAGACGCCGACGCCGCCGACGAGCAGGCTGATCCCGGCGATGGCGGCGAGCACCCCGGTGAGCACGCCCAGGATGTCGCCGAGCACGCCGAGGATCTGCTCCTGGGTGACGGCGCTGAAGTCGCTGTCGGGGTGGCGTTCGCCGAGGGTGGCGACGATGTCGCGGCCCAGGGCGTCGATGCGTTCGCGGTCCGGTGCACGGATGGCGAGCGCGTCGATGCGGTCGGTGCCGAGCAGGCGCTGGGCCGCGGTGACGGGTATGTGCACCTCGCCGTCGCGGTCGACGCCGAGGCTCTGGCCCAATCGCTCGAACGTCCCGATCACCCGGAACCGGACCCCGCCGATGGTGATCTGGCGACCGATCGGGTCGCGGTCGCCGAAGAGTTTGGTGGCGACGCCCGCACCGAGCACCGCGACGCGGCGTGCGGTGCTGACGTCGGAGCGGGTCAGGTAGGCGCCGCGGTCCAGGTGCCGGACGAACACGGTCGGGGTGGTCTCGAGGACGCCCTGGATGCTGGCGAACGTGGTCCGGCTGCCGGCCCGGACGGTCTCGCCGGAGGCGACGGTGACCGCGACCCGGCTTGGGTCGCCGACCACCCGGCCGACGGCCTCGACGTCGTCGAGCGAGAGGGTCGACACCGACGGCGCGGAGCCGGCCTCGAGGCGGCCGGGCACGACGATGAGCAGGTTGGAGCCGAGGCCCTCGACCTGCTGCTCGATCTGCTGCTTGGTGCCGGTGCCGATGGCCACCAGTGCGACCACCGCGGCGACGCCGATGACGACGCCGAGCATGGTGAGGACGCTGCGCAGCCGGTTGGCGCGCAGCGCGTCGAGCGCGACCCGCCAGGCCTCGGCCAGCCTCACGCGGCGCCGTCCCCGCCCGCCGGGCCGCCCTCGGCCGCGGCGCCCGGCGGGTGATCGGTCGGCGCGGGATCGACGATCAGGCCGTCCCGCATCACGATCTGCCGGCCGGCCCGGGCCGCGACCTCACGATCGTGGGTGACCAGCACGATCGCCACCCCCTCGGCGTTCAGGGACTCGAGCAGGGCGAGCACCGCCTGGCCGGTGGTGGTGTCGAGGTTGCCCGTCGGCTCGTCGGCGAGCAGCACGGACGGGGCGGTGACCAGGGCGCGGGCGATGGCGACCCGCTGCTGCTCGCCGCCGGACATCTGGTTGGGCCGGTGGTCCATGCGGTGTGCCAGGCCGACCCGCTCGAGCATCTCGGCGGCGCGGGCCCGGCGCTCACGGCGGCCGATGCCGCGATAGACCAGCGGCAGGGCGACGTTGTCGCGGGCGGTCGTGCGGGCGAGCAGGTGGAACGACTGGAAGACGAAGCCGATGGTCTCGTTGCGCAGCCGGGCCATCTCCGGCGGCGAGAGCGTGGCCACGTCGCGGCCGCCGATCATCAGCGTGCCCCCGGTCGGCCGGTCGAGCCCGCCGAGCAGGTGCATGAGGGTGGACTTGCCGGAGCCGGAGGTGCCGACGATCGACAGGTAGTCGCCGTCGGGGACGGTCAGCGAGACGCCGCGCAGGGCGGCGACGGAGACGCCGTCCAGCTGGTACGTCCGGGTGACGTCGACGGCGACGATCGCGGGCCCGCCGCTCACGGCACGGTCTGCCCGGCGCTGACCTGGTCCGCGCCGCCCACCACGACCTGCTGGCCGGCGGCGATGCCGGAGACGACCTGCACCACGTCCTCGCCCTGCACGCCGAGGGTGACCGGGACACGCTCGGCCTGGCCGCCGCGGACCGCCCACACCGTGTCCCGGCCGCCGGAGGAGACGATCGAGGACACCGGCACGGTGACCGCGTCGGCGGCCTCGCGCACCCGCAGCCGGACGATGGCGCTCATCCCCGGCCGCGGCGTCGGCGCGGTGCGGCCGTCGGCGTAGCGGCCCTTTCCGAGGGTGAGGCGGACGCGATACGACACCCCGCCGCGGGCCGAGGTGGTGGGCAGCAGGTCGACGGCCTGCACGGTCGCGCCGTAGGTGGCACCCGTGGCGGCGTCGAGCTCCGCGGTGGCCCTGCCGCCGGGCGCGACGAGCAGCACGTCGGTCTCGTCGACCTCGGCGGCCAGGCCGAGCCGGCCGGTGTCGACGATGGTCAGGATCGGGGTGCCCGCGCCGACGACCGCGCCGACGGGGATCGCGGAGTCGACGCCGCTCAGCGGCGCCTGGGCCGGGGCCGCGCCGGCGGTGGCCGACGCCGGATCGGAGAGCAGGTCGGTCAGCGACGCCGTGCCGACCGAGGGGGTGCCGCCGAGCTGGACGACGCCCGAGACGGGCGCGCGCAGGGTGAGCGCGTCGACGGCGGCCTCGGCCAGGTCGTAGGCCTGCCGCGCCTGCAGCCGCTGCGCGTCGGTCAGGGCGTTGACCGCGTCCCCCAGGCTCGCGACGCCGCGCTGCACCGAGCGGACGGCGGCGCCGGCGGCCTCGGAGGCGGCCTCGTACTGCAGCCGGGCCGCCTTGACCTGGGTCAGCAGCGCCGCGCGGAGTTCGGCATCGGTCACCCTGCCGGCCGCGTCGCGGGCGGTGGCGAAGGCCTGGTCCGCGCGGGCGTCGGTGCGGCGCTGGACGGCCCGGAAGCCGGCTGTGCCGCCGCCGGCCGGGACGCCGCCGGCGGAGGCCGCGTCCACGGCCCGGGCCGCGTCGTCGAGGCGGCGGGTGGCGGCCGGCGAGTCGATCACCGCGACGACCTGGCCCTTGGCGACCTTGTCCCCGGCGTCGAAGCGCAGCTCGGCGAGGGTGCCGGCCGCGGGCGAGCTGACGGTGGCGGCGGCGCGGGCGGTGACCGAGCCGGACGCCTCGACGATCTCCTGAACGGTGCCGCGGGCGGCCGTGCCCAGGGTGACCCCGGACGGCTCGTCGCCGCAGGATGCGGCGGTCAGCGGCGGCAACAGGGCGAAGGCGACCAGCAGGACAACGGTGCGACGTCTGGGCCCGAACACGAGCGTCACTCTAATCCGGGCCGCCGGCGGACGTTTCCATCGGCACTCATCCCGTCCGCGCCGGCTGATCGATATCGGTCTGGATGGTGGAGATACCGGCCGGATGTCGGTTATCCGCCCGGCGGGCGACGGGTCGGCGACTGCGCAGCTCAAAGGGCGGCGCGACGCTGAATTGCGGCCTCGACGGGCAGGCCGCCGGCAAGGCACAATCGGCCGCCTGTTGAACCGAACGCCCGCGGGGCCCGTAGTCGGAGTCACGTTGCCGGATCCGCGTACCGAAGGACGGGACCATGTCGCTACACGGTTTACCCACCTCCACCGCCATGCTGCGCGCCGACGAGCTGACGGTGGTGCACCACGACGACACGGTCAGCCACTTCACCGACGTCACCTACACGTTGACCCGCGACGGCCTGCGGGTACTGACGGCGACCGGCGACGAACAGGCCTTCACCAGGTTCGACATCCTCACCACCCACGCCCGGCTGGCACACCCGGGGCTCGCCGCCTGACCCCGGCCGGACACGACGAGGGCCCGCCGGCCGCAGCCGACGGGCCCCGCACAACCACCTGCCCGGATCAGGTGCCGGGTCGCCGGCCGATCACCTTCACCGTCATGCCGATCTTGCCGATGCTGTAGTACTTCTTGGCGTCGGACGGCAGCAGGTTGACGCAACCGTGCGAGCCACGCCACGCATCGTGGATGTACGTGGTCGTCTGGTGGAAGCCCCGACCGCCGATGAAGCGCTGCCAGTACGGCAGCCACACCTCGTACGGGTCGGACCATTCCTTCTTGGTGCGCTTGTTGATCTTGAAGCTGCCGGCCGGCGTCCGGTAGCCCTTCATGCCGGTCCGGGTGACCGTCGGCTTGGCGTGCACCTTGCCGTTCTTCATCACCCAGGTCGTCTGGTTGGTCAGGTCCACGCAGAACGTGTAGCCCGACTTCTTCGCCTTGCACTTCGACGTCTTGGTGGCGGCGATGCGCTTGGCCACCCCGTTCGTCGTGGGGCCGGCCAGCCCCGCCGCCGGCTTGATGCCGAACCGGCTCTGGAACTTCTTGATCGCCTTGCAGTCGGCGGCGGACTGCTTGCCGTCGACCGTGACGGTGCCGTAGCCACCGATCTTCTTGAGGTAACCCTCGACCTGTTTCTGATATTTGCCCGTCGAGCACGAAGCCGCGGCGGCCTTCGTGACGACGACGGCGGTAATCGGCGCCGCACCGACCGGCCGGACCGCGGCACCTGCCGCGACCGGGGTCAGGGCGACAGCCCCGAGCCCACCGCCGACCGCCGCGGCCACGACGGCGGCGGCGAGGCGCGCGGAAACCCGCTGCCCTCCCAAAATGGTCCTCCCCAGGAGTTTGTGTGCGCACATCGAAGCACACGTGTGCACCTGGGAAGGTCATCCGGTTGACTGTGGCGCGAATCCGGGACGTCAGAGGCGGTGGGTCTCCGGGTCACCCGGCGGGGCTCACTGGGGGGTGGCGAAGTCCTGCACCCAGTAGGAGGTGCGGTCCCCGGCGAAGGCCAGGCCGAGGCCGACCTGGTGCAGCCCGCAATCCAGGATGTTCTCGCGGTGCGCCGGGCTGTCCATCCACCCCTCGACCACCTCGTAGACGCTCTCCTGGCCGCGCGCGATGTTCTCGCCGAAGCGCCGCCACCGGTAGCCCGCGTCCTCGACCCGCTCACCGGCCCGGTCGCCGCGGGTGTCCTCGTGGGCGAAGTAGCCGCGCCGGGCCATGTCGGCGGCGTGCCGGTTCGCGGCGAGGATCAGCCTGCGGTCGACGGTCACGTCGTCGCAGCCGGCGCGCCGGCGGTACTGGTTGACCATGTCGAGCGCCCGCTGCTGCACCGCGCTGCGCGGGTCGGTGGAGAGCGCCTGGCCGACCGTGACATCCCGCTGCGCCGCGGCCGGCGCGGCGGGCGCGGCGGGCTTGTCCGCCTGAGTCGGCTTGGTCCGCCTGTCGTCGTCGACGGCGGCCCCCGCCGCGTCGTCGTCGGCGGCGGGCCGGTCCGGCCGGTCGTTCGCGGCGGGCAGGACGCCGGCCGCCGGCTTCGCGGCGCCGCCCGGGCGGGCCGGCCCGGCGTCGTCGGCGGGCTCGCCCTGGCCGATCGGCCCGCCCTGAACGGCAACGGGACCGGGATCGGCCGGTACGGCGGCCACGTCCGGTACGTCCGGTACGCCCGCGATGACGGGCAGCTGCGGTACCCCGGCCAGGTCGGGCCACTGGATCGACGGGACCGCCAGGGCGTCCGGAGTCTCCTCCGCGCCCGCGGTGGTGGCCACCATGATCCCGCCGGCCAGCACCGCCGAGACCGCGGCGGCCGCTACGAGAGCTGGTCTGCGCATCCCGTTGTCTCCCTCTTGCTCGCGGCGCCGCGCCCCGTGCACGTCGCCCTCAAGATGGACCAACGTCACCACCATCCACCGGGTGACTCCTCCCGGTTTTCGCCACATGACCGCCCCGCGGCTGTCACTATGCGCCCTGACCTGCGGTTATGCCCTCCACGATGGATCATGATGAACGCACAAACGCACGAGTAAACCGGACACTTCATCCCTTCGGGGTAACCCACGCGGGTCTACATGAGAGCCGTTGCGGAGGTTCTTGGGAGGGGTCGCGCATGGCTAGCGTTCTGCGGTGCGCAATCGTTACCTGGATCTGCTCCGGGCCGCCGCCATCGTCCGAGTGATCGTCTACCACCTGTTCGGCTGGCCGTGGCTGTCGATCCTGCTGCCGGCCATGGGCATCATGTTCGCCCTCGCGGGATCGCTGACAGCAGCGTCGCTGGACAGACGGTCGGCGGGCGACGTGATCACCTCCCGGCTACGCCGCCTGCTGCCACCGCTCTGGGCGCTCGCGATCATCGCGGTGCCCGCGATGCTGTACCTCGGCTGGACCAACGAGGACGGCGGCGACGAGCCGTGGAGCTGGAAGCTGGGCCTGTGGATCCTGCCGATCGGCGACCCGCCCGGCAGCGAACGCGGCATCGACGTGTGGGAACCCCTCTGGTACGTCCGGGCGTACCTCTGGTTCGTGGTGCTGTCGCCGCTGATGTACCTGGCGTACAAGAAGATCGGTTGGGCCGCGGTGCCGGCGCCGATCATCCTGATCGCCTTCCTCGACAAAAGCGGCTTCTCGCTGCCGTTCGGCCGCGCGGACGCGGCGATGTGGGACTTCGCGACGTACGGGGCCTGCTGGATCGCGGGCTTCGCCCACCACGACGGCCGCCTGGCCCGCCTGCGCCCCGTGGTGGTGCTCGGCATGTCGACGGTCATGGGCTGCGCGGCGTTGTACTGGCTACGCGGGCACGCCGGCGAGGGCGGCTACGACCTGAACGACGTGTCGGAGTCCCAGGCCCTGTGGTCCCTGGCGTTCGTCCTGCTGGCGCTGCGGTGGCAGCCCGACATGTCCTGGCTGGCGAAGAACCGGGTGCTCGACGGCGCTGTGGACTTCCTGAACGCGCGCGCGGTGACGATCTACCTGTGGCACAACATCGCGATCGCGGCGATCTGGCCGGTGCTCACCCTGCTGGCCCTGGACGATCTCGACATCCTGGACGGGCCGGTGGACCTGGTCGCGTCGATGGCGCTGACGATGCTGGCGGTGCTGGCGCTCGGCTGGGTCGAGGACGTGGCAGCGCGGCGGCGGCCCGCGTTGTGGCCGGCCGCCGGCCGCCGCAAAGCGGCCGCCGACCCGCCGCCGGATCCGGCGCCGCGCAGCGGGCGGACCAGATCGAACGGGTTCGGGGTCGAGCCCGCCTCGGTCGCGGCCGCGGCCGGCCCCGGGCGGGACGCCGAGACCGCCGGCACCCCTCGGGCGCACCGCCGCGGGTACGCGCCGGCCCAGGCCGCGGGCGAGCCCGACCTCCCGGCCGGCGGCGGCTTCGAATCGCCGCCGGTGGTCCCGGCCAGGGGCGTCCCCTCCGCTCCCGCGGGTTACCGGGACGAGCAGGACCAGGTCGCGCCGTGGTCCGCCCCGGGCGGGAACGGGTACGGCACCGGCAGGCAGCCGGTCGCGCCGTATCCCGAGGCCGCGGTGTCGTTCGGCCCGCCCGAGGACGGGCCACGCCTGCGACGGCAGGACGCCGGCCACCCGGACATCACGCCCCGCGGCCCGGCCGCACCCGAGCAGTCCCGCGGGCATGACGACGAGCCGGCCGCGGCGACGTCCTGGTTCGGCGGGGACTCGGACGAAGGCCGCTGACTGCTCACGGCCGGGGGCGCGACCGATGGTCGCGCCCCCGGCCGCTGCCGTGTTCCGGCCCTACTTGACGTAGGCCAGGCCGTCGACCGTGACGCCCGGGCGCCCGCTCGTCGCCAGCACCACGATCGTCACCGTGTGCCTGCCGTACGCCGGGCTCCTGGTCCAGACCGCCTGGCGGTAGGTCGTCTTACCCGCCCTGGTGTCGATCGTCGACACCTTCTTGCCGTCCAGGTAGACGGTCGCCTTGCCGGACGTCTTGAAGCGGCCGACGATCAGCGCGGCCGACCGGCCCGTGAAGGTGAACGTCAGCTTGGTGTTCTTCTTCGAGCTGTACAGCGCCTTGCCGTTGAGGTGCGAGCCGGACGACTTCGTCGTCCACTTGCCCGTCCGCTTCGCCGACGTCTCCGCCAGCAGCGCCGTGGTGCGGACCACCGAGGTCCTGCCGACGTTGCCCACCAGGTCCTTTGCGGATACGCCGAAGGTCACCGCCGGGCCCGGCTTCGCCGAGGTCGACCAGGTCGTCGCGGTCGACGACAACGTCGCCGTCGACGGGGACGTGCCGCCGATCCAGGCGACCTTGACGTTGTCGGACGCCTTGAAGTTCACCGTCACCGGCACCGAGGTCGTGCTCACGGTGCCGGTGCGAAGGCCCAGCCACGGCGTGGAGATCACCGGCAGGGTCACGTCCGACACGACCGTGGCGGCCGCCGTCGTCTCCGCGTTGCCGCTGACGTGTGTCGCCCGTACCTGCAACCGGTGCGTGCCGGACGGGACGTCGACCGGGCCGGAGCGGGCGGTGCCGGCCAGGGTGGCGCGGACCGCGCCGTCCACCAGCAGCTCGAACCGGGCGATCGACGCCGACGGGGTCGCCGCCGACCAGGACAGGGTGGCCCGGCCCTTGACGTAGTACTTTCCGCCGGACGAGACGCCGCCGGACGGTGCGCCGGCCTTCAGCCCCAGGACCCGCGACGACGCCTCGACCCGGACGGCCGGCAGCTGCCCGTAGAGGCCGTCGCCGGGGCATTCGGTGGCGACACCGTCGCGGTGTCCGGAGATCCGCTGGAACGTCTGCTCCGACAGGTACGGGAACTTGCCGTCGGTGGCGCGCTCGGTCAGCTGCGCGGTCGTACCCGGATCGAAGCCGTACGCGGTGAGCCGCGCCGCCGCGACCTGCGAGATGACCTTGCGCGCGGCCTCGGAGACGCCGCCCGTCGTGTACGTGCCCAGCACGGCGATCGCCGCGGTGCCGGTGTTGAAGCCGTAGGTGTGCGCGCCGACGACGGCCCGGTCGACGCCGCCGCCGCGCCCCTCGAAGAGGGTGCCGCAGCGGTCGACGAGGAAGTTGTAACCGATGTCGTCCCAGCCCTGGCTCTCGACCTGGTACGTCTGGATCGCGCGCACGTGCGCCGGCGAGTCCGCGCAGTCGTAGTTGTTGCCGCCGTCCGCGGTGTGGTGCACGAACATCACGGCCACGGAGTCCGCCACCGCCGGCTCGGCCCGCGCCGGGCCCGCCTTCCATCCGGCCCGGCTGGTGTACGACGGCAGCGGCACCCGCGCCACCGCCGCGACGGCCTTGGCCGCAGCCGGAGCCGGCGACACCGCAGGCGCGTCGGGGCCGGCGGGCGCGTCGGGGGTCGTGCTCGGCGCGGCGCTTCCGCTCGGCGCCACCGTGACCGGGTCGCTCGGGTCGAGCGCGAGCCCGCCGCCCTGCCCCCCGGACCCGGACGTCCGGCCCGGGTCGACGAGGTCGAGACGCAGCCCGGCCGGGAGCGGCCCGGTGCCCTCGGCGCTCACCACGCGCGCGGCTACGCCGTCGGACGGGCCGACCCACAGCGGCTCGCTGCCGCCGCGGAGATCGCCCTCGGCCTCGGCACCGCTGTCCGGGCCGCGGGTGCCCTCGGTCTCCAGGGTCTGCCACCGGCTCCAGCGGCCGGTGCCGACCGCCCGGGTACGCACCTCGACGGTGCCGCCGACGGCCAGCGCCGGGTCCGACCAGGTCAGGCCCAGCAGGCTGAACCGCTCGGTGCCGCGCTTGCGCACCTCGGCCCGGCGGGCCGCGCGGTCGGCCGGCGCGATGTCGAGGGTGTGCAGGCTGGTGGCCACCGCCTTGCCGTCGCCGTCGTCGATCACGGGCTCCGCGTCGGCGACCGGCTCCGCCGCCACGGCCGGCGCGGCCTGCGGCGCCCGCTTTGCCGATCCGCCGGGCAGGTTCAGCGCAACGACCGCCGCACCGGCGACCAGCACCACCGTGCCCGCGACGACTCCGACGAGTTGCCGTTGCTTCACGCGTACCCCCGTGTGCTTAGCCGCGACGAGCGGCCGACCGGCCGTGAGAGTACCGGCTCGACGATCTCCGCGCGGCCCGCCGCGGCCGGTCCGAAGTGGACGGCGCTTGATAGGCGCCGCCTGCCTGTATCGCTTCCCCCGTTCGGTTGCACGGATCGACCCGAACGGCCTGAACACGGGACGCGCGGCGAGGGAATCGCACCGGGCGGCCCCACGGGCATCAGACCGGGCGGCCCCACGGGCATCAGACCGGGCGGCCCCACGGGCGGTCGCCGGGCCGGCTCAGGCCAGGCCGAACCACGGCCGGCAGGGGTCGAAGCCCGCGACCGTGACCGAGCGGCCGTGCCCCGCCGCCCGCCACCGGTCCGCGGTGAGGCGCAGGTGCCGCAGCTCGACCACCCGGCCGCCCGGCGCGGCGATCAGACCGACCCCGTTCTCCGCGTACCCGATGCGCCGCGAGACCCCCAGCGAGGCCACGTTCGCCGGCACCGCGGACGAGACCGCGGCGACCGCGCCGAGCCGCTCGAACGCCAGCCCGAGCGCCGCCGTGCGCATCGCGACCCCGAGCCCGCGGCCGCGCACCCGGCGCGTCAGCCAGGACGCCGAGTCGACGGTCCGCAACGCCGGGAAGTCCTCGCCCTCGAGCGTCTGCACGCCGACCAGGTCCCCCTCGAACCCGACGGCCAGGTGCAGCACCCACGACGAGGGCGACCAGGTGCCGAGCGCACGCCAGTACCCCTGGCAGAACAAGCCGCGCTCCTGCGCCGCGGCGTCCAGGCCGGGAAGGCGTTCGAGCCGCGGATCCTGCTCGAAGTCGTCGGGCAGGATGGCGGCGAGGCGCGGCAGGTCGTCCTCCCGCACCGGCCGGAGCGTGACCTCCCGGCACCGCAGCCGCAGCCCGAACAACGGCCAGTCGTCCACGGGTCACCTTCTCCCTCCGCGGGTCGCGTGAGTCATGCCACAGCGATCATCCACCGAAATGCCCGCCGCTGCGGTGACCGGGTTGCGGGCCGGCCGGCCAGATGTCGAAGGGTCGGGGATCGGAGCCGACCTCCACTCCTCAAGATCGGGTGTGGTTCGGCGCTGGACGTGGTGTCCAGCGATTGGGAGCGCTGTTTCGCTGCCTGGGAGTCGCGACCGTCAGGTGATCGGAAGAGCTGAGGCGCCTCGCCGGCGCGGCACTGGTGAAGGTCACCGGTCACCGCACCAGAGCCGAGTCACTGCACCGAATGTCGCCGAGTTCGGGGAGCCACCGAAGATCTCGCCCGCTTGGGTCGGTCTTCCAATCACGCACGGCGATAATCCGCAGCGACGTCCTCAATTTATCCCTGTCCTGTCTCCGCGACGACCCCACAAATTGGCATGATCGATCGCCTATCGAGGCCCCACACTCGCCGGGTTTGCGGAATAATCAATACATGCGGCAGCTTCAGTTGTTCAGCACCAGGGAACTGGCCGCTATGCGTGACCGGACCGCATCCCGTAATCATTCTCCCGCGCGGGACGAATTCCGCCGCGACCAGGCACGCCGTCGCAACTTCGGCCTGTCCCGGCGCCACGCCGAGCGCCTGTGTCACGCACGGAACCGATTCGGTGACGCCAGCGCGACAAGCCCGGACGTGCCGCACCGGTCGGCTCCCCCGCCGACGCTGCCGGGCGAGCCCGCCCGCATGGCGCAGACATCACACCCGGCACCGGGCCCCGGCCCGGCGGGACCCGTCGCAGCGCCACAGCCGGCAGCGGGCTACCAGGCAGGATCCGACGAAGGGCCGAACCAGCCGCGACACGCCGGCCTCGGCCGGCACCTGCCGGACAAGGCTCCACGACGTGCCGGCCAGGCGGAACCTGCCGAGAGGCATCGGGCACGCACCTGCCGGACCAGGCACTCCCGCCCATCACCCCCGCGAGCGGTACCCGCCCCGGAACTCCCCTGCCGAGGGCACCACAGCATCGCCGACACACCGGCTACCGACACCCGCCAGATCACACCCGCGGACCGCCGCCGCTTTGAAATCCGAGGGAAACACAATCGACGCAGCCTGCCGCGAAATCAACCTGCCCGGCAGTCGAAGGAATGCAGAATCCCGGGCCGAGTCAAAGCCGCACTCAATCCACAATTGCACTTATCGGCGGCCACCGGCGGTAGCGCCCGGGGCATGACAAGCCATTCCCAGGAATACCCGGCCGATGCATTCTCACCGGCAATCCGCGCCTCGGCCGAGCTCCGCCGCCGCCACAACCCGCCACTTTCTGATTATCACCCGAGAGGGTGGTCTGCCGGAGGCACCGGTCGATGCCCTGCCCGGTTCACGGATTCGCCGGTGAGGACATCTGGCTGTTACCAGAGCGCCGGCTCACGACACGCTAATTTGGGGGTAGCTCGAAGCAGAGGAGAGCCCCGTGGGCAAGGTCGTCATGTACAGCTCGGTGTCGGTGGACGGCTTCATCGCGGACGACAATGATCAGCCCGGGCCGCTGTTCGACTGGTTGTCCGGCGGTGACGTCCCGTTGGACGACAGCGGCTACGTGAAGGTGTCGCAGACCTCCTACGACTACACCCGGGCGTACTGGGACCAGATCGGGGTGACGATCGCCGGCCGCCGCGTCTTCGACATGACGGACGGCTGGGACGGGAAGCCTCCGAGCGGGATCGACCACGTGGTCGTCGTGACACACCGGCCGGCGCCCGAGGGCTGGGACCCCGAGGCGCCGTTTCACTTCGTCGACGGCGTCGAGGCAGCCGTGGCCGAGGCGCAGGAGCTTGCGGGCGACCGCCTGGTCGAGGTCGCCGCCGGCGATGTCGGTGGCCAGGTGCTGGCCGCGGGTCTGGTCGACGAGGTGCGCATGGACGTCGTACCCGTCGTGTTCGGGTCCGGCAGGCGCTACTTCGGGTCGGTCGAAGGGCAGCACCTGTTGGAGGATCCTGACGTGGTGATTCAGAGCAACCGGGTGCTTCACCTGCGCTATCGGGTGCGCCGTTGACCGATCTGAGCGGGTACGCGAAGAAGCCTGGCCCACCCCCGGCGGCCGGAACCGCCGGGGGTGGGTAGGTAGCTCCGTCAGCCGTCGGTGGCCAGGGCGGCGACCGGGCTGACCCGTGACGCCTTGCGGGCGGGCAGCACCCCGGCGAGCGCGGTGAAGGCGACCAGCGCCGCGAAGACCGCGATCAGCTGCCACACCGGCAGGGCCAGCGGCGCGTTCACACCGAGTGCCTTGATCGACAGCCAGGCGTACGGGACGCCGAGGAGCAGGCCGATCGTGGCGCCGATGACGCCGTACAGGCTGGATTCGGCGGTGAGCATCGCGCGCAGGCCGCCGCGGGACAGGCCGACCGCCCGCAGCAGGCCGGACTCCCGGACCCGTTCCACCACCGACAGCGCCGTCGTGGTGCCGACGCCGACGACGGCGATCAGCACGGTCAGCCCGATCAGGCCCAGGGCCACCGCGAGGACGCCGTTGAGGACCAGGTTGAGCTGGTCGCGCTGGTCGGCCAGGACCGTGACGCCCAGCCCGGCACGCCCCTGGGCGAGCTGCTGCAACGCCTTCTGCCCGGCGGTACGGCCGTCCTCGCCCGCCTTCGCCGCGTCGGCGAGCAGCCCGGAGTAGCCGGCCGGCGCGCCGAGCCGGGTGAGGTCGCCCGGGTCCAGCACCAGGTACGAACCCAGCGGGGCGCCGTCGGGCAGGGTGGCCACCACCTGGACCCGGGCCGTCCTGGCGCCGACGGTCAGGGTCGTGGTGTCGCCGACCTTCAGGCCGGTGAGGTCGGTGGTCCAGCCCGAGATGGCGACCTTGCCCGGCCCGAGGTCCGCGAGCGAACCGGCCGAGACGTCGATCTTGTCGAGCGTCGGCAGCTGCTTCATGACCAGGTCGGTGGCGACGAGCTCGGTGTCCGAGCCGGTGATCCGCACGTCGCTCAGCCGCCGGTACGGCGTGACGTGCACGAGGTCGGTGCTGGCCTTCGCCTGGTCGTACACGGCGGCCGGCACCGGGTCGTCGCCGTTGGCGGTCAGCTCGTAGTCGGCGGGCACCGACGACGCCAGTTCGCGGTCGGCGAGGACCCGGACCGAGGCCCCCGTCACGACGAGTCCCGCGATCATGGTCACGCCCAGCGCCACGACCACGGACACCGCAGCGGCCCGCCGGGGTGCGCCGCCGACGCCGCCGACCGCGAGCCGGCCGACCGCGCCGAGGCGCCGCATCGGCCAGCCGACGGCGGCGAGCACGGGTCGCACCAGCACCGGCCCGAGGGCCATCAGCGCGAAGAAGGCGAGCGCTCCCGAGACGACGACCATGAACAGCATCGGCTCCGGGTTGTAGTTCGGCTGGTCACGACCCGGCAGGTTGGTGATGACGTACGCGGCCGAGGCCGCCGCGCCCAGCGCGAGCAGCAGCCCGAACGCCCAGCGCAGCCTGCCGATGTCGCGCCGCCCGCCGGTGGTGCTGGCCGAGCGCAGCGCCTCGAGCGGCGCGACCTTGGCGGCCGAGTACGCCGGGGCGAGCACGGCCAGCACGGTGATGGCCACCGACAGCAGGACCACGCCGATCGCGGGCAGCACGGGCCAGCCGGGCGAGGCGACGCTGAGGTCGAAGGCGCGCAGGGCCGGCGGCAGCGCGTGGCCGACGGCGAGGGCGCCCAGCACGCCGACCATTCCGGCGACGAGGCCGGTCAGGGCACCCTCGGCGGCCAGCGCCCGGCTGATCGAGCCGCGCCCGGCGCCGACGGCCCGCAGCAGCGCCAGCTGGCGCATCCGCTGGGCGAAGACGATCCGGAACGTGGACGTGGCGACCAGCCCGGCGGCGACTACGGCGATGGCCACGAACATCGCGACCACCGCGAAGAGGGCGTCCAGGTCGGACGCCGCCTCGTTGGCCTCGGCGGTGCGGACCTCGGCGCCGGTGCGTACCGCCGGCCGCTCGTAGCCCTCCTTCGGCGCCGGTCCGCCCTGCGCGATCCGGTCCACCGCCGAGCGCACCGCCGCCGCGTCGGCGCCGGCCTGCAACCGCAGGTCCACCTGCGACAACAGGCCGTCGGGGGCGAGCGGGACGATCGTGCTCTCCGGCGCGTACCCGGTGAAGCCGTAGTCGTCGCGGGCGTCGACGAGCCCGGTGACGGTGAACTTCACCGGCTTGGTCGGGTTGCCCTGGTCGTCCCAGGAGGTGAAGAGGGTGACGGCGGTGCCGACCGGCAGGCCCATCCGGTCCGCCGTACGGGGGCTGACCGCGATCTCGCCCGGCGCCGCCGGGAACCGGCCCTGCGTGACGTGGGTGACCGCGAGCGGGCCGCTGCCCGGGTCGGCCGTCAGGTTGAGGTACTGGCCGCCGGTCTCGCCGGAGGCCTCCACCCGGCCCGCCGCCTCGGCGACGCCGGGCACGGCCTTGAGCTTCGCCAGGTCGGCGGCGGTGAGGTAGGGGGCGCCGCCGACGCTGCCGGCCAGGTTCCCGCCGCCGACGACGAGGTCGACGGCCGCGGGGGTGCCGCTGAGCCCGTCGAGCATCGTGCGCTCGGCGATCTGCTGTGCGAGCACTGTCGCGTAGACCACGAAGGACGCGACGAGCATGGCCAGCCCGGTCAGCAGCAGCCGGGCCGGGCGCCGGGCCACCCCGGTCAGCTGGGTCTGCAGCACGGTCATCGGTGCGCTCCGAGGCTGCGCAGGGCGTCGGCGATCTCCGCGTGGCCGGGCCGGTCCAGGTCGCCGGCGACCCGGCCGTCGGCGAGCAGCACCACCCGGTCGGCGTAGGCGGCCGCGGCGGCGTCGTGGGTGACCATGACGATGGTCTGGCCGAGGTCGCGCACCGAGTTGCGCAGGAACATCAGCACCTCGGCGCCGGAGCGCGAGTCCAGGTTGCCGGTCGGCTCGTCGGCGAAGACCACCTCGGGGCGCGAGACCAGCGCGCGGGCCAGCGCGACCCGCTGCTGCTGTCCGCCCGAGAGCTCGCTGGGCCGGTGCGCGAGGCGCCCGGTGATGCCGAGCACGTCGGCGAGGTGGGCGAAGAGACCGGTCTCGGCGCGCTTGCCGGCCAGGTCGAGCGGCAGGGTGATGTTCTGCTCGGCGGTGAGCTGCGGCAGCAGGTTGTACGACTGGAACACGAAGCCGATCCGCTCGCGGCGGACCTTGGTGAGGACCTTGTCGCTCAGCGTCGTGAGGTCGGTGCCGCCCAGCAGCGCCCGGCCCGAGGTCGCCGTGTCCAGGCCGGCGAGGCAGTGCATGAGCGTCGACTTGCCGGAGCCGGACGGGCCCATGATCGCGGTGAACTGGGCCCGGGCGAAGCCGACGGTGACGCCGTCCAGGGCGCGTACGGCGGTGTCTCCGCTGCCGTACACCTTGACCAGGTTCACCGCCGCGACGGCGGTCATGCCGTCGTCCGGGCCCGCCGGGGACGGCGTGGTCGGCGCGGTGGCCGGGGACTGCGTTCTCATCGGGTGCCTCCGGGGGCGGGTCGGCGAGGATGCCGGGATCGGCGAAACTGGGAGAATCCTGATGGCGGAGGACCGGCCCGCACATCGGCCCGCAGCAGGGCTGACCGCCGGGCCCGGGTCTGACTTTCGGCCGATGGAGGGGCGTTTACCAGCGGTTACGCTGGGTCACGATGTTGACGCAAAAGAACCTGCTGCTCCGCGCCGGCCAGGTCGCCGCCCTGGTGCTGATGGCCGTTCTCGGCCTGGCCGACCTGAGCAGCGTGACCAGCGGCGGCTTCCTCATCCTGGCGCCGCTGATGATCCTCAGCGCCGTGGCGACCGCCGTGGTCTGGCTGCCCCGGCACCGGCAGGGATCGAAGCGTCTGCCGAAAGTGGCAATGCTGCTCGCCGGGTTCTCCCTGCTGCTGACGATCGCGGTCGCGGGGGGCGCGGGCGGCACCGGGGGCAGCTTCGGCATGGCCGAGGCGGTCGGCCTGCTCGGCGTCATGTTCGTCGTCACCCGCCGCGGCGACGCCCAGTGGGCGGTCGGTGCCGTGCTGCTCATCGGCATGGCGATCGGCTTCCTGCCGCTGCGCGGCGGCCTGACGGCCGACTACGTCATCGCCGGCCTGGCCCTGGGCCTGGCCGCGACCGCGGTCATCGCCCTCGCCGTCTACCTGCGCACGATCGATTCGACCCGGCAGCGGGCGATGGATTCGGTACGGGCCGAGCAGCGCGCCGAGTTCGCCCGCGACCTGCACGACTTCATCGCCCACCACGTGACCGGCATCGTCGTGCAGGCGCAGGGCGCCCGGTTCATCGCCGAGCAGGACCCGAAGCGGGTGATGCTCGCCCTGGAGCAGATCGAGGCGGCCGGCGCCGAGACGATGGCGTCGATGCGCCGGATGGTCGGCGTGCTGCGCGACCCGAACGCCCAGCCCGACGCCCCGCTCGCGCCGCTGGCCGGCGTCGACGAGCTCGGGCCGCTGCTCGAACAGTTCGGCAACTCGGGCGGGGTGCTCGCCCGGCTGCACGTGGACGGGAGCACGACCGGCATCCCGGTGGAGGTGTCCACGTCGGCGTACCGGGTGGTGATGGAGGCGCTGACGAACATCCGCCGGCACGCGCAGGGTGCGCGCGTCGCGGACGTCTGGGTGCGCCGCACCCCCGACTGGCTGCTGGTCCGGGTGGCGAACGACGGCGCGGTGCCGCGCGCCGCCGCGCCGCGGGAGGCGCCGGGGTACGGTCTCGTGGGCCTGACGGAACGGGTCCGCGCGGTCGGCGGGCGCATCTCCGCCGGGCCGGGCATCGACGGAGGCTGGGTGGTCGACGCGGCCCTGCCGCTCGACCAGGAGGTGGCGCGGTGATCCGCGTGATGATCGCCGACGACCAGGCGATGGTGCGTACCGGCTTCGGCATGATCATCGGCGCGCAGCCCGACATGGAGCTGGTCGGCGAGGCCGCCGACGGCGTCGAGGCGGTGGCGATGGCCCGGAAGCTGAGGCCGGACGTGGCGCTCTTCGACATCCGGATGCCCCGGATGGACGGCCTCGAGGCCCTGCGGCTGCTCGCCGGGCCGGGCGTCGCGGACCCCATCAAGGTGGTCGTGGTGACGACCTTCGACCTCGACGAGTACGTGCACCAGGCGCTGCGCAACGGCGCGGCCGGCTTCCTGCTGAAGGACTCGGGCCCGGCGCTGCTCGTGGAGGCGGTGCGCGCCGCGGTGTCGGGAGACGCGCTGATCAGCCCGTCGATCACCGTACGGCTGCTGGAGCACCTGTCGCCGCCGGCACCGGCCGGGGACGACGGCGGGCTCTCGCCGCGCGAGCTGGACGTGGTGAAGCTGGCGGCCCGCGGCCTGACGAACGCGGAGATCGCCACCCGGCTGTTCATCTCGGTCGGCACGGTCAAGACGCACCTGGGCAGCGTCCAGACCAAGCTGGGCGCCCGAAACCGGGTGGAGATCGCCGCCTGGGCCTGGGAGCGCCGCCTGGTCGGCTGACGCCGGCGAGTACCGCGCCCGCGGGGCGGTCAGTCGCCGGACAGGTCGACCCAGTAGCGGCGCAGCCGGCCGATCTCGGTGTCGCGGATGTCCTCCAGTACGCCGCCGTTGCGCTCGATCGTGCGGCGCGAGGCCTCGTTGTCCACGTTGCAGGTGATCAGGACCCGGTCCAGGCCGAGCTTGCGGGCATGGGACAGGACCTCGCGCAGCGCGAGCGTGGCCAGGCCGCGGCGGCGGGCCGACGGGCGTACGCCGTAGCCGATGTGACCGCCGGCGCGCAGGAGGAAGTCGTTGAGCTCGTGGCGCAGCGCGATCGCGCCCAGCAGTTCGTCGTCCTCGACGATCCACCAGTAGGTGCAGTGCACCCGGCCCTCGGGTAGCGGGATCGCCGGGTCCGACTCGCCCAGCAGGCGGCGCACCCAGGCGGCGAAGGCCTCCGGGGTGTCGACCTCGTCGTCGGCGCGCAGGCCGGCACCGTCCTGGTGCACGCCGTGCCCCCACTCGTCCCGGGACTCCAGCCAGGCGCGGTGCAGGCGGGCGGTGGGCGCGATCAGCTCAGCCATGCCGGTGACGATATCGGTCAGCCCGGGAACGCGGTGCGGGCGTCTCCGGGGTCGAGGCGGTCGAGGCGGTCGAGGATCCGCCGGGCCATCTCGCCGAACTGCTCGATCTCCGCGGGCGACAGGGCGTCGAGGATCAGCGCACGGACCGCCGCGACGTGCCCGGGCGCGCTGGCCACGACCTTCTCCCAGCCGTCCGCGGTGAGCACCGCGTTGGTGTAGCGGCCGTCCGACGGGCAGGCCTTGCGCTCGATCCAGCCCCGCTTCTCGAGGCGCTTCACCACATGCGAGAGCCGGGACAGCGAGCCGTTCGCCAGGGCGGCGAGCTCGCTCATCCGGCGGGTGCGTTCCGGCGCCTCGGAGAGGCTCGCGAGCACGAGGTACTCGAAGTGGCTCAGGCCGGAATCGCGCAGCGTCTGCGCGTCCAGGGCGGCCGGCAGCTTGAGGAGCAGGCCGCCGATGGGCAGCCAGGCGTGCAGCTCGCCCGCGCTCAGCCAGCGGGGCGATCCGGCGGATTCGACGCTCACGCGCATCATCGTACTGCGAAATTGAAGCTTCAAGCAGGGGTGGACGGATGCTGAAAAGGATTACGCCGCAAGTGCGAGCATCCGCTGGATCTGCTGCTGGCGCTGCCTCGTCATCGTCTCGGCGAGCGCCTTCGCGGGCGGGTACCGCCCGCCGGTCGCCTCCATCCTGGTCACCTCGACGCAGTTGTGCAGGTGCCCGAGGAGCAGGCTGACCGCCGTACGGTCGAAGTCGGCGCCCTTGGCGGCCTCCAGCTCGGCGAGGTCGGCGGGCCGCAGGGAGTGCAGGTCGCCGTGGCCCGCGTGGGCACCCGCCGCGGGATCCGCCGACGGCGACTGCTGCCAGCCGTCCAGCCAGCGCCGCATCGTCGCGGACTCGCCCTGCCACTGGCCCCGCAGCTCGATCGCCAGGGCCCGCACCCGCGGGTCGCCGGCGCGCCGCTCGGCCAGCGCCACCACCGGGTCGCCCTGTCCGATGTAGTCGAGGCTCATCTGCAGGAACATCACGTCGGTGGAGTTGAAGGCGGGCGGCGGGTCCGCCTCGGCGGAGCAGCCCGCCAGGGCGACGAGCAGCAGCACGGCGGCGAAGAGGCGGCGCACGAAGAACCTCCCGGTGCGGAAAGCCGGACGGGTCCACGCCGGCGGCGGTGGACCCGTCCGATGGTGCGTGTCAGATCCGGGCCCAGAGGGCCGGAACGTTCGGCGGCTCCCAGCCGGCCAGCGCGGTGTGCGCCTGCCGGCAGCTGTACGAGGCGCCGCCGTAGGTGACGACGTTGCCGACCGCGTACGCGGTGCCGGCCCGCCAGGTGCCACCGGCCGGCGGCGGCGTCGTGGGCGACGTCGTCGGGGGGTTGGTGGGCGGGTTCGTCGGCGGGGTGGTCGGCGGCGGGTTGCCGCCGCCACCGCCGATGTTCAGGTCCACGCAGGAGTAGAACGCCATGGCGGTGTCCGCGATGTTCCACCTGGCCAGCAGGGTCTGCCGGCCGCTGAAGCCACCCATGCCGACCGTGTGCGACTTGGTGGCGCCGGGCTGCGCGCCGCCGTCGTTGAACACCGCCAGCCTGGTGCCGCCGATGAAGTACTCCCAGGTGCTGGTGGCGTGCCGGGCGGTGAGCACCCAGTTGAACGTCACCGACTGGCCGACCGACGCGGCGGGCCAGTTCCTGCTGTTGTCGTTGAGCACGGCGAAGCGGCTGCCTCCGCCGTTGCACTGCGTCGAGCCCTTGGGCGCCTCGACGCTCTGCGGCTCGTAGATGATGTCGCCGCAGTTGGCCACCGCGCCGCTGGCGCAGTTGGCCTGGCGGCTGGGGGGTGAGGAGATGTAGCCGTGCGCCGAGGCGGGTGACACGGCGATGAACAACGAGGCGCCGACCGTGGCCACGGTCAGCATCGGCAGGGTGAGTCTTCGTCTCATGAAGCGCTCCTCTTCATGGGGGGCCGGCAGGCCGGGGTGGGGGCTCCCGGCCTGCCGCGGGCATAGACATCACCCGATGGGAAAGCTCCGTTGGCTGTTCGTTCAACATAAGTTAAAGCTTGTTAACAGTAAATAGAGCTAACGAAGATTTTCGATGCCTTACCAGCCGTGATCGCGTTCCGTACCGATTTGCCTGCGCTGCGCGCTTTGAGGGCGTTGCTAGCTTGCCAGCGTGATCTTGACCCGCCGAGCCCTCGCCCTGATCGCCGCTCTCGCCGTGCTGCCGGCCGCCGCCTGTTCCACCGGCCGGCACGGGACGCAGGCGGCCGCGCCGCCGAAGCCGGCCGCCTCTTCGAGCCCGGCGGCGAGCCGGGGCCCGGCTCCCGCGGTCCCGCCCGCGCCTCCGTCGCCGCCGCCGGTCGGCTGGGCCCTCTCCGACATCCCGGTCTTCCCGCCGGCCCCGCCGCCGCGGCCCATCACGCTGCCGAAATCCGGGAGCGTGCCGTACCTGTCGCGGATACCGACCGACCAGCCGGTCGCGTTCCTCACCATCGACGACGGCTTCGTCCGGTCACCCGAGGCGCCGAAGCTGCTCGCGGCCGCGCGCGTCCCGGTCACCCTCTTCCTCACCACCGACGCGATCCGCGACGACGAGCCGTACTTCGCCCGGCTGCAGCAGCACGGCGCGGTGATCGAGGCGCACACGATCACCCACACCGAGCTGCGGGGCCGGCCGTACGCGTTCCAGCGCCGCGAGATCTGCGGCTCGGCCGACCGGCTGGGCGACCGGTACGGACGGCGGCCGGTGCTGTTCCGGCCGCCGTTCGGCGCCCGGGACGCCACCACGCTGCGCGCCGCGCACGACTGCGGAATCGACGCGGCCTTCATGTGGAAGGAGACCGTCCACCGGGGAAAGGTCCGCTACCAGGAGGGGCGCACGGTCAAGCGCGGCGACATCATCCTGATGCACTTCCGCCCGGCGTTCGTGAAGGACTTCCTGGCCGCCCTGCGCGCGATACACCGGGCCGGCCTGACCCCCGCCCTACTGGAGGACTACATCCCGCACCGGCCCGGCGGCCCCCTCAGCCGGCCCGGGCGTACGGGCTGAGCGTTCCCCAGCCGGCCAGCTCCCGGACCAGCCAGCCCGGCGCCTGCACCGTCATGCCGCCGCCGCGCCGCAACGCGGCCAGGGTCGCCTCACCCGCGTACCAGCGGATCAGGCCGGCGACATCCGTGGTGACCTGGCCGTCCTCGGGGTAGCCCGGCGCCCTGACGCAGACCTCGTTGCCGGCGGCGGTCAGGACCAGCCAGAAGCGGTTCGGCGCGCAGTGGCCGGTGACGTGGAAGAGGACCACCACCCGCGGACGCGGCAGCGTGGCCGGGTCGATCATCCGGGACATGGTCCACAGTGCCAGGTACGGATCCTGGTCCTCGGGCCGGACCTCACGCCAGCGCGCGCCCCAGGCGCCCAGCGCCAGGCAGACCCCGGCGAGCTCCTGACCGCTGACGGTCAGGTGGTACGCGGTGGACCTGCCGGCCCGCGCCCGGCCGACCACACCGGTCCGCTCGAGCAGGCGCAGCCGCTGGGACAGCACGCTGCGCGACAGCCCCGGCGCCCCGTCGAGGATCTCGTTGAAGTGGGTACAGCCGAGCGAGAGGTTCCGGATGATGATCGGCGTCCAGCGTTCGGCGAAGACCTCGGCGGCCAGCGCCAGGGGACAGTACTGCCCGTAGCCTCGCATCCCCTCACCCTGCGCCCCGCGGCCGGGCAGGGGAAGTTCGTTCTTCGAACTATCTCCCCCGTGCGGACGGTGGTTGCGTAGCGGTATGTCCGAACAGACCTATGCACTGTCGGCGCAGGCCGCCGACTTCTACGAGTCGACGTTCGTGCCGGCGCTCTTCGCCGGCTGGGCGCGACGGCTGGTGTCCGCCGCCGCGCCCGTACCCGGGTCGTCGTTCCTCGATGTCGGGTGCGGCACCGGCATCGTGGCGCGGACCGCCGCCGGCCGGGCCGGGCCCGGCGGCACCGTCGTCGGGCTGGACCGCAGCGAGGCGATGCTCGCCGTGGCCCGCCGACTCCGGCCGGACCTGTCCTGGCTGATCGGCGACGCGGGCGCCCTGCCCTTCCGCGACGCCTCGTTCGACGTGGTGGCGTCGCAGGCCGCGCTGATGTTCCTCGCCGACCCGGTGGCCGCGCTGCGGGAGATGGGCCGGGTGGCCGGCCCGCGGGGGCGCGTCGTGGTGCAGGTGCCGGGGCGGCTGGCCGCCAGCCCGGGCTACGTGGCGCTGACCGAGGTGGTGGCCCGGCACGCCGGCCCCGAGGCCGTTTCGCTGATCGGCGGCTACTTCGGCGCCGGCCGGCCGGAGGAGTTCGCGGCGGCCGGCCTGCGCGTCGAGGAGCGCGGGACGTGGCTGGACGCGACCCGGACGGACTGCCTCGACACCTTCCTCACGGCCGAGCTGCTGCCGATCGCGGCGGGCGTCGACCCGGCGGTGCACGACCGGGTCGTGGCCGGGTGCCGCACCGCGATGGCCCGGTTCGTCGGCCCGGACGGCGCGGTCGCCGCGCCGATCGAGGTCCTGCTGATCACCGCGTCCCCGGCGGCCGCGTCATAGCGAGCGGCGCTGCAGGAACTCGTAGACGTCCTGCGCGTCGACGCCGGGGAACGTGCCCGGCGGCAGCGCCGCCAGCAGGTGCGAGTGGACCCGGGCGCTGGGCCAGGCCTGCCCGCCCCAGCGCTCGACCAGCTCCGCCGGCGGGCGGCGGCAGCAGTTCGGGTCCGGGCAGCTCGAGACGGTACGCCGGGTGGTGTCGCCGCCGCGGAACCAGCGCGCGTGCTCGTACGGCGTGCCCACCGTCACGGAGAACTCGCCCGAGCGGGTCGACTCCACGTGCACCGTGCACCAGTACGTGCCGGAGCCGGTGTCGGTGAACTGGTAGAACGACGAGTACGGGTCGTCGGCGGCGAACACGGTGCGTGACGCCCACTTGCGGCACACGTGCTGGCCCTCGATCGCCCCGGTCACGTCCGTCGGGAAGCGGACGTCGTCGTTCTCGTACGCCTTGTAGACCGTGCCGCTCTCGTGCACCCGGGCGAAGTGGACCGGGATGCCGAAGTGGTGGGTCACCAGGTTGGTGAAGCGGTGCGCCGCCGTCTCGTAGGAGACGCCGAACGCGTCGCGGAAGTCGTCGATGGCGAGTGCCCGGTCCGCCTTGGCGTCGCGCAGGAACTCGGTCGCGAACTTCTCCGGCATCAGCAGCGCCGCCGCGAAGTAGTTCACCTCGACCCGCTGGCGCAGGAAGTCGCGGTAGCCGCCCGGGTCGTTGTGGCCGAGCACGAAGTGCCCGAGCGTCTGCAGCACCACCGCGCGCGGGTCGTGGCCCTTGCCGCTGGCCACCTGCGGCAGGTAGATCCGGCGGTTACGCAGGTCGGTCACCGAGCGTGCCGAGCCGGGCAGGTCGCTGACGTAGTGCAACGAGAAGCCCAGCTGCGCGGCGATGTCGAGGATGCCGCGCTGCGACAGCGGGCCGGTGGTGTGCCGCACCGACTGCAGCACGTTCGCCGCGGCCTGCTCGATGTACTCGAAGTAGTTGTCGCGCTCGCGCATCTCGACGCGCAGCTGCTGGTTGGCCCGGCGGGCCACCTCCGGGGTGGCGCTCTGCTCGGTCAGCAGCCGGGTCAGCTCGCGGTGCAGGCCGATCAGCGACTCGAGCGCGTCGGCCGGCAGCCGCCGCCCGCCGCGGACCGTCGGCAGGCCCAGCGCCGCATAGGCCTGTTCCCGCTGGAAGTGGGCGAGCTCGATCTCGAGCCCGGCGCGCCGGCTCGGCGCCTCCGGTCGCAGCAGATCCTGCATCTGTACGCCCAGAGCGCCCGCGATCGCCTGAAGCACGCTGAGCTTCGGCTCCCGTTTCCCGTTCTCGATCAGCGAGAGCTGCGAGGGCGCCCGGCCGACCGCCGCACTGAGCTGGTCGAGGGTCATGCCCTTGGCCCGGCGCTGATGCCGCAGCCGCTGCCCCAGTGTCACGAGATCGACCGTGGCGTCCGAAGGTGAAGCCGTCATAGGTTTTGACGCTAGCAGAAGATTCTCGATTCTTCTCCTCACATCTGCCTTCTGGAGGGCTTGCACCCTGCGTGACAGTGAACTTCTTCCACCAAGGCACCAAAGCAAAGCACGAAGGGCTATTCACATGACTGATCAGCTGACCGAAGTCAGGGGCGGTACCGCCGCGGACCTCACTCGGGCGTGGGCCGGCGATCCCCGTTGGCTGGGCGTGCGCCGCAGTTACACGGCGCAGGACGTCGTCAAGCTGCGTGGCACCGTCCAGGAGCAGCACACCCTCGCCGAGCGGGGCGCCCGCCGGCTCTGGGATCTGCTGCACAACGAGGACTACATCAACGCCCTCGGCGCCATGACCGGCGGCCAGGCCGTGCAGCAGGTCCGGGCCGGGCTCAAGGCGATCTACCTCTCCGGCTGGCAGGTGGCGGCGGACGCGAACCTGTCCGGGCACACCTACCCGGACCAGAGCCTCTACCCCGCGAACTCGGTGCCGGCGGTGGTGCGCCGGATCAACAACGCGCTGCTGCGCGCCGACCAGATCGACAACGCCGCCGGCAAGAACGAGCGGGACTGGCTGGCCCCGATCGTCGCCGACGCGGAGGCCGGCTTCGGCGGCCCGCTGAACGCGTTCGAGCTGATGAAGGCCATGATCGCCGCGGGCGCGGCCGGCGTGCACTGGGAGGACCAGCTCGCCTCGGAGAAGAAGTGCGGCCACCTCGGCGGCAAGGTGCTGATCCCGACGGCCCAGCACATCCGCACGCTGAACGCCGCCCGCCTCGCCGCGGACGTGGCCGGCGTGCCCAGCCTGATCATCGCCCGCACCGACGCCCTGGCGGCGGACCTGCTCACCACCGACGTGGACGAGCGCGACAAGCCGTTCCTGACCGGCGAGCGCACGGCCGAGGGCTTCTTCCGGGTGCGCAGCGGCCCGGAGTCCGCGATCGCCCGCGGTGTCGCCTACGCCGAGTACGCCGACCTGATCTGGTGCGAGACCGGCAAGCCGGACCTCGAGTTCGCCCGGTCGTTCGCCGAGGCCGTGCACAAGGAGCACCCGGGCAAGATGCTCGCGTACAACTGCTCGCCGTCGTTCAACTGGAAGCGCAACCTCGACGACGCCGACATCGCCCGGTTCCAGAAGGAGCTCGGCGCGATGGGCTACAAGTTCCAGTTCGTCACCCTCGCCGGCTTCCACGCCCTCAACCACTCGATGTTCGAGCTGGCCAAGGGCTACGGCGAGACCGGCATGAGCGCGTACGTCAAGTTGCAGGAGGCCGAGTTCGCGGCCGAGGCCAACGGCTACACGGCGACCAAGCACCAGGCTGAGGTCGGCACCGGCTACTTCGACGCCGTCTCGACGGCGCTGAACCCGGAGAGCTCCACCACCGCGCTGTCCGGCTCGACCGAAGCGGAGCAATTCTGATGGAAACCGTCACCGTCGCGTCGTCCGACTACACCGACATCCTCACCCCCGAAGCGATCGAATTCGTCGTGGCACTGGACCGGGAGTTCGGCGCGCGACGGGTCCAGCTCCTCGAACGGCGCCGGCGGCGCCGCACGGTCCGCACCACGGAGCTGGATTTCCTCGAGTCGACCAAGCAGATCCGCATCGACGACACCTGGTCCGTGGCACCCCCCGCCGAGGACCTGACGGACCGGCGGGTGGAGATCACCGGCCCGCCGGAGCGCAAGATGACGATCAACGCGCTGAACTCCGGTGCCAAGGTGTGGATGGCCGACTTCGAGGATGCCACCGCGCCGACCTGGGACAATGTCGTCTCAGGTCAGCGCAACCTGCGCGATGCGCTGGACGGCAAACTGGACTACACCGCACCTGACGGCCGGGAGTACAAGGTCGGACTCGACCTGCCGACCATCATGGTGCGGCCGCGCGGCTGGCACCTGCCGGAGTGCCACGTGCGCATCGGCGGGCGGGCGGTCTCGGCGTCGCTGTTCGACTTCGGGCTGTACCTGTTCCACTGTGGGCAGAAGCAGATCGACCGGGGCAGCGGCCCGTACTTCTACCTGCCCAAGCTCGAGAGCCACCTCGAGGCGCGGCTGTGGAACGACGTCTTCGTCTTCGCGCAGGACCTGCTGGGGATCCCCCGCGGCACGATCCGCGCGACGGTGCTGATCGAGACGATCACGGCCGCCTTCGAGATGGACGAGATCCTCTACGAGCTGCGTGAGCACTCGGCGGGGCTCAACGCGGGCCGGTGGGACTACCTGTTCAGCATGATCAAGAACCGCCCGGACGTGGTGCTTCCGGAGCGCTCGCAGGTGACGATGACGGCACCGTTCATGCGGGCGTACACGGAACTGCTGGTCAAGACCTGTCACCGGCGCGGGGCTCACGCGATCGGCGGCATGGCCGCCGTCGTGCCGAGCCGCGACCCGGTGGCCGCGAAGCGGGCGCTGAACCAGGTCCGCCAGGACAAGCGGCGCGAGGTCGGCGACGGCTTCGACGGCTCCTGGGTCGCGCACCCCGGCCTGGTCGAGACCTGCAAGGAGGTCTTCGACCAGTGGCTCGGCTTCGAGCCGAACCAGATCGTGCGCAAGCGCGACGACGTCCGGGTCACGGCCAAGGAACTGCTGGACGTGCGGTCCACCGCCGTCACGGTCAGCGAGGTCGCGCTCCGGACCAACGTCAGCGTGGCGCTGCGCTACGTGGCGGCCTGGCTGGGCGGTCGCGGCGCGGTGGCGCTCGGCGGCCTGATGGAGGACGCGGCGACCGCCGAGATCTGCCGGACCCAGCTCTGGCAGTGGATCTCGACGGGCACCCCGACCGACTACGGCGTGCCGGTCACGGCCGGCCTGGTCACCCGGATGCTGCGCGAGGAGCTCGACGTGCTGGCCGAGACGGGTGCCCTGGACGAGGACTCGGCACGGCGCTACGGGCAGGCCCGGACGCTGCTCACGGTCCTGCTCTCCGAGCGGACCTGCCCGGAGTTCCTCACGCTGCCCGCGTACCTGCGGCACATGACCGGCGGCAAGCTCGCGCCGGCGGTGCCGGTCTGATCCGGTAGCCGGTACGGCCCTTCCGCACGGCCCGGTGGCTTCCTGCCACCGGGCCGTGTGCCCGTGTTGACGGACAGTGAGAAAGATCTTGGTACGAGGTGCCCGACGCGCGGGCCCACGTAATGCTGGGATCGCCCGACCCGTCAGCGCTGGGAGGAAACAACGATGTTGCCGCTCAATGCCAAGAACCTGTCGTCCCTGCCGGACGGCCTGCCAACACCGGCCTACGACCGCGGCGCGCTGCGTACCGGCATCGTCCACTTCGGCGTCGGCGGCTTCCACCGGGCACACGAGGCGATGTACCTCGATCGCCTGATGAACGCGGGCGCGGCGCTGGACTGGGCGATCTGCGGCGTCGGTGTCATGCCGGCCGACCGGCGCATGCAGGAGGTCCTCGACGCACAGGACGGGCTGTACACCCTGGTCGTCAAGGCGCCCGACGGCACGCTCGAGCCGCGGGTCATCGGCTCGATCAGGGAGTACCTCTTCGCGCCGGACGACCCGGAGGCGGTGATCGAGAAGATGGCCTCCCCCGCCGTGCGGATCGTCTCGCTGACGGTCACCGAGGGCGGCTACAACATCAACGCGGTCACCGGGGACTTCCTCGCCGACGACCCCGGCGTGCGGCACGACCTGGACCCCGGCAACGCGCCACGGACCACGTTCGGCCTGATCACCGCGGCGCTGGCCCGGCGCCGGGAACGCGGCCTGGCACCCTTCACGATCATGAGCTGCGACAACATCCAGGGCAACGGCCACGTCGCCCGCCGCAGCTTCGTCGCCTTCGCCACCCTGCTCGACCCCGGGCTGGGCGCCTGGGTCCAGGAGCACGTCGCCTTCCCCAACAGCATGGTCGACCGCATCACCCCGGTGACCACGGACGACGACCGCGACGAGGTACGCAGGCGGTTCGGCGTCGACGACGCGTGGCCGGTGGTCTGCGAGCCGTTCGCACAGTGGGCGCTCGAGGACCGGTTCCCGCTCGGCCGTCCGCCGTTCGAGGACGCGGGGGTGCAGGTCGTCCCCGACGTCGAGCCGTACGAGCTGATGAAGCTGCGCCTGCTCAACGCCAGCCACCAGGCGCTGTGCTACTTCGGCTACCTGGCCGGCTACCGGCTGGTGCACGACGTCGCACAGGACCGGCTGTTCGCGGACTTCCTGCTGGCGTACATGTACACCGAGGCGACCCCGACGCTGGCGCCGGTGCCGGGCATCGACCTGGACGAGTACCGGCACCAGCTCATCGACCGGTTCTCCAACGCCCGGGTGAAGGACACCGTGGCGCGGCTCTGCGCGGAGAGCTCCGACCGCATCCCGAAGTGGCTGCTGCCCGTGATCCGGCACAACCTCGACACCGGCGGCGAGATCCTGCGCGCCACCGCCGTCGTGGCGAGCTGGGCCCGCTACGCCGAGGGCGTCGACGAGCAGGGCCGGCCCATCGAGGTGGTCGACCGGCTCCGGGACACCCTCGTCGACAGGGCGCGGCGCTCACGCGAGGACCCGCTGGCCTTCATCAGTGACCGGGACCTCTTCGGGGACCTGGTCGACAACGAGCGGTTCGTATCGGCGTACCGTTCGGTGCTGGCCTCCCTGCACACCAGGGGTGCGCGGGCCACCCTCGAGGACCTGTCCACCGCCGCCTGACCACCGCGACCCGGCGGCGGGTGCCCAGCCGGAGGTAAACGTGCGGATCGAGCTGGCAACGGGCGACATCACCGCCGAAGACGTCGACGTCGTCGTCAACGCGGCGAACTCGTCGCTGCTGGGCGGCGGCGGCGTTGACGGGGCGATCCACCGCAAGGGCGGCCCGGCGATCCTGGAGGAGTGCCGGGCGCTGCGGGCCAGCCGGTACGGGCGCGGCCTGCGGGTCGGGCAGGCGGTGGCGACCACCGGCGGGCGGCTGCCCGCCCGCTGGGTGGTGCACACCGTCGGGCCGGTGTTCAGCGCGGACGAGGACCGCTCCCCGCTGCTGCGCAGCTGCTACGCCAACTCGCTGGCGATCGCCGCCGGCCTCGGCGCGCGGTCGGTCGCCTTCCCGCTGATCTCCTCCGGCGTGTACCGCTGGCCGAAGGACGACGCCATCCTCCAGGCGCTGACGGCACTGCAGGGCGAGGGGACCGCCGTGGAGGTGGCCCGGCTCGTGCTCTTCGACGAGCAGACCCGCCTCCTCGCGGAGCGCGTCCGGCAGGCCATGCCGGCAGCCGACCACTGAACGGCCGTATCCCGCTTCGTCTGCGTGACCCGACCGCCGCGCGCGGGCTGATCACCCGGAAGGTCGGCGGCGGCAGAACCGTTAGCTGTGAGCCCACCTCGCCCGGCGGAATTCCGCCTCCTCGGCCAAAGGCGGCGCCGGGGTGTCCACTGTCGCCGATCGGACGCGCGGGTGGTTGTCCGGGGACTCCGGAGGGTGCGAACATGACCATGCTCCAAACCCGATCGGGAGGCGCCATGACCCTGCCCCTGCGGGTGACCGTCGTCCCCGAGCGGGCGGACGCGGCACCCGGCGACAACCTGGCCTTCGACGTCACGGTGCGCAACGCCAGCGACATCGTCGAGCACTACGGGGTCGAACTGCTCGGCCTGCCGGACGGCGCCACCGTGCGCGCCGAGCCGGACGTGGCCAAGCTGCGCCCGGCCGAGTCCGCCACCATGACCGTGCGCGTCACCCTGCCGGTGCAGCCGCCCGCACCGGCGGGGACCTACGTGCTCGGCGCGCTGGTCCGCTCGAAGTACCGGCACGACGTGTCCCGCTGCGTCGAGGTGCCGGTGGATCTCGCCGCGGTCGACCAGGTCACCGTGCGGGCCGCGCCCGAGGTCGTCACCGGGGGGCGCGCCGGGCGGTACACGGTCGAGATCTCCAACGGCGGCAACGCACCCGTGCGCCTGCACCTCGGCGCCACAGACCCGGAGCGCCGGGTGCGGACGGAGTTCCAGCCGCAGATGGTCGACCTGCCTCCCGGGACGTCCGCGCAGGCGCTGCTCAGCGTGCAAGCGCCGCTGCCGTGGAACAGGGAGAAGCAGCGGCAACTTACCATCGCCGCGTCGCCGCAGACGCCCGGCGCGGTGCCCGCCACCGCGAGCGCCACGTTCGTGCAACGGCCGCGGTTCGCCTCGAAGTTCGCCAAGGTCGCCGGGATCGGCGCGGCCGTCGTCGTGCTCGCGGCCGCGATCGCCGTGCCCGCGCTGCTGGCCCGCGCGGGCGACGACGAGGATCCGGATCCCGCGGCCGTACAGCAGAATCAGCCGCCCGCCGCGCAGCCGACCGCCGCCGTGCCGCCTCCCCCGGCCGCGTCCTCCGCGGCCGCTCCCCCGCCCGCCGCGTCGGCACCCGCCGCGCCACCACCGTCGGCCGCCGCGTCGGCGCCGCCGTCCGCGGCACCACCCGCGACCGTCGGCGCGCGGGAGGTCGACCTGACCGCACCCGGCGACGGCGTGCTGGCCAGCGACGCCTTCCGCAGCCAGGGCTTCCTGGCCGGGGCCGACCCCGGCACGCTGGCCGTGCCCGGCTGCGAGGACGCCCGGAGCGCGGCCGTGGTCACCGACCCCGACGGCAAGAGGTTCCTGACCTCGTCCTCGGCCGACGACCCGGCGAAATGCCACACCGTCCCGCTGATGATCGACTTCCTGCCGGACGCGCCCGCGGGCTCGGTCGTGCTGACGCCCGCGACCAGGAACGCCCTCGAGATGGAGGTCGTGTACCGCGACCTCACCCGCGAGGTGAAGCGGGACCTGAAGGCACCCGACGGCGCGAAGCACGGCGGCATCGACCTCCTCCTGGTCCGGCCCCGTTCGTCCGACGGCGCCGCGACCGAGCCCGTCGCGCTGACCGCGATCACTTTCGCGCCGTAGAACCACCGCACGCGGGCATCTTCCGGGTGGCCCTCGTCCTATGGGGAGACGGCCGATCTTGTCGTTGCCGAGCCGAGGTCCAGGTCTCCCGGCCCGCGCCGCGAGGCGGAGGGTGGGCCCGGCGCGGGCCGGCAGGACACGCCCCAGGGTGGCGAGGTGATCGCGACGTCGGATGACGGGTCTCCCCGGTTCTGCGCGGCTTACCTGGAGCTGGCCGACCGGCTCGCGCCCGGACTCGTTGAGGGGCTTTACCACCAGGGATCCGTCGCGCTGGGTGACTACCGGCCGGGGGTGAGCGACTTCGTCGCCATGACCGGCCGGCGACCACCGGCCGGGATCGTAAGCGCCATCCATGCCGGCCTGCGCCGCGATCTGGAACGGGCGGCCGCGGGCCCCGCGGAGCACGAGTGGCGGATGCAGGCGGCGTCGCGCTTCGAACGGCACCTGGTCGCTGGCAGGTTCTCGCGGAGGCCGGGGTCGCGGTGCGCGGACCTGGTCGGCTTCGTGACCGGGGTGCTGCGGCCTTACCCCAGCTGGTCGCGGCGGCGGGTCAGGTAGGCGGTCTCGGCGGTGTTGCCCGCCAGCTCGATGGCCCTGTCGTACGCCGCGCGCGACCCCTGGCTGCGGCCCAGCCGGCGCAGCAGGTCGGCGCGGGTCGCGTGGTAGGCGTGGTAGCCCGCCAGCCTGTCCCCGAGGCGGTCGACGGCCGCCAGTGCCACCTCGGGGCCGTCCAGTTCGGCGACCGCGATGGCCCGGTTGAGGGCGACGATCGGCGAGGGGTCGAGGCGGACGAGCTGGTCGTAGAGGGCGACGACCTGCGACCAGTCGGTGTCGCGCACGTCGCGGGCGGAGGTGTGCACGGCGCTGATCGCCGCGAGGATCTGGTAGCGGCCCGGCGCCACCCCGGTGGCCAGGCGCTCGCGCACCAGCCGGTGCCCCTCGGCGACCAGTGCCGCGTCCCAGGCACCGCGGTCCTGCTCGCCGAGGGGTACCAGCTCGCCGGTCGCGGAGACCCTGGCGGTGCGGCGGGCCTCGGTGAGCAGCATCAGCGCCAGCAGCCCGGCCACCTCACCGTCCTGCGGCACGAGGGCACGGATCAGGCGGGTCAGCCGGATCGCCTCGGCGGTCAGGTCGTGCCGTACCGGATCGGTGCCGGGGCCGGTCGCCAGGTAGCCCTCGTTGAAGACGAGGAAGAGCACGGCGAGCACGCCGGAGACGCGCGCCGGCAGATCCTCCGCGGACGGCACCCGGTACGGGATGCGGGCTGTCTTGATCTTGGCCTTCGCCCGGGTGATCCGCTGCCCCATGGTGGACTCCTGCACCAGGAAGGCACGGGCGATCTCGGGCATGGTCAGGCCGCCGACCATGCGCAGCGTCAGCGCCATGCGGGCCTCCATCGCGAGCGCCGGGTGGCAGCAGGTGAAGATCAGCCGGAGCCGCTCGTCGTCGATGGCGCCGGGAGGCTCGGGCGGGTGGTCGTCGTACAGCAACCGGGCCTCCTTATGCTTGTCGAGGCGCTTGTTCTCGCGCCGGATCCGGTCGATGGCCTTGCGGGTGGCGGTGGTCGTCAGCCAGGCACCGGGGTTGGGCGGGACGCCGTCGGCCGGCCACCGCTCGACGGCGGTCGCGAACGCCTCGGCCGCCGCCTCCTCGGCGATGTCGAGGTCGCCGAAACGCCGGGTCAGCGCGGCGACCACCCGCGCCCACTCCTCGCGGAGGGCGCGGGTGACCGCCTCGCCGGCGTCGATCGGGCTCACCCGCCCAGGAACGGCCGCACCTCGATCTTCCGGTTGCAGGCCTTCGACCCGTCGGCGGCGAGCCGGAGCGCCACGTCGAGATCGGCGGCCTCGATGATCCAGAAGCCGGCGAGGTACTCCTTCGACTCCAGGAAGGGTCCGTCGGTGAACACCGCCTCACCACCCCTGTTGTCGACGACGGTGGCCGGGTCCGGCGACCCGAGTCCGCCGGCGAAGACCCAGTGCCCCTCGGCCCGGAGCCGGTCGTTGAACGCGTCGATGGCGGCCTCCTCGGTCGGGGTGGCCAGGCCGGCGCCGTCGTCGATCACGGAAACCAGGTACTGCATCTCGGATCATCTCCTGTGGTTCGGGCCGCCCCCGGCGGGCGGCCGCTCACCCCTGCAACGAACGCCTCTCCCCCGATCCGACACCGCCTGCGGATTTCCTTCAAGCAATTCCGGTACGCCGAGGGCGCGCGATCCGGCGGCGACGGCATCCCGCCCGGTGAACGGCGCGGCCCTCACCGGCCGAGCTCTTCGACAGGGTCCCGGTAGCCCGAAACTAGTACGCAGGTGCGCACTTGTTCGCGGCCTGCCGCACTTGAAAGATCGACGGTGGCTGGAGCTGCATTCCCCTAACGCGAAGAAGAGGCGAGGGCGATGAGCGCCGAAACCACGGCGGTCCCCGCGGATCCCACCGGTGCTGTCACACCGGCTGAGTTCGGGCGGCGTCTACAAGCGCTGATACACGCGCGCCGGAGATCCGTCGAAAGCGTCGCCCGGCGTAGCCGGGAGGCCGGGACACCGATCTCCCGCGCCACGGTCTACAACCTCATCGCCGGCACCGGCGCCTCACGGCGCGACACCCTCGTGGCTTTCCTCAGAGGGTGCGGGGTGCCGCCGCGGGAGCAGATCCGGTGGCTCACCACGTTCGACCGGGTGCACGCGCACACCGGGCCCGGCGTGGCACCGCAGGACGCCCGCGCCGCCGCCCGGACGGCCGACGTCCGGCGCCCGGGCTCACTGGGCAGCGCGGCCTGACCGCACAGCGCAGGCTGACCGCACAACGCGGGCCGACCACACAACGCAGGCTGACCGCACAACGCGGCCTGACAGCACAGCGCAGACTGACCACACAACGCGGGCCGACCACACAACGCGGCCTGACCACACAACGCGGGTGCCGATCGCGGCCCGGCTGGTGGGCACGCCGCCCGTGGGCGACCGAACAGTGCGAATCCGCGCGGTGACGATCCGTTCAGTCGACGGTGTGCCGGTGCCGGCCGGCCACCCGGTGGGTCGGCAGGCGCCGGCCCTCGGCGAACTTCTCGATCAGGTCCAGGTCGGCCGGCTGCAGCCCGCGCGCCGACCGGGGCGCGAGCAGCAGGGCCCGGCCCCGCGCGGTCAGCTCCTCGCGCTGCGGCCCCGGCGGCGGCAGGGCATCGTCGTCGGTCCAGATCAGGCGGCGGCCCTCCTCGGCCAGGACCGACCGGGCCGCCTGCTGTTTCAGCGGCCAGCAGTCCGAACCGCGGGGCATCGGGTCGGCGTGCAGGCCGCGGGCCAGTTCCGGCAGGCGCCAGAGCCGCTCCAGGCGGTCCGCATCCGGGCACCAGGTGGTGCACCAGCGGAGCTCGACCTTCTCCGCGGCGTGCAGCGCGCGGATGCGATCGATCAGGGCCGGCGCCCAGCGCATCAGGTACGACGTGTTGTCCGCGCCCGACCAGACCAGCGCCTTTCTCGGCGGACCGCCCCAGCCGGGCCGGACCGTGTTCAGGACCCCGTCGACGTCGAGAAGCCACACGGGCCTCCCGACGTCGATCATGAAAGGAGTCTAAGGCGTGGCCTACGTCTGGTCCGCGACGAACGATGCCACCCAGGCCAGCGCCGAGTTCCAGTTGATGGTCAGCTCGTTTGTCGACCACGACTGGATGTCGTCGATGTAGCAGAACTGGCCGACGCAGCCGGTCAGCTTGCTCTGCGCGTACGGGTCCTGGATCGACGAGTTCGCGCCGCCGGCCAGCGAGCCCCGGGGCGGGTTCGGCAGGGCCGGCTCGAGCTGGTGTGCGTACCAGCGGCTGTGCTGATTGCGTGAGCTGACCTCCCCGTACCCGGTCACGTACGACTGGTTGAGCGCGTTGCGGCCGAGCAGGTAGTCCATGCCCTCCAGCACGGCGTCGAGGTACCGGTCGCGGCCGGTCAGGTCGTACGCGCCCGCGACCACGACCAGGTTGTTGAGGATTAGGCTGTTCGAGCCCCAGTCCCACATGTTGTTCGGCGGGGCGTACGGGACGCCGTACGGGTGCCCGGCCTGGATCTCCAGGTACTTCTCCGCGCCGCGGACGATCGAGGCGCGGATCGCCGCCCGCCCGGGCAGCCGGTTGGGCAGCAGGGCGAGGTCGAGGCGGCCGGCCGCGGCCGTGCTCGCCCAGTCGAAGGCGCCGGGGCCGAAGATGTCGGCGGTGTGCACGGGCGACGCCAGCACGTCGTCGGCGTACCTCTTCTCCCCCGTCGTCAGGTAGAGCTCGGCCGCCGCCCAGTAGAAGTCGTCGTCGACCTTGCTGTCGTTGTACGGGCCGCCGCCGACGCCGTCGGACGCCGGCGCGAGGCGCGCGGGTTCGGCCAGCGCCGCCGCGTACGCGGTCCGGGCCGCCGCGAGGGCCCGCTTCGCGAACGCGGGGTCGTAGCGCCTGTAGATGCGGGCGGCCTGCGCTGCGGTGGCGGCCAGGTTCAGGGTCGCCGCGGTCGAGACCGGGTGGAGTTCGCGCGGCTGCGGGTCGAGGTGCGGCAGCAGCGGCAGCCCGGTCCAGTTGGCGTCGTGGATCTTGTGGTGCACCATGCCGGCGTGCGGCTTGCCGGCCGGCACCCGCATGCTCAGCATGAACTCCAGCTCCCAGCGGGCCTCGTCGAGGATGTCCGGCACCCGGTTGCCGCTCTCCGGGATGGCGAGGGTGCCGTCGCGGAGCCTGCCCGGCTCCGCGGTGCGCTCGAACTGGTTGAGCAGTTCCCACGTGGAGATGCCGCCGTTGACGACGTACTTGCCGTGGTCGCCGGCGTCGTACCAGCCGCCGGTGACGTTCAGGGTGTAGTCGCAGACGCCGCTCTGGCACGGCACCGCGTCGTCGCCGAGGTTCGGCGCGACGCCGACGTGGCCGGCCGGGCGGGCGTAGCCGGGCCGCAGGTCCTCGCGGATCTCGATGCCGCTGCGCTGCGGGTAGTAGAACTTCAGCGCGTCGAGCCGCAACCGTTCGTAGGCGGCGGCGTCGATGTCGAACGGCCGGCTCGTCTCGCCGTCGGCGACAAGCGTGTAGCCGGTGCCGCGCCCGCGGTAGCCGCCGAAGTCGATCGACTGCACGTTCTGGCCGGAGGAGGCGTCGACGCCGCGCGGCACGGTGTCTCCGCGCGCGACCGTCTTCCCGGCGGCGTTCCTGAGCTGCCAGCGCAGCCGGGTCGTGGCCTCGGTGACCAGCGTCGCCTTCTTCGGGCCGCGCGGCAGGTAGGCGACCTGGTTGACCCGGACCCGCGGCCCGGTGTCGGGCACGTAGACCTCCGGCGGCACGCCGCCGACCAGGGAGACGTCGTCGAGGCAGAGGCCCCACGCGGTGGCGCTGCCGCCGACCTGGAGTGCGACCTGCGCCTGCGCGGTGGTCACCGCCGAGGTGAAGGTGTACGAGTAGGTGTCGCCCGCGACGGTCAGCGCCGGCGAGGCCTCGAAGTATGTGTCGTACGGGGCGACCGAGAGCCCGACGATCGCGCGGGCGATGTGCCCGTCCGGGTCGCCGGTCGCGGTGAACGAGTAGCGGTAGGTCTCGCCGGCGACGAGGTCTATGTCGTTCTGGCCGACCGCGGCGTCCCACCGGTTGGTGGTGCCGCCGGGAACGTCCACGCAGGCGCGGCCGTCGCGCAGGGTGATCGGCATGCCCGCGGTGGACCACCACGGGTCGGTGCCGGCGGTGAAGCCACCGTTGACGACCTGCTCGACCTCGTCGGCGGCGGCCGCGGTCGCGGGCCCGACGGCGGTGAGCGTCACGGTCAGCAGAACGGCGGCACCGAGGGTACGGATCACGGGAGGGTCTCCTCCTTGGGAGCGCTTCCATTGACTGGTGAAGATATGGTGGTGCTCGCGTCACGGGGTGTCAACACTTTCGATACGTCAGGTGAGAACCGGAAATCCGGGTGCCCCTCGGGCTCATCCGCGCCACCATGTGCGGGTGCTGGACCTCGAGGAGCCCCTGAACACGCCCCGCCTGCTGCTGCGGCCGTTCCGGACCGCCGACGCCGACGCGCTCTTCGACCTCCGGAGCCGGCCCGAGGTGCTGCGCCACCTCTACTGGCCGCCGGCCACCCTGGACGGCGTACGCGATGTGGTCCGGCAGCGCCTGACCATGACCAGACTGGCCGTGGACGGCGACTGCCTGGTCCTGGCCGCCGAGGAGCGTGCCACCGGCCGCCTGGTCGGCGAGGTCGACCTGAGCCTGGTCAGCGCCGAGCACCGGCACGGCGAGATCGGCGTCATCCTGCACCCGGACGCGCAGGGCCGCGGATACGCGGCGGAGGCCGCGACCGCGCTGCTGGACCTCGCCTTCGACCGGATGGGACTGCACCGGGTCACCGCCGGCACCAACGCCGGCAACGAGGCCTCCGCCCGGGCGCTGCGCCGGCTCGGCCTGCGCCAGGAGGGCCACCTACGGCAGTGCGTCCGCTTCGACGGCGCCTGGCACGACGAGCTGATCTTCGCGATCCTGGCCGACGAGTGGCGGGCCCGGCGCTAGAGGGTGTCTCGCGGAGACACCCCCTAGTTCAGGCGAACAGCAGCACCGCCACCAGGGCCAGCACCGCGATCGCCGCGAGCGCCAGCACCGCGATGACCCAGCCCCAGCCGCCGCGCGCGTGCGGCGGCCGGGCCGGAGGCGGCCCGAGGACCACGGCCTGCGGGCGGGCCGCCCGCAGCTCGTAGCCGCAGCGTTCGCAGCGGATCCGGACCGGCTCGTTGCCGTAACCGCACTGCGGGCACGGGTACTGCCCCGGTATCGGCGCGGGTGCCGTCCGCTGGGTCCGTGCCACCGGCGCCGGCATCATCGTGCCGGTGCCGTCGTCGCGCTCGTTCGGCGAGCGCGGCACCGCACGGGCGTCGTGCTCCGCCGGCTGCTGGCGCAGGAACATCAGCGGGTAGCCGCAGCGGGGGCACAGCTGTTCCACGTCCGGGCGCACCGGGGAGCCGCAGTCCGGGCACGGCAGTTGCCGGTCAGCCATCGCCGCCGCCCTCCCCGGAGACCGGGCGGGCCCGGCCGCGGGCCGGCCGCGGCTGGAACCGCACATCCAGGCGTACGCGGGCACCGAGCGGCAGCTCGCTCTGCAGGAAGCCCAGCACCTGGCGCTCCGTGAGGTGGCCGGTGTGGTCCATCTGCACGACCACCACGGCGTCCACCGGCGGTATCTCGTCGGCGCGGCCGTACACGCCGCCCGTGTCGGTCACGGTTACCCGGGCGCCGGTCGCCGCCTCCAGCAGGGCCTCGACGCCGTACCGGGTGCCGCGCCAGCCGAGCAGCCGGCCGACCTCGCGGACCATCGAGCGCCGGTACTCGGGCGGGTCGGTCGGCTCGAGCTCCACGCCCAGCCAGGAGCCCAGGTACTGCAGCATCTCGGGGCTGGCCAGGCCGGTGTCCATCTGGTGCTCGATGCCGTCGATGCGCTCGCGGACCGTGTCGGCCACCTCCTCGAACGCGGTCACGAGGCCACGCAGCACCGGATCCGTGGCCATCGTCCGAGGCAGTTGATCCACCAACCAGGTCATGCCGCCACCTCCGCTGACGCTCCGGCGACGACATGAGTCAGACACTGAGCTGATGATTCGCTCGCAAGCTCGCTCATGCCGTCACCTCCGCTGGCGCTCCGGCGACGACATGAGTCTGGTACTGAGTTGATGATTCGCTCGCAAGCTCGCTCATTGCTGCACCACCACCCGGTGCTCGTACGACATGAACAGCGCGGCGGGCAGCAGCCGGAGCCGCTGTTCGACCTGGTCGAGGGTTCGTTGCCGGCGCAGATCGGCCGAGAAGAAGTGCACCGCCTCGACACCCTGCACGCCGAACGAGCCGTGCAGCACCCCGTACACGTCGCCGAGCCGCAGGTCGGTGTCGAAGGGCCAGCCCTGCCCGCTCGGGCCGCCCGTCAGCGGGTTCAGGTACTCGTAGAGGGCACGCTCGGCGCGTTCGCGTACCGTCTCCGTGCGGACGCCCGGACCGGCGCGCACCTCCGCGACGACCTTGACGCCCTGGTACCTCGGCGCCTCGATGCGCAGCCGCATGGTGAGCAGCCGGCGCGGCTCCAGATAGGCCTTGATCTGCTCCTCGAGCTCGTCCGTGAGGGCCAGGTCGTCCAGGGTGAGCTCCTCGGGCGCGATGTCGACCCGCGGCACGACCAGCAGCCGGGCCGGTTCGCCGGGCGCGTCCGGCGGCAGGCAGCGTGCCCGGGCGACGCTCGGCGCGGCGTCGAGGGTGAGCCGCTCCACGTCCTCGGCGGTCACCGCCCGGCGCCCGCCGCGCAGCAGCAGCGGGCCGCGCACCTTGGCGTTCTCCACGCTCTCCGCGTCGACTCCGCCGGCGCTCGGGTCGAGGTTGGTCACCCCGGCCACGAACGGGATCGACGTGTGCAGCACGGTGAGCCGCTCGGCGGCGACGTTTCCGCGCCGGCCGCCGCCGAAACGGTAGCCGGTCACCGAGATCTGCGCGTCGATCGGCGGGATCGCGCCGTGCTGCCAGGACCGGCCCTCGCGGTCGAGCACGCGCGGGCCGAAGCGGATCTCGCCGGTCGCGCCGGACCAGGTGAACACCCGGTCGTCCGCCTCGGCGTCGGCGAGGTCGGCGACCTCGGTCCACTCCTGCTCCTCGGGTTCGCCGGTGCGCTCGTGCCGGGGCAGCACCACCCGCACGGTCTCGTCGTGGCGGCGCGGCAGCACGGGCGCCCGGCGTACGGCGAAGACCTGTCCGGGGCGACCGTCGCTGGTGCCGAGCAGTTCGGCGGGGGCCGGCTCGGCGTGGTGCGCGGGCACGGCCCCGCCGAGCGCCACCGCGGACAGCGACTCCAGTTCGGGCGGGTTGGTGTACCCGGGCTGCCCCTCGGCGGCCTGCACCAGCCGGCAGCGCAGCCAGTGCGCCCGGCGCGACCCGATGGCGAGGGCCTCGTGCCGGGCCGGGAGCAGCAGGGTGACCTGGCCGGGGCTGTTGAAGCCGGCGCTGGTGTCGCCGAGGATCCGCACGTCCGCCCACTGGTGCCCGTCCCAGGCCTCCCAGCAGCGCGGCGGCCGGCGGGGGTCGACGCCGGCGCCCTCGGGCCCGGTGGTGACGTCCAGGCGCAGCAGGTTGCCGGGCGCCGGCTCGGCCAGCCCGAAGTAGACGGCCTCGCCGGCGCTCAGGCTCGGGAAGAGCCGCACCGAGGAGGCCTCGCGGCGCAGGTCCTCCCAGTGGTCGGCGTACCGGTCGCCGGTGTGCGTGACGCAGGCGATCAGCTCCGGCGGCACGACCCGCAGCTCGGAGTCGGTGAGGAAGACGACGGGCTCCTCGTCCTCGCGGCGTTCGGTGCTGACCTGGGTGCCGGCGGGGATCCGGACGACCTCCGCGCGCGGGGCGGTGAGGGTGAAGAGCAGGTCGGCGCGGGACGGCACGGCCGAGAAGAGCTCGACGCCGACCAGCTCGAGGAACTTGATGTACAGCCGGTCGGGTACCTGGTTGAGCCGGTACAGGGTCATCTCGGTCATCCAGGCGAAGAGCTCGACGAGCGCGACGCCGGGGTCGGAGACGTTGTGATCGGTCCACTCCGGACAGAGCCGGTGTATCCGCCGCTTCGCCTCGTCCACGATGTCCTGGAACCGACGATCGTCGAGATCGGGCGCGGGAAGACTCACGGGGCCGGCTCCTCGGTGGGGATGGTGTAGAACGGGAAGACCAGGTTCCGGACGTCGTTGGTGGCGCGGATCCGGTACGCGATCGCGATCTGGACGGTGGCGGTGCCGGGCTGGGCGGTGGCGACGATCGACTGCGGGTCGATCCGCGGCTCCCAGCGTTCGAGGGCCTCCCGGACGGCCTGTTCGACCAGGCCGAGCGTCCCGGCGGTCAGCGGCGCGAAGAGCAGCTCCCACATCGCGCAGCCGAACTCGGGGCGCATCACCCGCTCACCCGGCACCGTCGACAGGATCATCCGGATCGCGCCGTCGATCTCGTCGACGCCGCTGACCAGCCGCACCGACCCGGTCCGCGAGATCGCGGCGGGGAACGCCCAGCCGGTGCCGATGAAGTCGTCGCGCCGCACGGCTCAGCCCACCAGCACGTCGGGCGAGCCGGCGGTAATCGTGCACGCCGGCAGGTCCGCGGGGTCGTTGCAGGTCATGACCGGGTCGCCCATCCGGGCCAGCGGCCTGCCGCCGGCCAGCACGGTGGGCGAGCCGGTCATGACCCGGCCCTGATTGGTCGGCGGGCGGCTGAAGGTGGCCGGCGGCGGGCAGAGGTGCGGCGGCAGGTTCTGCGCGACGCTGCCCTGCACCGCCGCGGGCAGGCCGTTGACGAGCACGTCCGAACAGAGCCCGGTCAGCAGCTGCCCGGTGAACGGCAGCGGCGTCGGCGTCGGCACCGGGCCGCCCGGCGACGGCACCAGCAGAATGTGCACATCGGTCCCGGTGACCGGGTCGTTCTGGCGAGCGGCGGGCTGGGGCACGGTACCTCCTCAGTTCAGCCTGATCGGCTTGCCGGACGCGGTCAGCGGGCCGGACGCGGCGATCTCGACCTGGGCGCCGCTGAGCGTGAGCTTCTGGGTCGCCTTGATCTCGATCTGGGTGGCGGACAGGACCAGCTTCTGGTCGCCGGCCAGCGACGACTCGGCCTGCTCGAGCGTCAGGGCGCACGGGCTGCCGCCCAGGGTGAGCCCGACGGACAGCGACGGCTCGTCGGTGAAGACCAGCCGCGAGTCGCCCCGGCTCACCAGGAACCGCTCCTTCGCCCGGGCCGTACCCGCCGGCGGGCCGTCCTTGCGGTTCCACAGGCCGCCGAGCACGACCGGCCGGGAGTGGTCGTCGAGCTCGAAACCCACGAGGACCTCGTCGTCCACCTCGGGCAGCCACTGCAGGCCGCGCTGCGCGCCGCCGCCGGGCGTGGCCAGCCGGGCCCAGGCGCTCTCGTCGTCGGCGGACAGGGTCGGGAACTGCACCCGAACCCGGCCCAGGCCCTCCGGGTCGTCGTTGTTGGTGACGATGCCGACGACCAGGCCGGTCCAGCCGCGCCGGTCGCCGCCCGCGCCGCCCGGGCCGGTGAGGTCCGCGAGCCCGCCGGGTTCCTTGCCGCCGCACACGAACCGCGTGAGGTAGGGCTTGCCGGCGCCGTACGTGTGCTCGACGCCGGTGACCCGGTAGCCGCCGGTGAGCCGCGAGCCGACCCCCTCGATCCGGACCCGGGCGCCCGCGCCGATCAGCGGATCCCCGGCGCACTGCCCGCGCAGCACGACCTCCTCGCCGGACGCGCGCAGCAGCAGCGACGAGGCCAGGGCGTCCGCCTCCGACTGGTCGGTGACGGGGAACTGGCCGGCGTTGCGCCGCACCCGGCCGAACGCCCGCCGGGCCGCGTCGGCCATCTCCCGGGCGGCCGGCGCGTCGGTGCCCGGGTCGGTCTCGTCGGCGCGGCCCTCGATGGCCTGCTTGCCGAGCTGGTCCCAGCCGCGGATCTGCACCTCGTCACAGCGTTCGGCCGCGGAGAACCTGACGGTGAAGCCGTTCAGGTTGCCGCCGTACTTCAGGGTCGGCGGGGTCGCGTCCGACCGCGGGCCGCGCTTGAAGAAGAACGTGCGGTCGCTGACCCACACGTCGAAGCCGATCCGGGCGGCCCGGCGGCGCAGGAACGCGTAGTCCGTCTCCCCGGCCTGCAGCACGTAGTCGTGGGTGGCGCCGGTGCCGTCGATGTCCGCGTCGAGGCCGTACTCGCCGGCGATCCGGGCCGCGATGTCGGCGTCGGTGACCCGCTGGAAGCTGCGCGACTTCGGCTCCCGGGCCATCCGGTGGGTCAGGTCGAACCCGGTCAGCACCAGCTCGTGGCGCCCGGAGGCCCCCGGCTCGACGACGATCGCGGTCACCTCACCGGCGGTGACCACGACGGGGTCGCCCTCGGCCCGGAAGGCGATCTCCATCCGGGTGCCGAGGGTGAAGGTGGCCCTGTCGAAGAGCTCGAAGTGCGGGTCGTCGAAGTGCACGGTGAAGAAGTCCGGCAGGTGCACCGACTCCTCGACGCGGACCAGCACGAGCCGCGGGTACAGCTCGGGCGGCAGCGGGCGACCGTCGACGGTCAGCACCACCCCGTCGAGGCGGCGGGTCGCCTCAGCCACGGCGGCGCACCGGCAGCTCGGGGATCACCAGCAGCGTCCCGGGGGCGAGCGCGAGCGGATCGACCACGTTGTTGGCGTCGGCGATCAGCCGCCACCGGGTCGAATCCGCGTAGTGCCGGGCGGCGACCCGGTCCAGGGTCTCGCCGAAGCCGAGGCGGTGCACGCTGTGCAGCGTCGGCGTGTGCGAGGTCGGGTTCTGCAGGGGCCGGACGGCCTCGTCCTCGTACTGCTTGAGCGACAGGTCCGCCTTGGCCCGCAGCGGCATGCCGCTGCTGGCGAAGTAGGTGAACTTGATCTGCAGCCGCTCGACGATCGCCCGGAACGAGTGCAGGTTGCCCCAGTGGAACTCCACCCACGGCGGCCGGCCCTTGTTGCGCGCCCGGTCGGCGCCGGGCAGGCTCATGTCGACCTTCAGCAGGTCGAGCAGCTTGTTGGTGTGCACGGTGACGTCGGAGCCGTCGCTTGTCGTGTCGAGGGTGAGGCTCAGCGCGAGGGTGCCGGACTGGCCGCCCTGGAAGCGCAGCTGCGGCGCGTTGCCGCCCTTGTTCTCCGAGGCCTGCCAGCTGTTCGACTTGGTGATGGTGAGCTCGGCCGGGTTGAACAGGAACGGGATCTCGGTCTTGAGCTCGGTGCGCAGGACGGCCTTCTCGGGATTGCCCATCAGAAGACACCCGCCCATCGGCCGCCGCGCCGCTCGATCTCCCGCAGCAGACGGGCTTCCACGATCTCGACTACCTTGTCCGGGTCGAGCGCGGCCGCCGCCTTACCCGCCAGACCGGAGGCGGCGGTGCCGACGGCGTTCACGGCCGTGCCGACCGCGCCGGTCGCCGCATCAACAGCACCCGTCGCCGCGTCGACGGCACCGGTCGCCGCGTCGGTCGCGCCGTCGACCATGCCGGTCGCCGTGGACATCGCCTCGGTCGCCGTCGAGCGGGCGTTCTGCGCCCATCCGGTGGCCGCGGCGATCGGAGACGCGGTGGCCTCGAGGACGGCCGCCCGGGCGGCCCGCGTCGCCACGTCGCCGACGGCGCCGATGCCGCCGCCCACGGGCAGCCGGTCCACGATCCCGGCCGCCGCGTCCGGCACGGCCTTGAGCCGGTCCGCGCCGGCGGCCAGCGCCGAGCGCTCGTCGTCGTCCAGGAGGCCGGACATGCCACCGAGCAGGAAGCGGGGGCGGCGCACCGGGTTGCGCGTGTGCGTGAGCTCGTGCGCCAGGACGGCAGCGGCGGCCGGGGCGGTGGTCGGCACGGCCGGCAGGTGGACGACGGTGCCGGTGGTCGCGCCGAGCGCACCGGCAGCAGCCAACGCATTCCGGGTGGCAGGACCAGTCGTGAAGAGCGGCGCCCGGGTCCGCCCGCTGATCGCCGCCGCCATCGCGTGCAGCGCATTCGGCAACGGACGAGGGGCCTCCAGCGGCCGGGCGGCGACTGCGGCCTCCCAGCGAGCCCGGGGAGACATCAGGACCGGAGACAACGGGACCTTTTCCCGTACGGGGGCGGCGAAGTCCATGCCGCGCGGCGCGGGCCGGGTGCGTGGTCCGGGCCGTCGCGCGACCGCCGGGCTGAGCTGCACGGCACCGGTCGGGTCCGGCACGTTGCCGGGCGGCAGCCCACCACCCCCGAGCACCCGCATGTCCTCGGCCGGCACCGGATTGTGCACGGTCGGCCCCTCCCCCGGCCGCCTGGCCAGGCCGCCGCCACCTGGCCGCCTCACCAGGCCTTCGTCGCCCGGCCGCTTCGCCAGACCGCCACCGGCCGGGCTCGCCGACATCCGGTCCGTCGGCGCAAAGCCGCGACCGGGTTTCACGCGCGTGGGCGTCGCCGAGCGCCGCGCCGGACTCCGGTGCACCGCCGGAGCAGCGGAGGGCAGCTCGGTCGGCGGCGCACCACCGGCGAGTCCAACTTCCTGTACTGGGGCGGCACCCGGCACCGGCGGAGGCGTCAACTGCACCAGTCGAGGGGTCAGCTGGTGTCCCGGGCGCAGCGTCGGGCCGTTGGCCGCATGGCTCCGCGCGAGGGTGGGTCTTCCGGTGAGCGCGACCGGATCCACGCTGTCCAGCCCGGCGGCCGCGTAACGGCCCGGTCCGGGCAGTCCGGCCGCGCGGTGCAGTGTGGACTTCAGTGCGCCCGTCCGGGAAAAGGATCCTGAAATGCCCGTCCGGGAGGTCTCGGAAAACCCCGGGCTCGGCGCAAGGGCGTGGACCGAGCCCGGGAGCATCGGAGGTGGGCGCATGATCAGGTCGTGGCCGGGTGCGACCTCCGGGCCGCGGCGGCGTGCGGTCAGCGGCCGGCGGCGGACCGACAGCGGCCGGGTCAGGACCGGCGCGTCGGCGTCGACCGGGTTGGACGGCGACGCGACGCGGCCTCGGCGACGCTGCCACCAATGGACCAGGTTCCAGGGTGCACGCACTCGCAGGTCCGCGGTGATGCCGGCTGAGGCGCGCGGACCCGGCGCCGGCCGGCGGACCAGCAGGCGCAGCACCCGGAACAGCCTGTTACGAGGCGCGGAAGCCACAGTGGCACACCTCCAGCTCCTCGACGGCCAGGTCCCGCGACGAGGCCGCCAGCTTCGGTCCCGTCCACTTCACCGGCTTCGCCTCGGCGATCGTCCAGGTGCGGACCGGTGTGCGGTCCGGCGCCATCACGGTGATCTTCCCGTCGCGCGGCTTCACCACGTTGTTCTTGCCCGACAGCCCCTCGCCCGAGCATTCGAGCAGCCATTCGAACAGCGCGTTCGTGTCGGTCAGCCCGCGCTTGAACACCAGGTTCGGCCACTTCATCCGGCCGAGCAGCTTGTGCGTGTACGCGTTCTGCCCGCCCTCCGCGAGCTCCTCGACCTCGAGCTGGACCGCCAGCCCGGACACCTCGGTGAACGCGCCGATCGTCGCGCCGTCGATCTCGAGGACGAAGTTGCCGACGAAGGGCGGGTCCTTGGTGTGCGCCTCAGCCACCCTGCACTCCTGTCCATGCGCGTTCGTTCAGGCCGCCGACCTCGCGCAGCAGCCGGATCCGGTCGCCGTGCTCGAGGTCGAGCAGCCGGTCGAGGTCCCAGTGCAGGTGGTACGCCAGGAAGGCGATCTCCTGCCACAGCTCGTCGTGGGCGTAGTGCCCTAGCCCACCTCCACTGACGTCCGGGGGAAAGGGGCGCCGGGCTCCAGGGCCTCGAGGATGCTCGGGTCCTGGAAGTTCACGATCCGGTACAGGTCCTGCAGGTAGCCGAAGTCGCTGACGAACAACGACTCGATCGTCTTGGTCGTCACCCGCGACACGGTGCCGAGCTCGGTGACCACCCGGGAGAGCACGATGACCGTCGCATACGACTCGTTCTCCTTGACCCGGCCGTCGCGCAGCGGCTCGATCTCGTCGCGGGCGCAGGCCAGCCGCATGATCCCGGTCCGGTGCAGGGTGCCGTGCTCGTCCACATACCCCTTGGGCAGCGTGAACGGAAACTCTGTCTGCAAGCTCATGCCCGGTGCAGCCCCTCGTGGGTGATGACCACCTTCTCGGTCGCCACCTCGTTGCTGCCGGCGTCGAGCTCGGCGCCGGTCCACTTGGAGACCCAGCCGCGCTCGAAGTTCCAGCGGGCGACCTCGGCCTTCATCGAGTCCTTGATGACGATGGAGCCGTCGCGGCGGGCGGTGTCGATGTCGCCGTCCTCGACCTGCTTGCGCCACTCCCAGAGCGCCTTCGACTCGTCGATGCGCCGTTCGAGGGTGATGTCGCTCCACTTCATCGCGCCGGGCATCTTGGCGATTCGGATCTTGCCGTCCTTCGTCGCCTCCTTGTACTCGATGATCTCGGTCTCGGATTCGACGCCCGAGCACTTGCGGAAGCTGGCCATCTCCACTCCGCCGATCTCCAGGACGAAGTTGAACGTTGCCATCAAATCCGGCATCAGATCTCTCCCTTACTCACTCGCGGATCCGCCACCCTGCCACTGGCTGATCCGGAAGATGACGAACTCGGCGGGCTTCACCGGGGCGATCCCGATCTCGACGATGAGCTTGCCCTCGTCCACCGAGGACGCCGGGTTGTTGCTCTCGTCGCACATCACGTAGAACGCCTGCTCGGGCGTGGTGCCGACCAGCGCGCCCTGCATCCAGAGGCCGCGCAGGAACGAGGTGATGTTGCGCTTGACCCGCTGCCAGAGGTCGAAGTCGTTCGGCTCGAAGACGGCCCACTGGGTCCCGCGCTGGATCGACTCCTCGACGAAGTTGAAGAGCCGCCGCACGTTGATGTAGCGCCAGCTGGGATCGGTCTTGGCGAGCGTGCGGGCGCCCCAGATCTTGGTGCCGTAGCTGCCGAACGACCGGATGCAGTTGACGCCCTCGGGGTTGAGCAGGTCCTGCTCGCCGTTTGTCACGTCGTTCTCGAGCCGGACGATGCCGCGCACCGCCTCGTTGGCCGGCGCCTTCCACACGCCGCGGGCGGCGTCGGTGCGGGCCCAGACCCCGGCGACGTGCCCGGCGGTGGGCACGGTCAGGTAGAGCTCGCCGTTGTTGGCGCCGGGCCGGGCCAGCGGGTTGCTGATCACGACGTTCGGATAGTAGAGCGCCGCGAACGCCGAGTCGCGGGCCAGCCGGGAGCGCCACTCGAGGGCCTGGGAGGCGTTGAGCCCGGGCGGCGTGTCGAGGATGGCCATCTTGTTGTGCGCGGCCTCGCAGAAGTCGATGAGCTGCTTCTGCGCGCCGAGGAACATCTCCTCGTCGAGGCTGCCGTCGTCGCGGGTGGCCACGGTGACCAGGTCGGGTATCGCGACCATTGTGACGTTCTCGGCGATGGCCAGCCCCTGGTAGCCGGTCCGCTCGCTCTCGTTGCCGACCAGGTCCGCCGGGGTCACCGAGACCGTGGAGACGGGCGGCGCCTCGAGCGGGTAGCGGCCGGCGGCCGGGGTCCGCTCGGCCAGCGTGGCACCCTGCAGCGGCTGCACCTCGAGCCGGATGAACTTGGAGCGCTCGTTGACCGTCCTCTCGACCGCGCGGGCGCTGCGGCCGCTGAACTGCAGGCCGCCGAGCTCCTCCTGCAGCGCGCCGTCGGAGTAGACGCGCAGCGTGTACTCGGCGGGCGTGCCGTCGCCGTCGGCCGGGGGCGCGGGCGGCGGCACGACCTCGACCTCGAGGTGCGCGGCCGGGTCCACCGCGGACAGCTTGACGCTGGCCGTCTCCGGATTGTCGGCGGCGGGCAGGGTGAGCGTCGGGTTACCGCCGCCGGCACCGTTCGTGCCGGGGATCCGGCAGACGTACGCGGCGCTGCCGCCGTTCTCGAAGAAGCCGCGGACGGCGTGCGGGAGCATCGCCCCGCGCACGAAGCCGCCGTAGACCCGTTCGTACTGCGGCCAGCTCGTGACGAGCTGCGGCCGCACGCCGGCGGGGTCGGTGGGGTCGCCCTGCTCGCCGTCGTAACGCTCGGTGAAGCCGACGAACGCGGCGACGGCGGTGCCCACCCCCTCGATCGGCATGGAGCCGCTCGGCTGCTCCTCGATGTAGACGCCCGGTGCGCCGTACGACGCGGCCATGTAAGAGCCCCCTGTCAGGCCTGCACCGCGCTGGCCAGCAGCGCGGGGTCAAGATCGGATTCGTAGAACTCGCCGTAGTGCAGCGGCGGGAAGATCCGCATAAGCGGGTGGCGCGACGAGCAGGCGACCACCTTGACCGCCGGGAACCGGTGCACGATCACGTGCACGAGCTCCTCGGTGGCGCGCTTGTCGAGGTCGAGGACGATCACGTCCGGCAGCGCCTCCAGCAGGCGGGCGAGCACGTCGGTGCCGGCCGTGTCCATCAGTTCGATGCCGTCGATCCGCAGGATGTCCTCCAGGCCGAGGCGGTGCAGTGCGCTGAAGTCCCCCATCAGGACCCGAGTCATCGCGCGCACCTCCCCGGTCACCGCCGACCAGCCGAGCCTGCTCGCGTGCCCGCGACAGAAGAAGGTGCGGCGGTGCAGACGAAGGTGCAACCCCTACCGCAGGTTCGCGCCGACGGTGACCGTCTCGGTCGGCGGGCCCGCCGTCGCGCGCATCGCCGCGTCCATCGTCACCGTCACCACCAGGTCCAGCCCCGGCTTCAGCTGGCCGCCGAGCGCCGACCAGAAGTCCGAGTTCTCCGAGCCGTCCCCGCTGCGCAACCGCAGGCTCGGCAGCGGCCGCACCGCGGCGAACGCGCCCTGCAGATGCTCGCTGCCGATCACCGGGTGCAGCAGCAGCGCCGACAGGACGTCGCCGAGCAGCGAGTGCTCGTCGCGCACCTCGCTCGTCCACGCCGTCACCAGGTAGCGGCAGTCCACCCTGGGCAGCGGGTCGCGGCGGAACCGGCGGCCGTCGGGCTCCTCGACGATGACCTCGCCGTAGTCGCGCTCCGCGAGGTTCGGCCGGATGTCCCACAGGTACAGGTCCACCGTCGGGCGCGAGGACAGCGCCGCGGCCCATTCGCCGTCCGGCGCGGCGAAGGCCACGTCCACGTCCCGGGCCGGCAGCGGGACCTCGGCGCGCAGGAAGGCCTCCAGGGCCTCATCGAGCAGGTGCAGCATCGGCGTCTCGATTCACCAGGTCGAAGTAGCGGTCGAACTCTTTCTCGGTGCGCAGCCGGCCCAGCTTCTGGAACTCGCGCTTCACCGACAGGATCGCGTGGCGCATCGTGATCGGGCCGCCGTCGGTCGCCGCCAGGAAGGCCGCGCCGAGGGCCGCGTTGCTGATCACCCCGCCGGTGATCTTGAATTGGCGGGCCAGGAAGTCCAGGTCGACGTCCGCGACCGGGGCCGTCGCCGGGAAGGCACGGGCCCAGATGGCCCGGCGCTCCGCCTCCTCGGGTGCCACGAAGTCGACCGCCACCGAGATCCGGCGCAGGAACGCCGGGTCGATGTTGCGTTGCAGGTTCGTCGCCAGGATCACCAGGCCGTCGTAGGTCTCCAGCCGCTGCAGCAGGTACGCCACCTCGATGTTCGCGTACCGGTCGTGTGCGTCGCTGACCTCGGACCGCTTGCCGAACAGGGCGTCCGCCTCGTCGAAGAACAGCACCAGATCGCCCGCGGCGGCGGCGCCGAAGATCCGTTCGAGGTTCTTCTCCGTCTCGCCGATGTACTTGCTCACCACCGCCGACAGGTCCACCTTGTACAGGTCCAGCCCGAGGTCGCCGGCCACCACCTCGGCGGCGAGGGTCTTTCCGGTGCCGGAGGGGCCGGCGAAGAGGCCGACCACGCCGACCGACGGCACCGGGCTGAACCGCCACCTGCCGTACACGGTCTCCCGGCCGCGGTGGCGCGCGGCGAGCTCGCGGAGCTGGCTCTCCTCGTCGGCCGGCAGGACCAGGTCCGGCCAGGTGCGGCGCGGCCTGATGCGGACGGCCACCCGGTCGAGGTGGCCACCCGCGAGCCGCCGTACGGCGGGAGCGAGCTGTCCCGAGTCGGCGGCGGCCGCGGCGGCGACGAGCCGCAGCTGCTCCCGGCTGAGCCGGTAGGCGGGGTCCGGCTCGCGCCCGAGCAGCGCCTCCCAGTCGGCGGCGTCGGCCTCCCCGTCGGCCACGTGCACCTCCTGCCAGGGCCGCGCCGGGACGCTCTCCAGCGGCAGCTCCCCCGGCGACGACAACGCCCAGCACAGGTGGCCGGCCCGGGCCACCGCGTCGGAGTCGGCGGCGGTCAGCGGCGCGTCCAGCTGCAGCACGACGACGAGGTTGCCGATGGTGGCCTCGCGGACGATGGCGTCGGTCGCCGTCGCGCCACAGATCAGCAGGCCCGCGCCGGGCCAGCGGGACCGCACGGCGCGCAGCCGGCTTTCGCGGTCGCCGCCGTGCACCAGGAGCAGCCCGCCCGGCCGGCTCGGCGCGGCTCCGGCCGCCGGGGCCAGGACCGTGCCCGCCGGGAGCGCGGGGTCGGGCGCCGGGTCGCCCCGCAGGTGCCAGATCAGCCGCTCGGCGGGCTCGCCGGTGAGCGTCGCCCAGGGCCCCTCGCCCGCGAGCCGGACGAGGCGGGCGCGGCGCAGCCCGGACCCCGGCGCGAGCGCCCGGTCGGCGGGGTGGTCCGCCTCGAAGAAGATCCTGGCCAGGCTCGTCAGGGTGACCCTCGGCAGCTGCACCGAGTCCTGTACGTAGGCGACCAGCCGCTGCCGGGCCGGGGACAGCTCGACGGCGACCAGCAGCGCGAGCACCTCCGCCTCGCCCACCGAAAGGCCGGCGGAGCGGCACAGGGCGGCGAACGGCGACGACCCGCCGAGCGCGGCCGCGAACGCGGTGCGCGCCGCGGCGATCCGCTCGGCGACGATCGCCCGCACCGCGGCGACCCGGTCCGTGCCGGGGCCGTCGAGGCCGGGCAGGCCCGCCAGCAGGCCGTCGATCTCGTCGTCGCCGACGTAGAGACCCGCGAAGTCGCGGGGCGCCCGCCCCTCGGCCATGCGGCAGATCAGCGCCTCGCGCTGCAACAGCGGGTCCGCCAGCGGGGCCCACACGTCAGATGACACCCTCGCGGGTCGCCACGGCGACGGCCTGCGCGCGGGTCCGGCAGTTGAGCTTGGTCAGCACATCGTGCACGACGTTCTTCACCGTGCGTTCGGAGAAGCACAGGTCCTCGGCGATGCCGCGGGTGTCCATCCCGTCGGCGAGCAGCCGCAGCACCGAGCGCTCCCGGGTGTTGAGCCCGGTCGGTCCGAGGTTCGAGGTCTGGGTGACGTGCAGCAGCAGGCGCGCCAGCAGGTCGCCGGGCAGCGCGACCGAGCCCGCGACGACCGCGCGCAGGGTGGCGATCAGGTTCTCCGGGGTGAGGGTGCTGTGCGGCAGGACCGCGCCGACGCCCGCGTCGACCAGCTCGCGAACGGCCTGCTCGTTGACGTCGCGGACGGTGGCGACCAGCCGGGTGGTCCGGCCCTCCACCATGCGGACCGCGCGGCGCAGGGTCGGGCCGACGTACTCGAAGACCAGCACGTCGAGGCCCGCCGCGACCGGGGCCGGCGCCAGCGCCGAGCTCTCGCCCCGGACGACGAAGTCGGCCTGTTGCAGGCATGCCGCCATGCCCCGCCGGACGATCGCGTGGCTGTCGTCTATCCACACCGTCGGCGGCCTTGTTGAAAGCATGATCCCCCCAGATCAGCGGTGAACCCGGGTCGACCGCAGGCACATGATGCGCCGGTGAAGTCGATCTGAACAATAGGGCATTCGTCTAGTCGGAGATCCAACTCCGTCACTGTCGCCTTGCGCACAGGACGGTAGCGGAATGACGCTATACAGCGGTGGATCCGGGGCCCTACGCTCGGGCAATGCCGAGATACTCCGCGGAACAGATCTACGGTTTCGCCCGTCGTGCCGGGTTCACCCCCGACGAGGCCGCGACGATGACCGCGATCTCCCTTGCCGAGTCCGGTGGCAACAGCAGGGCGCACAACCCGCACGGCGAGGACTCCCGCGGGCTGTGGCAGATCAACGGCCGCGCGCACCCCGGCCTGATGGCCAAGTACAACCTCTACGACCCACAGGACAACGCGAAAGCGGCCTACGAGGTCTCCCGGCACGGCGCGGACATTTCACCGTGGACGGTCACGCACGGTGGCAGCAGCGCCCGCTATCTGCGCCACCGGGAGGAGGCGCAGAGCGCGGCGATCTCCTATGGGGACGGTCCGGGCCGCGGCGTCTGGTCCGGGACGCCGGGCTACGGCCACACGGTCTCCGCCGACCGCGCCGGCGGGACGGCGAACAATCTCGTACAACCCGCGGAGGGCGGCGGCAACGCGGCCCTCGACGAATTCCTGCGGGTCGCCAAAGCGCAGGTCGGAGACCGTTATGTCTTCGGCGCGGAGGTGAAGCTGAAGGACGACGATCCGGACGTCTTCGACTGCTCCGAATTCACCCAGTGGGCCGCGCATCAGGCCGGAACGACAATCCCGGACGGCGCCACCGCGCAATACCTGCACCTGAAGGAGAAGGGCCTGCTGATCCCGGTCTCCGAGGCCAAGGACACTCCGGGCGCGCTGCTCTTCTCCTTCGACCGCGAGCCGCGGCCGGGCGACGGCCGGACCCCGGGCGCGCACGTCGCGATCAGCCTCGGCGACGGCCGGGTGGTCGAGGCCGCGAACCGCCGGGCCGGCGTGCGGGAGTCGAACGCGGCCAACCGCTTCGAGTACGCGGCGGTGCTGCCCGGCATCTCCGACGGCACCGGCACCCCGCTCGCCACCCCGGCCGCGCTGCCGGCGCCCGGGCCCACCCCGCTACCGGCCCCGCTGCCCGCCGTCCTGCCGCCGCCCGAACTGGGCGGCGCCGACAGCGACCGGGACGGGCTAAGCGACGCGCTCGAACGCCGCCAGGGCATGGATCCGCTGCGCGCCGACACCGACGGCGACAACCTCACCGACGCGCAGGAGATGGTCACCTACCGGACGGACGCCCGCAAGGCCGACACCGACGGCGACCAGCTCAACGACGCGTTCGAACTGGCGCAGGGCCTCGACCCGCGCTCGCCGGACAGCGACGCCGACGGGCACCTCGACGGCAGTCTCGCGCCGTTGCAGGCCGACACCGACCGCGACGGCCTCGACGACGCCCTCGAGCGGGTGCTCGGCCTGGACGCGAGGCTCAGCGACAGCGACGCCGACGGCTTCAGCGACGCCCTCGAGGTGAACTCCGGATCGAACCCGCTCGACGCGCGGGACAACCCGCTGCTGCACGGCACCGCCGCGCCGGGCGCACCGCAGCCGGCCCCGCTGCCCGGCGGGGAGCAGCTCGGCGCCGACCAGCTGGCCGCCGGCCAGGTCGGCGCCGGTCAGGTTGGCGACCCGACCAACCTGCCGTGACCGCGCTGGTGAAACCATCATGGGCGTGGAACTGACCCTGCCGGCGACGCCCGTGACCCTGCCACCGGGCGTCGCGGTCCGGGTGCCGGTCGCGCTGCACAATCCGAGCCTCGCCGCGCGCGACGTCCGGATCACCATCGCCCGCGGGCGCGCCTCCGGCTGGGCCTCGGTAGACCCGCCGACCGCGACGCTGGCCGCCGGCGCGACGGCGACCGTCGACGTGGTGCTGCAGGCCCCGGCCGACCAGCCGCCGAGCGCGTCGCTGGTGCCGTTCACCGTGCACGCTGAGGACACCGCCAGCGGCGCGACCGCGGGGTTCGCCACCGGGCTACTCACGGTCGCACTGCCGGTGCCGGTGACCGGGGATCTGACGCCGCGGCCCGGCGCCGCGCAGACGTTCGACCTGCGCCTGGGCAACGACGGCGGACTCGCCGCCGACGTGCGGATCAGCGCCAAGCTCGACCCACCGGGCGGCAGCGCCGAGGCGCGGCCCGAGGCCGCCCGGATCGACGCGGGCGCGTCGCTCTCGGTCGTCCTGCGGGCCAGGCCGACCCGGCCCCTCGTGGGCGCGCCGAGACCGTACGCGCTGATCGTCACCGTGCACGACGGCGCCGGGGAGGACCGGCGGCCGCTGCTGACCGCCGTGGGGACCGGCACGCGCAGACCACGGCTGCCGAACTGGGCCGCCGGGACCGCCGCCGTCGTGCTCGCCCTCGGCGCCACCGCCGCGGTCGCCGTCTCCGGCGTGCGCATGCCGCTGCCCGGCCGCGACCGCGCCGCCCCACCGCCCAGCGCGGCGGCGTCCGCACCCGTGGCGGCCGCGGCCGTCGGGCGGCCGTTCGTCCTGGTCGACGTCTTCCCGCACCGTGGCGCCGACGGCGGACGGGCGGCCGCCGACGCCCAGCGCGCCAAGCTCGCCGCCGCGGGCATGCCCCTGCGGATGGTCGACAGCCTCGCCTCGGACGAGCTCGCCGACGACGGCGCCGGATTCTGGGTGCTGCTGCACGACGGGTTCGCGTCGCCCGGCGCGGCACAGGAATTCTGCACGCAGTGGCGGGCGGTGGCGCCCAAGTGCACGGTCACACCGTGAAGACCACCCCCGACACAGGCCGTCCGGCGGTGCCGCCGCTGGCGCGCTGCCCTTAAGGTCTGGAGCTGTGGTGATGCAGTACGGCTTGGGTGTCGACCTCGGCACGACCCAGACGGCGGCGGCGGTCCGCGTCGACGGGCGCGTCGAGATCGTCCGGCTGGGCGGACGCCGGGCCGAGATCCCGTCGCTGGTCTTCGTGCGCCCCGACGGCGGCCTGCTCATCGGCGAGGCGGCCGAGCGCCGCGGGCAGACCGAGCCGGGCCGGCTGGCGCGAGAGTTCAAGCGCCGCATCGGCGACCCGGTGCCGATCCTGGTCGGCGGGGTGCCGTTCTCGGCGCACGCGCTGACCGCCAAGCTGCTGCGCCACGTCCTCGACACGGTCACCCAGCTGCAGGCCGGCCCACCGGCGGTGCTGACGGTGACACACCCGGCGAACTGGGGGCCCTACAAGCGCGAGCAGCTCGACCAGGCCCTGCGGCTGGCCGACACCGGGCCGGTACTGCTGCGCACCGAGCCCGAGGCCGCCGCGCTGCAGCACGCGACCGCCCGCAGGATCGCGCCGGGCGAGACCGTCGCGGTGTACGACCTGGGCGGCGGCACGTTCGACGCGGCCGTGCTGCGCCGCGACGGCGAGGGCTTCCAGCTGCTCGGCGAGCCGGAGGGGGTCGAGCAGCTCGGCGGCGCCGACTTCGACGAGGCGGTCTTCGGGCACGTCCTCGGCGTCCTCGGCGGCATGATCGAGGGCCTCGACCCGGACGAACCGGACGTGATCACGGCCCTGGCCCGGCTGCGCCGCGACTGCGTGGAGGCCAAGGAGGCGCTGTCCTTCGACACCGAGGTGATGATCCCGGTGGCGCTGCCCGGGCTGCACACCCGGGTCCGGCTGAACCGCTCCGAGCTGGAGTCGATGATCGCGCCCGCACTGGAGGACACGGTGACGGCGATGCACCGGGCGCTGCGCGTGGCCGGGGTGGCACCGGGCGAGCTCGACGCGGTGCTGCTCGCCGGCGGCTCGTCGCGGATTCCGCTGGTCAGCCAGCTGCTGTCGACGGCGTTCGACCGGCCGGTGGTGGCCGACCCGCACCCGGAGCACAGCATCGCGATGGGCGCCGCGGTGTCGACGGCGTTGATCACCGGTGGGGTCTCGCCGTTCGCCGCCGCGGTCGCGCCTGCCACCCGGCCGCGCACCGCGACGGAGACGGCACCGCAGTCCGCGCCGGGAACGCCGGCGGGCACGAACGCCGCGGCGACGCCGGCGGGAGTCACCGCACCGGCCCCCGCCGCCGAAACGGCGGCCGCCCGGACCGCAGCGGGCAGCGGCGGCGCCGCTCCGGCCGCCGCCGCGGGTGGCGCCGCGGATGGCGCCGGCACCCAGGCCATGCCGGTCACCGCCGCAGGTGGGACACCGGCACAGACCACTCCGGCCGCCGCCCCGGGCCCGGCAGCGGCACCGGCAACGGCCACACCGGGCGCCGCCGGGACACCGCGGCCCTCGTCCGGCGCGGGCGCGAGCGATCAGGCGCCTCGGACCGCTCCAGGCACCCCGGCCGGGGTGCCGCACCAGCCCGGCGCGAACGGCGCGAGCGTCGCCGCGACACAGGTCATGCCCGGGGCCGGCGGCCCGCCCACCACGGTCGTCCCCGGCCGGGCCGCCGCGGGTGCCCAGCCGCACGCCGCACCCGTCGCCGACAAACCGGTCAGCGGCGGCACCGCCTACGGCTCGGCGACGCCGGTCGCCTTCTCGCGCGGCGCGGCCTCCGTGCCCGGGGCGGCACCGACGTCGCCCGGCCCGCCGTTCACCACGCAGGCGTTCGGCTCGGTACCGGCGGGCGGGACGGCCCCGCCCGTGGCGCCCGGCTCCCCCGTCACCTACCCGCCGATGCCGCCGGGGGCGGGCGAGGACGAGCCGCCGAGGCGCAACGGCCGCCTCCTGATCATGGCCGGCGCCCTCACTCTCGCCGTCATCGCCGGCACCACGGCGGCCGTGATCGCCCTGAACCGCGGCGACGACGGGAAGACCGGAACCCGCGCACAGCCCCCGGCCTCGCCGTCGGTCGCACCGCCGCCGCCGTATCCGACGGACACCATGCTCATCCGCGTCGACACCGGCGAGGACTGGCCGAAGGGCACGACCGCCATCAAGCTGCTCACCCCGGGCAGCCCGGAGCGCACCCTGATCTCCGACAACGGCGACGACGTGCTCCCCGAGTGGTCCCGGGACCGCAAGAAGCTCGCCCTGACCCGCAGACTCGACGGGGACACCAACGAGATCTGGGTGATGGACGCCGACGGCAGCAACGCCAAGAAGGTGATCGGCGACGTCACCGGCGGCCGGACCACCTGGTCCGCCGACGGCACCAAGCTCGCGTTCATGCGCAAGGTCGACGGCAAGGCGCAGATCTTCGTCATCAAGATCGGCGAGTCCGAGCCGACCCAGCTGACCTCGTCGAACGTCGTCAAGGACGACCCCGCCTGGTCCCCTGACGGCAAGACGATCGCCTACTGGGCCGAGATCGACGGCGAACGGCAGATCTACCTGCTGACGGTCGAGAACCCCGAGGAGCCCGGCAAGCAGATCACCAAGGGCGACGAGGGTCCCGCGTACGACCCGGCGTGGTCACCGAACGGCGAGACGATCGCCTACACCCACGGCACCGGGCCCGGCATCTCCGACATCTGGCTCATCGACAGCGACGGCACGGACCCCCGGCAGCTGACCTTCGACGAGGAGCGGGAGATGGACCCGTCCTGGGCGCCGGGCGGCGAGTGGCTGGCGTTCACCCGCGGCGTGCTGGAGAAGCCGAAGATCACCGTAATGAAGGCGGACGGCAGCCAGGAGGAGACCCTCACCCAGGGCGACGCCCGCGAGGGTCACCCCTGCTGGTCCTGAGCCGACCGGGCGCGGGCACCCGCCGCGCCCGGATCAGCCGAGCCGCGCCCGCCGCTCCTCCGGCAGCGCACGCCAGTCGTCGGCGAGGATGGCCATGACCGTCGCGTCCACCCAGCCCTCGGGGGTGCGCAGGGCGTCGCGCAGCACGCCTTCGGCGACGAAGCCGGCCTTCTCGTAGACGCGGCGGGCCCGCGGGTTGAAGTCGTACACCTCGAGCGCGATCCGGTGCAGGCCGAGCCGCGCGAAGCCGTACCCGACGGTCAGCCGGACCGCCTCGGTGCCGAGCCCGCGGTCCCTGCCGCCCGGGCCGAACATGACCCGGAAGTTGCACGAGGAGTTGTCCGGGTCGAACTGATTGAGGACCACCTCGCCGGCCCAGCCGCCCGTCGCCCGGTCCTCGACGGCGAGATCGAGCCGGTCGTCCTGCGCGCCGCGGGTGTCGTACCAGTCCCGGGTCCGCTCCTCGGTCTCCCGGTCCCAGGTCACGGGCCGGCTGCCGGTGAGCCGGACGACCTCCGGATCGAGCAGCGCGGCCCTGATCGCCGGAAAGTCACCGGCGGCGAAGGGCCGCAGCCTCACCTTGTCACCGGTGAGGATGGGTTTGACGGAGAAATCGACGGCCATCGGGCGATGATCGTGCAACCACCGGGCCCCCGCAAACCGGTTTAGGAGAGTGCGCGGCAATGTCTCATTGCGAGCGAACAGCACGGCCGGCCGCCGCTCGCACGCGGTCCGCCTGCGAGCCGGGCCTGGTCCGTGCTGCCCCAGGACGCGGCGGGCGACGGCCCTTGACTCACCTGGCCGGTTCGGTGTCCTGCCAGGTTTACGCTGCGTATCGCGGTGGTCCACAATACAGCGGTGCTCATCGTCCAGCTGGCCCGTGCCGCCGTCCTGGCCGCGGCCGGCGCGGTGGTCACCCTCGCCCAGCTGGAGCTGCCCAGCCGTTCGTTCTGGGCGCAGCGAACGGCGTTGCAGTGGATGAGCGTGGCGGTGGTCGCGGTGGCCGTCTGTTACGACGCGGTGAGGTCGGTCAACAGCGCTGTCCAGGCGCGCCGGATCAGCAGGTTCGACAACGATCTGCGCGTCGTGCTGAGCGGCACGGCCTTCCGGGTCGTGGAAGCCACGGGTGCACCGTTCAACAACGTCGCGGTCCGCTACTACCGCCTGCGCCGGCGGGTGCGGGGCCGGCGGCTGTCCCTGATCGGTGCGTTCATGGCGGGCTCGGAGGTCGCCGACCTGTCCACCGATGTGCGCATCGGCGTCGGGGTGGTCGGCACGTCCTTCTCGACGGAGATGATCCTGACCATGGAGTGGCGGGAGTTCGTCCGGGAGGCGACGCGGCGTGGCCCGGCCGCGTGGAACCAGCGGAGCGCGGCTGAGCGACTGGGATTGAGCTGGGGTCAGCTGCGCCGCTCGGCGCAGCCTGAGGGCGTTCCCGAGGGCGTCGTCGCGAGCCCGACGTTCGACGCCGCCGGACGGCCGGACGGTTGCATCCTGGTCAGTGGCATGCTCAAACCCGCCGATCTGGAGAGCGAGGAGATCTCCCGAATCCTGGATTGGGCGGCGACCGGCCTGGCTCGCGTCGGCGCTCCCCCCGCCGGCTGGTGGGGTTCGCATGGGCGCTGACCTCCCGGGGTACGAGCTGCGGCCGCCCATCCGATCCGGGACGGTCACGCACTCCTTCCTGGAAACGCTCGCCGAGTACGGCGCCTCGCCGGCGTTGCTGAACGAACTGTCCGCAGTCGCCACCGACGAGGCGGTCGCCACCCCGCCGTCCCATCCCCGGCGCGGCGCGAGGTCTCCGGAATTCCTCCGAGGACTGACGGGCTTCGTCGACGTCCCTGACCGCTTCGTGGGGATCGTGCGACGCCGGAGAAGCCGCGGCGGATCTCCGCCCAACGCACTTGCGCCGCGCACCCGGTGCTGGCTCAATCCGCTGCGGTACATCGTGCGCTACGTTCCACAGGTCCACGTGCCGGCCGGAACGATCGGCCTCGTGGACGCCCGTGCCGGCGCTGCCCGATCTCCGGAGCACCCCGGCAGGCGGGTCGAGGGCGCCGACCACTTTCAGGACGGGGCAGCGTTCCTCGACGGCGGGGGCGAACGGGGCAGGCAGCTCGCCCATCTGCCGGGCGGCGCCTACTACAGCATCAACCCGGATCTGTTCGAGGTGATCACGGTCGACCGGCCGGAGCTGCTCGCCCGGCACGGGCTCACCCGCGACGACCTGCGCGAGGTCCTGGTCCCGGAGGGCAACGTCGGCGTGGTGGTCGCGCTCGACGTGGGGCAGGCGCGCCCGGCAACCCTGGAGCCGGGCACCCACGCGATCAACCCGTGGTTCGCACGCGTCTCCACCATCCCGACACGCGAGTTGCTTCTCGAGTGGACGGAGCATTCCGCCGTACGCGAGGACGGCCTTGACCACGCGCTCAAGCCGATAGCCGTCGTCATCCAGGGCTACCGCCTCACCCTGGAACTGGCGCAGACCATCAGAATTCCGGCGTCGGCGGCGCCGGAGATCGTCCGCCGCTTCGGAGACGGCGAACGCGCCGAGCCGCGCTCGGCCGGTCGCGCGGCGGTGCAGCGCTTCGTCGGTCGGGTGCTCGGCGCCACCGTCGACGGCTTCTTCGCAGAGGCGGTCGGCGCGTACCAGATCATCGATTTCATCCTCGGCATCAGCGAGGTGCGGTCCCGGCTGGAGAGCAGGATAGGTGAGGCGCTGACACCCTGGGGTGTCGTCGCGGGCGAGACGACCGTGGGTGAACCTGTCGCACACGAACCGGAGGTCGTCGATCTGCAACGGACCCTTGCCGGGCGCAACGTCGAGCTGATCAGGGAGATCCGGCGACAGGAACGTCAATCGCCGGCTGTCAGCATCGTCCACATGGAAGCCGAGGTCGCCCGGCTCGCGACTCAGACGCAAGGTGAGCGGGAGGTGGAGCGGCTTCGCCGGGAGATCGAATTGGCGGGCCCCTACCGGGCGGCCGTGGAACGCGTCGTGGAGCAGATGGGCAGCTTGCGGGTTCCGCAGGTCGTCGGCGGAGATGCAGCCGAGCGGATGTTGTCGGTGATGCCGCTCGCCCAGGCCCGGGAGATGCTCCGCGTCCTGGTGAAAACGTACGCGGACGACTAGATGGGGCCGGCCACCGGACCGGCGCGGTCAGAACGAAGCAGTTCAGCCGTGAACTCGATAGGCCGCCGACGTCGCCCGCGTCACCGACCTCGCCGAGAAGGTGTCCGCCCGGCTCTGACGACGCCGTTCGTCGTCACGGCCGGTCCTGCGCTACTGGGAGACGGCGGCGAGGAGGCCCTCGCAGCTGCGGGCGACCGCGCGGGCGGCCGTGCGTAGTTCCCGGGGCGTGAACGGGTGCTCTGCCACGCCCTGCCATCGGGCCAGCGCGGCCTGGGCCGCCGTCGCGATCCGGGCCGGTGGCGCGTCCGCCGGCAGCCCGAGCCGGTGGTACGCGGCGCCGCCCGCCCCGCCGAGCAGCAGGTCCATGTCGGCCAGTTGCCCCTCGGTGCCCGGCATGCGCCCCGAGCGGACCAGGTGCAGCAGCCGCAGTTCGACGAACTCGTGCGCGCTGGCCCGGATCCGCTCGGCCTCGGCGGCCAGCGGCGAGCCCGGTGCGAGGAACTCGTCCAGCACGGCCAGCGCGGAGCGGGCCTTGAGTACCTCGCTGCGGCCGACGAACTGGGCCGTGAAGACCTCGCGGAGCCGGTCGATGCCGCTGTGCTCGGTCAGGGCCGCGGCCAGGTCGGCGGAGTCGTGCACCTTGCGCTCGCGGATCAGCCGAACGGCGAGCCGCACCCCGAACAGGCCGAGCCGTTGCAGGGCCTGGCGGCGCTCGGGTGCCGACGTGGCGAAGCGGTCCGCGGTGAGCAGCAGCTCCACCACGTCGGCCATGGGTTCGGCGGCCACCGCGGCCAGGGTCCGGTACTCGTCCTCGCGCAGGGTCGCCCCGGCCGCGCCGAGCAGGCCCGCGACGGGGACGACCACCGGGCAGAGCCGGCGCAGCCGCTCGTCGGAGGCGTACCGGCCGGCGACCCGGGCGGCCGCCTCCATCGCGTCGAGGCGGGCGCCGCCGATCTCGTCGGCGCGCGACAACACGCCGACGGCGTTGACGGGGGTGCCGCTGGAGAGGCCGTCGCCGTGGAAGGACTCGAGGAAGCGGACGTCGCTGGCGTGCATGTGGCGCAGCAGGTAGATGACGGCGTCGGTCTTGGCGGCGCGCTCGCCCTCGGCGTCGAGGAACGCCATCGTGCGCAGCGACACGTCGGTGGACAGCGACGCGATGCCCGGCGTGTCGATCAGGGTGTGCCGGCGCAGCCTTGCGCTGGGTACCCGCACCTCGAGGTGGTCGACCTGCTCGGCGGCGCGGCCGAGGCTGATCCGCACCGCGCCGTCGACCCGGTTGAACGGCCGCGCCTCGGTGCTGCCGTCGGTCAGGTGCGCGGTGACCGCGTACGTGGGGCCGTCGGCGTACCAGGTGACGATCCGGGTGCACTCGCCCGCGTCGGTCGGCGCCAGGCCCTCGCCGACCAGGGCGTTGAGCAGGGTGGACTTGCCGGCCTTGACCTTGCCGGCGATGGCGACGCGCAGCGGCTCGTCGAGGCGTCGGCGGGCGTCGGCGATCGCGACGCGCACGGCCGGATCGGCGGTCTCCGCACCCGCCCGGTCGAGCAGCGCGCGGACCTGCGAGAGCAGGGTGGGTGCGCTCATCTGAGCCGGTCCAGTTCGCCGCGCAGGGACGCGAGCTGGCGGGCTCGTTCCTGCCGGGCGGCCTCCGGCAGGGCGGCGGTCTCGCGTACGGCGGCCGCGGCCGCGGCGGCGGAGCGGTCGACCGCCGCCGCCCGGGCCGCGAACTCGTCGCGCAGGAACCGCTGGGTACGCCGGACCGCCTCGCGCGAGTCCCGCCCGACGTGGAAGGTGACGTCGTCGACGTAGCGGCGCAGCTCGGCCTTCGCCTGATGGCGCCGCTGCTGCATCTGGCGTTCCCGCTCCTGTTTGATCAGCCGGCGGCCCAGGGTCATGCCGGCGAGCAGCCCGATCGGCGCGGCGACGGCGACGTTGAACAGCGCGCCGAGCGCGCCGAGCATGTAGAAGCCGCCGTAGGTGACCCGGGCGGCGGTGAACGCGCCGAGGAACTGCTGCATGCCGGACTTGTGGAAGTTGACGTCCAGCTCACCGACCTTGCCCAGGCCCTGCTCGGGGGACGGTAGGTCGACGTCAAGGCTGTCGTACTCGAGGTCGAAGCGTTCCGCGACGTCGCGGGCGAGCTGCTCGGTGCGGGTGACCAGCAGCATCAGGTTGTCGACGGCGGCGGCGGTGGCCTCGCGGGCCGCCCAGGCCTGGAAGTCGCGCCAGGTGTCACGCGGGTCGGACTCGTCGAGCAGTTCCTCGCCGCTGCGCAGCAGCCCGCGCAGGCGTTCGCGCAGGTCGTGGTCGACGTCGGCGGTGAGGTCCTGGATGCCGTCGCCGAGGACGGTCTGCCAGGAGCCCAGGGCCCGGGTGCGGCGCTGGCGCTCCGCGTACCGGTGGGTGATCGCGGCCGCCGCGGCGGGCGATTCCGCCGCGGCCTGCTCGGCCGCCACGCGCTCGCGCAGCTGCTCGACGACGAACGCCAGCTCGGCGCGCGCCGCGGCCTGCATCCCGGCCCGGGCCGTGCCGAGGACGTCGCGGCGCAGCAGCTCGACCAGGCGGGGGAAGCCGGACTCGGTGTTGAGCTCGCTGCTGTCGCGGGCCTGTGCCCGCAGCCGCAGGAACGACGAGACGGCGATGATCGGCACGTCCAGCCCCTGCTTGGCGAGGTGGCCGGCGTTGAGCTCGACGATGCGCCGCCACTCGCCGTGCAGGTCGGTCTTGGTGACGACGCAGCAGACGTTCGGGCAGCGTTCCAGGGTGCGGCGCAGGAAGTCGACCTCGGGTGCGGTCAGCTCCTGCGCCGCGTCGGTCACGAAGAGCGCCGCGCCGGCCGTGGCGAGCGCGGCGAGGGTGAGGTTGCCCTGCGCGGAGTCGAGGCCGCCGACGCCGGGCGTGTCGATGAAGGACAGTCCGGCGCCGAGCAGCCGCCGGTCCAGGCGAACCTCGACGCTGCGCGGGGCGGCCTCGCCGTCGGCGGCGGGCGCGCCCTCGGTGACGTGCCGGCGCAGGTCGCCGAACGGCACGCCGACGGGGTTCAGGGTGCCGTCCTCGGCGGGGATCTGCAGGGTGACCGACGGCGGCGTGCCGAAGCGCAGCACGGTCGGGACCGCGGTGACGATGTCGGCGTCGACCGGGCAGATGTCGGTGCGCAGCAGGGCGTTGACCAGCGTGCTCTTGCCCTGCTTGAACTCGCCGACCACGGCGACCGCGACGTCGTCGGCGCGCAGGCGCTCGACGGCCCGGTCCAGCCGCTCGGCTAGGTCGGGCCGGTCGTTTGCGGTGGCCAGGCGGCGCGCGCCGTCCAGCTCGGCGAGCAGGTCCGTGGCCAACCGGCTCCCTCACTACTCCTCGACGCGGGCCTGCTCAGACCCTATCGCGGTCGGCGCCGGTTTCAGAAGGTCACCCCGCCGGAGCCCCCGCAGCGTCCGGACGGCCACGACCGCCCAGGCGGCGACCAGCCCGGCGTAGAGCAGGACGGCGAGGGCGGCCAGCATGCCCGAGCCGGTGCGCAGGGCGAGGCCGCTCGCGCCGGTGGCCACGGTGCCGACCGGGAACGTGAAGCTCCACCAGGTCAGCGAGAAGGGCAGCCCGGCCCGGGCGGTCCGCACGGTGATCGCGGCGGCCAGCGCCGCCCAGAACAGGGCGAAACCCAGCGCCGGTACGCCGTAGAGCACGGCGGCCAGCTGTGCGCCGGTCGCGTAAGGCTCGGCCAGCACGCCATCGGACGCGCGGCCGAGCAGGTGCGCGGCGGTGACGGACTGTCCGAGCGGGCCGAGCACGATCCACAGCGTCGGCACCATCCGGGCGGGGCCGGCGCGGTGCAGCACCAGCCGGCCCCAGATCTGCCCGATCACCAGGACAGCCGCGAACAGGCTGATCCCGAACATCGCGTAGCAGGCCAGCAGCAGCTCGGCCCGGGCCGGAACGTGCGGGACGAGCAGCGCGCCGCCGGCGGCGGAGACCATCGGCGAGACCACCGGCATGAGCCAGCCGCCGAAGGCCGCGTCCGGCCCGACGCGGTGCCGGGTCATCATCCGGTACGGGACCGCGACGGCGACCACCAGCCCGAGCACCGTGCCCACCGTCCAGAGCACGAGGTCGACGGCGACGGCGACGGGTTCGCCGAGCCAGTCCCGGCCGAGCAGCAGCGCGCCGGCGCCGACGGTCATCAGCGCCATCGGCGGCGCTCCCCAGAACTGCGCCAGGACCGGGTCGTCCGCGTACGTTGTCGCGTGCCGCAGCGCCGCGACCACCAGGACGACCAGCAGCGCCGCGGCCAGCGCCCACACGTACGTGGCCAGGGTGCGCAGCCCCGGCACGTGCACCGGCAGGGCGGCGGCGGCCGTGGCGACGATGCCGGTGCCCATCACGCTGGCGAACCAGTTCGGGCCGAACACGATCGTGGGTACGGTGCGGGCCGGTCGCTCCAGCAGGGCGGTCATGATGCCCACTGTCCGGTCTCCCGCGCCGCCCCGGTAGCCGTCCCGCCCCTCATGCCTCATAGGCTGCGGTTATGCCTCTGCCGCCGCAGGTCACCGATCTCACCCCGTTCGACCTGCTGCTCAGCGTCGCCCGGCTGGGCAGCGTCGGCCGCGCGGCGGCCGCGCATCGCATCTCCCAGCCGGCCGCGAGCGCCCGCCTGCGCGAGCTCGAACGCCGGCTCGGGCTGACCCTGCTGCACCGCTCGCCGCGCGGCTCGACGCTGACCGGCACGGGCGCCCTGGTCGCCGACTGGGCCCGGGCGGCCGTGGACGCGGCCGACGCGCTGGCCACGGGCGCCGCCGCGCTGCGCACCACCCACGAGAGCCGCCTCGCGGTCGCCGCCAGCCAGACCGTCGCGGAGTATCTGCTGCCCGCGTGGCTGGTCGCGCTGCGGTCCGGGCATCCCGGGCTGAGCGTGACGCTGCGGGCCGCGAACTCCGCCGAGGTGGCGGCGGCCGTCATCGCGGGCGAGGTGGAGCTGGGCTTCGTCGAGGGCCCGGACGTGCCCGCCGGGCTGCACGCCGAGGACGTCGCCGCCGACCGGCTGGTGGTCGTCGTGGCGCCGGGTCACCCGTGGTCGAAGCGGCGGCGGGGCGTCACGCCGGCCGAGCTGGCCGCGACCCCGCTGGTGTCGCGGGAGGCGGGCTCGGGCACCCGGCGCGCGTTCGAGGAGGCGCTGCGGCCGCTGGCGGCGGAGGCGCCGCTGCTGGAGCTGTCCTCGACGACGGCGATCAAGCACGCGATCGCGGCGGGCAGCGGCGCCGCGGTGCTCAGCTCGCTGGCCGTCACCGCCGAGCTGGCCGCCGGGACGCTTGTCGCGGTGCCGGCGCCGATGCTCCTGCAGCGGCACCTGCGCGCGGTCTGGCCGGCCGGCGACCAGCTCATCGGTCCGGCCCGCGATCTGTACGCGATCGCCCGGCGGCACCGCTGATCTCCGCATTTGGCCGGTCTCGGTGTTCCCGCGCAGTGATCGGGCACGGACTAAACGACTCCCGGCCTGAGCTGCGGCAATGACTTCGACGGATTCCTGACAGATTCCCCAGGGCGATGATCGTGCGAGCTTGACACCGGTCCGGTGAGGACCGGTCTGGGGGATCGCCGTGCATCGTCGTCTGTGGATCGTGGCCCTGTTCGCGCTGGCCGCGCCGTTCGCCTCGGTGGCGCCCGCGCGGGCCGCCCTGACGCCCGTCGCCAAGGTCGACTTCCAGCCCGCGGCGTCGGCGGTGCCGGCCGGGTACACCGCCGACACGGGCCTGGCGTTCGACGCGGCGCGCGGGTCCGGCTGGGTGGTCGCCGGCACCCACGATCCGCTGGACCTGACCCGCAACACCCGCGACCGCGCGCGGGCCGGCATCGACCCGCGGCTCAACACCCTCATCCACCTCCAGTACGGCGACGTCGGCGGCAGCGCCGGCGTGGCGACGCCGGGCGCCTGGGAGTACGCGTTGCCGGCCGGCAGCTACCAGGTGACCGTGGCGGTCGGCGACCGGCCCGCGTACGACAGCTCGCACACGATCCGGGCCGAGGGCGTCGCCGTGGTCTCCGGGTTCGTCTCGACCGCCGCGGCCGAGTTCCGCACCGCCACCGCGACCGTGGCGGTCGGCGACGGCCGGCTGACGATCGACGCGATCGGCGGCACCAACACCAAGCTGAGCTACGTGGAGATCGCCCGGGTCGGGCCGCCCGCGGCACCGGCCGGCCTGACCGCGACGCCCGGGGACTCGCAGGTCGCGGTGGCCTGGACGGCGTCGACCGCGGCCGACATCGCCGGCTACCGCGTCTACCGGGGCGGCGCGCTCGTCTCCGGCCCGGCGCCGCTGACCCGGGCGTCGTGGCTGGACACCGCGGTCGGCAACGGGACCGCGTACGGCTATGCCGTCACGGCGGTGGACACCGCCGGCGCCGAGTCCGCGCGGTCCGCGACGGTCACCGCGACTCCGGCGGCCTTCGCGCTGCGGGTGAACTTCTCCGACGCCGCAACCGCGCCACCGGCCGGCTACGTGCGCGACTCCGGCGACGCGTTCACGGCCGCCCGCGGGTACGGCTGGGTGCAGCCGGGCACGACGACGCCGCTGAGCCTCGCCGGCAACGGCCGCAACCGGAACCCGGCGGCCGGGCAGAGCGACGTGCGGCTCGCCACGCTGGTGCACGCCCAGCTGCCCGCCGGCTCGGCGGGCGTCACCACGCCCGGCTCCTGGGAGGCGGCCGTGCCGAACGGCACCTACACGGTGACGGCCGCGGTCGGTGACGCCGGCACCGCGCTCGACAGCGTGCACTGGCTCGGCATCGAGGACCAGAACGCCGTCGCCGCCTTCGCGCCGGCCGCGTCGACCAGGCACGCGATCGCGACGCGGACGGTCACGGTCGCCGACGGGCGGCTCACGCTCAGCGCGGCCGGCGGCACCAACACCAAGCTGAACTATGTGGACGTGGCCAGCGTCCCGGGCGCCGGCGCCCTGCCCGGGGTGCGGACCAGCACGCCCGCGAACGGCGCCACCGGCGTGGCGCCGACCACCAGCGTCGTCGAGGACCTGGTGCTGCCGGGCGGCGGAGTCGACCAGGCGACGCTGAACGGCACGACGGTGACGCTGACCCGGGTCGGCGACGGCGCGGCGGTGCCCGCCAACGTGATCACCAGCGGCGGCGGGGACGTCGTCAACCTCTCGCCGAACTCCCCGCTGGCGGCGAACACGGCGTACCGGTTCACCCTGAGCTCCGGGGTGCGGGACGTGAGCGGGCGGGCCTTCACCCCGTACTCGATCGTGTTCACGACCGGGGCCGGCAGCGGTCCCGGCGGCCCGGGCTTCGACAAGGTGGTCGGCGTCGCGACCGGCGCACCCTTCACGACGGTGGTCAAGGGCCCCGACGGCCGCCTGTACGCGGGCACCCTCGACGGGCGCATCCTGCGCTTCGCGATCAACGCCGACGGCACCCTCGGCGCGGCGACGACCATCACCGCGGTGCGCGACAACGCGGCGGCGCTGGGCCTGCCCGGCGCGCCGGCCCGCACGGTGATCGGCATGGCCTTCGACCCGGCGGGCAACCTCTGGGTGACCGACAACTACGAGTACGTCGGGCCGCTGAACGTGCCGGACTGGTCGGGCCGGATCGGCCGGCTCAGCGGTCCCGGCCTGGGCACCTACGCGCCGGTCGTGGTCGGCCTGCCACGCTCGGTCAAGGACCACGAGACGAACTCGCTGGCCTTCGGACCCGACGGCGCGCTGTACGTCTCGCAGGGCGCCAACAACGCGATGGGCGCGGCCGACTCCACCTGGGGAAACCGGCCCGAGCGGCTGCTCAGCGCGGCGGTGCTGCGACTCGACCCGGCGGCCTTCACCGGTACGCCGTTCGACGTGCGGACCGCGGACGGCGGCGGCTACGACCCGTACGCCGCCGGTGCGCCGCTGACCATCCACGCGACCGGCGTCCGCAACGCGTTCGACCTGGTCTGGCACCGCAACGGCCACCTGTACGCGCCGACCAACGGCTCGGCGGCGGGCGGCAACACCCCCGCCACCCCCACGCCGCTGCCCGCGTCCTGCGCCCGCCGCGGCTACACCGGGCCGGCCGTGCCGGCGCTGACCAATGTGCCCACCGCCGAGACCGACTACGTGTTCGACGTGAAGCCGGGCCGCTACTACGGCCACCCGAACCCGCTGCGCTGCGAGTGGGTCCTGGCCGGGGGCAACCCGACCGCGGGCACCGACGCGTTCCAGGTCGGCGCGTACCCCGTGGGCACCCTGCCGGACCCCGGCTTCGACCTGGCCGGCACCTACGACGCGGGCCTGCATGCCTCGGCCAACGGCGCCATCGAGTACCGCGGCGGCGCGCTGGACGGCAAACTGCTGGTGGTCCGCTACTCGGCGGGACAGGACATCGAGACGTTCGACGTCGCGCCGAGCGGCGCGCTGAGCAACCGCACGACCGGCCTCGCCGGGCTGACCGGCTTCAGCCAGCCGCTCGACGTCGCCCAGGACACCGCGACCGGAAACCTGTACGTCACCGAGCTGGGCGCGAACCGGATCACCCTGCTCAGGCCACACACCTGACCAGACGGGCGAATTCACCCGCTCGGGGTCACGAATACGGCACGCCATGGTCGATGCGGGATCGAGATGTGCAAAGCTGCGCGCTACATCTCGATCCCTGTCTTCGGAGGCATGCCGTGGCATCGCTCCTTTCCATAGTTGCCGCACTGCTCGTGTGCCTGTTCGTGGGCTGGCTGGTCCGGGGTCGCATCCTCGCCGCCAGGCGCTCCGCCCAGTCGCCCGCCGCCGGCGCGCCGTCGACCGGCGAGCCGGTCGCCGCGACGACTTCCGAGGCCGAGCCGGTCGCCGAGCCCGTCGCGGACGCCAAGCCTGTCGCGGACGCCAAGCCCGAGCCCGTCGCCGAGCCCGTGGCCAGCACGGAGCCCGCGCCGGTCGCGGTGCCTGAGCCCGTCGCGGAGACCAAGCCCGAGCCCGTCGCAGAACCCGCGCCTGTCGTGGAGCCTGAGCCCGTCGCGGAGACCAAGCCCGAGCCCGTCGTGGAGCCCGAGCCCGTCGTGGAGACCACGCCCGAGCCCGTCGTGGAGACCACGCCCGAGCCCGAGCCGGTCGTGGAGCCCGAGCCGGTCGTGGCTGCCGAGCCCGAGCCCGTGGCCGAGCAGGTCACGGCCCCCGACAAGCTGGTCCGCATCGAGGGCATCGGCCCGAAGATCGCGACCGCCCTGGCCGCCGCCGGCATCACCACCTTCCGCGAGCTCGCCGACACGGACGTCGAGCGCCTGCGCTCCACGATCAAGTCGGCCGGCCTGCGCGCCGCCCCGGGCCTGGCGACGTGGCCGGAGCAGGCCCGCCTGCTCGCCACCGGCGCCCAGAACGGCTTCGCCGGCAGCGCGGCCGCGCCCGCCGTCGTGGAGGCCGAGCCCGCCGCGGAGCCAGCGGCCGTCGTGGAGCCCGAGCCCGAGGCCGAGCCCGCCGCCGCGGAACCCGCAGCCGTCGTAGAGCCCGAGACCGAGCCCGCCGCCGCTGCACCGGCAGCCATCGTCGAGACCGTGCCCGAGCCCGAGCCGGAGGCCGAGCCCGCCGTGGAACCGGCGCCCGTCGCAGCGGCCGCCCCCGAGCTCCCGATCCCCGCGCCGGTCGCCGACGCGCCGGTCGAGACGCGGACGGAGACGGTGCCGGCGCAGCGGGCGCCCGAGGCCGCCGAGACGGCGACCCCGGACGACCTCACCCGCATCGAGGGCATCGGCCCGAAGATGGCCGGCGCGCTGCGTACCGCCGGCATCACCACGTTCGCCCAGCTCGCCGCGGCCGACGAGGCCGCACTCCGTGCCGCTATCTCGGCGGCCGGGATGCGCGCGTCGGCGAGCCTGCCGACCTGGCCGCAGCGGGCGCGTTCGCTCGCCGACCGGAACCTCCAGGACAGCTGACCCATCCGCACGCGACGAAGCCCGGCCCCGCACATGGGTGCCGGGCTTCGTCGCGCCCGCACGACGTGTTCGCTCACGGCGTCACGTGTGTCGCTGGCGACGACCGGCCGTTTCCGGGACCGTGTGCATCATGGACGCCGCCTTCGTTCTCGTGCACAGCCCATCGGTCGGCCCCGGCACGTGGGCGCCGGTCGCCGGGCGGCTCACCGCGCGCGGCGCCACCGCAGTGGTGCCCTCGCTGCTCGACGTCGCCCGGTCCGCCCCGCCGTTCTGGCCGCGGGTCACCGACCTGGTCGGTGAGCGGGTCGCCGCGCTCGCCGCGGGACGGCCGGTCGTGCTGGTCGCGCACAGCAATGCCGGGCTCTTCGTTCCCGTCATCGTCGCCGCGCTGACCAGGCCGGTCGCCGGGTGCCTCTTCGTCGACGCGGCGCTGCCCGCGCGGCGGGGATCCACCCCGGTGTCCGGGCCCGGGCAGCGGGAGTTCCTGCGGGAGAAGGCCGAGGACGGCGTCCTGCCGCCGTGGACGAGCTGGTACGACGAGGCCGAGGTCGCCCCGATGTTCCCGGACGTCGCGACCCGCGAGGCCGTCGAGGCCGAGCAGCCGCGGCTGCCGCTGAGCTACTACGAGCAGCAGATCCCGGTGCCCGAGGGATGGGACGGGCAGCCGTGCGGCTACCTGCTGTTCGGTCCGCCGTACGAGGAGGTGGCGAATGAGGCCGCCGCGCGGGGGTGGGCCGTCGAGCGGATGCCCGGCCGGCACCTGCATCAGGTCGTCGACCCGGACGGGGTCGCCGAGCGCATCGCCGCGATGGCCGCGACCTGGTCCCCGCCCTCGTCATGAGGCCCTCGCGGCCCTAGATTGTGAGCATGTCTCCCGTTACCCATGAGGTCGTGAACCAGCCACCCCCGCTGGCCGGCCACGACATCGCCGCCGACGCCGCCCTGCTCGAGGGGGTCGCCCGCGAGGGCGCCGGCTGGGCGGTCGACGACCTGCACCGCCTCGGCAAGCTGGGCGGGGAGGCCGAGCCGCAACGCTGGGCCGAGGAGGCCAACCGGCACGAGCCGCGCCTGCTCACCCACGACCGCTACGGCCACCGCGTCGACGAGGTCGAGTTCCATCCGGCCTGGCACCGGCTCATGGAGGTCGCGGTGTGCGAGGGCCTCGCCGGGGCCCCCTGGGCGGACCGGCGGACCGGCGCGCACGTCGCCCGCGCCGCCGGGCTGTTCACCTGGAGCCAGGTCGAGGCCGGCCACTCCTGCCCGGTCTCGATGACGTACGCGGTCGTGCCGGCCCTGCGCAACGCGCCGGAGCTGGCCGCCGTCTACGAGCCGCTGCTGACCGCCCGCGCCTACGACCCCGGCCTGCGCACACCCGCGACCAAGCGCGGCCTGCTGGCCGGCATGGGCATGACGGAGAAGCAGGGCGGCTCCGACGTCCGGGCCAACTCGACCACCGCCACGCCGGCCGGGGACGGCACCTACCGGCTGCGCGGACACAAGTGGTTCACCAGCGCGCCGATGTGCGACCTGTTCCTGGTGCTGGCGCAGGCGCCGTCCGGGCTCTCCTGCTTCCTGGTGCCGAGGGTGCTGCCCGGCGGCGAGCGCAACCCGTTCCGCATCCAGCGGCTCAAGGACAAGCTCGGCAACCGCAGCAACGCCAGCAGCGAGCCGGAGTTCGACGACACCGTCGGCTGGCTGGTCGGCGACGAGGGCAAGGGCGTGCGGACCATCATCGAGATGGTCGCGATGACCCGGCTGGACTGCGTGACCGGGTCGGCCTCCGGGATGCGCGCCGCGCTGGTCCAGGCGGTGCATCACGCCCGGCACAGGTCCGCCTTCGGCGGCCCGCTGATCGGCAAGCCGCTGATGCGCAACGTCCTGGCCGACCTGGCCGTGGAGTCCGAGGCGGCGACGGCGCTCGCGCTGCGCCTCGCCGGCGCCGTCGACCGAGGAGTACGCGGCGACACCCAGGAACGCGCGTTCAGCCGCCTGGCCGTCCCGGTCGCCAAGTTCTGGGTGTGTAAGCGTCAGCCGGCCGTGGTCGGTGAGGCCCTGGAGTGCCTGGGTGGCAACGGCTACGTGGAGGAGTCTGGCCTGCCGCGGCTCTACCGCGACGCACCGCTGAACTCGATCTGGGAGGGCTCCGGCAACGTGCAGGCCCTCGACGTGCTGCGCGCGATGCGCCGCGACCCCGACAGCCTGGAGGCGTTCCGGGCCGAGGTGGCCGCCGCCGCCGGCGCGGACGAGCGCCTGGACACGGCCGCGGCGCGGCTGACCGCGCTGCTCGGCGACGGCGACGACCTGGAGTCCGACGCCCGCCGCATCGTGGAGCGGATGGCCCTGGTGCTGCAGGGCTCGCTGCTGGTCCGGCACGCACCCGGTGCGGTGGCGGACGCGTTCTGCGCGAGCCGGCTCGGCGGCGACTGGGGGCACACCTTCGGCACGCTGCCCCGCGGCGCGGACACCGCGGCGATCGTGGAACGGGCGATGCCGGTGTAACCCTCAGGTGACGTGGGTCACCGCCGATTGCCAGTCGTGTGGAACTTTCGGGTCGGCCGGGCGCTCGCGGCGTGGACAGCGGCGGGTACGCCGCTGCGCGTCGCGGCGCCCCGCCTGCCCGGTGCCGACGTGACCGGTGTCGCCTGAGCCATGGAAGACTCAGCTGAACCCATCGACGGTCGATGGCATTTTGTGCGGCAGAACAGACTCTGGTGGATCTGGCTGGTGGCGGGGGCGGCCCTGACCGGCGGCTACTTCCTGCTCCCGGCCGACAGCCTCGCCTCAAACCTCGTCTACAACGTGGTCGGGCTCGCCGCGAGCCTCGCGATCCTGATCGGGGTACGGCTGCACCGTCCCGAGCGCCCGGCCCTGTGGTACTGGTTCGCCGCCGGACAGCTCACCTGGGTCCTTGGGGACCTGACCTGGGAATACTACGTCTTCGTGCGCCACGAGGAGCCGTACCCTTCGTTCGCCGACGTCTTCTACCTGGCCGCGTACCCGATGCTCGTGGTCGGCCTGCTCCTGCTGGTGCGGGGGCGCACCGGCCGGGATCTCGCCGGCCTGGTCGACGCTGCCGTCATCGGCACCGGGCTCGGCCTGGTGTTCTGGGTCTTCGTCATGCATCCGGTCGCCGCCGACTCGACCGCCTCGGCGCTCGAGCGCGGCATCAGCGTGGCCTATCCCGCGGTCGACGTCCTCCTGCTGGCGCTGCTGGCCCGCCTGTACACCTCCGCCGAGCGGCGCACGGCGAGCGCGCACCTGCTGGGCCTGGCCGGCGTGCTCCTGCTCGTCGGCGACGTGGGCTACTCCCTCGTCTCGCTCTATTCCGAGAACGACGACAGCAGCCTGCTCAACGCCTTCTTCCTGCTCTCGTACGTGGCGTGGGGCGCCGCCGCCCTGCACCCGTCGATGCGGTCGGCCGGCACACCACAGCAACGGCCGGGCAACTCCCGGGTCGGCCGGTCGCGCCTGGCCACGCTGGCCGTCAGTTCGCTGCTGGCGCCCGCGCTGCTGTTCGTGCCCGGCATCGGCGGCGACAACATCGACCGCCTGGCGATCGCGGCCGCCGCCGTCGTGCTCTTCCTGCTCGTCGTGTTCCGGATGAGCGGTTTCGTCGCCCAGGTCCAGCGGCAGGCGGACCAGCTCGAGGACCTCGCGATGGAGGACGACCTGACCGGCCTCGCCAACCGGCGGCGCCTGGAGCAGGCGCTGCGCGAGGCGCTTGGTGCGGGGCCGGTGCAGGTCGCGCTGCTCGACCTGGACGACTTCAAGGGCGTCAACGACCGGCTCGGCCACGCCGTCGGCGACCAGCTCCTCACGGTCCTCGCCGGCCGCCTGGTCGCGGCCATGCAGGAGGACGCGCTCGTGGCGCGCATGGGCGGCGACGAGTTCGCGATCATGATGCCCGGGGCGACGGACTCGGCGGCCGACCTCACCGTGGCCCGGCTGTCCGAGACGCTGCGCACCCCGATCCGGGTGGAGGATCACGAGCTGCTGGTCAACGCCAGCATCGGGGTCACCGACGGCACCGGCACCACCAACCCGTTCGAGGTGCTGCGCCGCGCCGACGTGGCGATGTACGTGGCGAAGGAGTCCGGCAACGGCTACTGCCGCTACGCGGAGGATCTCGACGAGGAGGCCGACGAGCAGGCGCGCATCGGCGCGGAGCTGCGCGTGGCCCTCGACTCCGGCCAGTTCCGGATGGTCTACCAGCCGATCGTCGACCTGCCGCACGGCCGGGTCCGGGGCGTGGAGGCCCTGATCCGCTGGGCGCACCCCGTCCGCGGGTTCGTCCCGCCGGACCAGTTCATCCCGGCGGCCGAGCGCAACGGGCTCATCGTCGAGCTCGGCGAGTGGATCCTGCGGACGGCGTGCGAGCAGGCCGTCGCCTGGCACTCCGAGCTGGGCGGGCAGGCGCCGTACAAGATGAGCGTGAACGTCTCGGCCCGCCAGCTCGCGCAGCCCGGCTTCTCGCGGGTCGTCGCGGCGACGCTCGCGGAGACCGGGCTCGCGGCCGACCGGCTCACCCTCGAGGTGACCGAGACTGCGGTCTTCGGCGGCAGCCACGCGGTGCAGGCGCTCAACGAACTGAACGACCTCGGCGTCTCGATCGCGCTCGACGACTTCGGCACCGGCCACTCGTCGCTCGGCCTGCTGCAGACCGTGCCGGTCGACGTCCTCAAGGTGGACAAGTCGTTCGTCGACAACATCACCATGGCCGGCCGGCACGCCGTCATCGCCACCGCCCTGATCCAGGTCAGCACCGGCCTCGGCCTGACGGCCATCGCCGAGGGCGTCGAGACCGCCGAGCAGGCCGCCGAGCTGCACCGCCTCGGCTACCGGCTGGCGCAGGGATACCACTTCGGCAAGCCGTCCGCGACACCGGACTTCACCCTGAACTCGGTCAGCGCCGCCCGCTGAGGGCCGGCGGACCTCAGCGCTGGCCCAGCAGCTCGGCGACGCTCGCCCTGAGGTCCTCCTGGCCGATCGGCTCGACCATCCCGCCGGTGCGGGCGTCCTGCATCGCCTTGGCCAGCTGCACCCGGCGCAGCGCCTCCTTGATGTCCGCGCCGGTCATGCCGTGGCTCAGCCGGCCCAGCTCGGCCACGTCGATCCCGTCCGCGAACATCCTGAAGCCCGGCTCCTCGTACACCGCGACGAGCTGCGCGATCATCTTGCGGAAGATCTCCGCCCGGCTCACCTCGTCCGGCTTCGGCACCGAGATCTTGACGTCGAAGCGACCCGAGCGGATCAGCGAGTCGTCGACCCGGTGCGGGAAGTTCGTCGTCGCCACCACGATGACGTTCGGGTTCGCCTCGATCAGGTCATTCATCTCCTGCTTGAAGATGCCCGCCACGGCGTTGATCGCCTGGCTGGCCGCGTCGCCGCCCGAGCCGGCATAGCTGATGATCGAGTCGAACTCGTCGAAGAGGATCAGCGTCGGCGTCCGGTAGCGCCGGGCCTCGCGGAAGATCTGCTTGATGTTGCGCTCCGAGCCGCCCAGCCACTTGTCGAGGATCTCCGGCGTGCGGATCTCCCGGAAGTCGGCGCCGATCTCGTTGGCGAGCGCGCGCGACAGCATGGTCTTGCCCGTGCCCGGCGGGCCGTACATCAGAATGCCCTGCGGCCGGCGCGCGCCCCACCGGGCCATCGCCTCCGGGTGCCGGAACGACACCGCGATCTGCCGCAGCTCCGCGACCAGGTCCGCCAGCCCGCCGACGTGGTCGAGGGTGACCGTCCGGGTGGTCGTCGCGACCCGGGGGACGGTCTCCCGGCTGACCACGTAGCGCCGGCCGGCCAGCGGCCGCTCACCGGCCTCCGGGCCGAGCAGCTCGACCACGGCCTGCAGCAGCAGCCTGACCATCGCCTCCAGGTGCTCGGGCCGCACCTCGTCGCGGGCGATCTCCGCGCGCAGCCGCACCACGCCGTCGCGGTCGTAGCCGACCGTCGCCTGTATCCCGGCGGCGGCGTCGGCCAGGACCGCGCCCGGCTCACGCTCGGCGGCGGGCTCGGACGGACGATCAAGACCGAGCCGCTTGTACGCGGCGACGGCGGCCGCGCCCACCCCGTCCACGATCCGGGTGGTGACCACGTCGCCGGCGGCGATCCGCTTAGCGAGCAGCGGGCCGACCGGGACGTTGCCGAGCACGACCGCTCGGATGCGCTCCTTGCTCGGCCCGTCGTCGCCGTCGGCGCGGATCTCCGCGACGAAGACGTGCACCGGCCCGGAGCCGGTGTCGGCGCTGGTCACGGTCAGCTCGGCGCCGCTGACCGGCGCCGGGAACCCGGCCCGGCGCAGCAGCTCGACCGGGTTGACCCGAGCGGCGGCGAGGATGGTGGCGGCGTCGACGATCTCGACCGTGGCGCCCGCGAACTCGAAGGACATGATGGCCCCCTCCCGGACCAAGAGTGACACGCCGCAGCGACGTCCTGACCCTCCGCCCGCCGAAGGCCGGAGGCGGCGGCGCGGCTGCTGCCTCCGCGCCGCCGCCCGGCACCGACCGCCGAATCAGCAGCCGGCGCGCGTGGTTCCCACCGCGACGTCGTCGTACCAGAGCGTGTCAGCGCCCTCGCCGTAGCTCTCCCAGCCCAGCCGCAGATCGGTGAGGGCGGGCCGCCAGGTCCGGTTCAGCCACTGGCCGTCGATGTCGTGCGTGGGTACGCCGTCCTCGAGCAGGCCCGGCACGGAGGTCCCGTTCAGCCAGGTCTCCATCGTCCCGTCGCGGCCGTCGATCTTGAATTCCACGCGGTTCCAGGAGCCGACCGGCAGCGGGGCCGACAGCGCCACGCCGGCCGGGCTCTGCTCGGGCAGGGTCGCGTCGTCCGAGGCCCGGTTCCATTGCAGGGCGCCGTTCTGGCCGCCGAGGCGCAGGTCCCGGTTGCCGTCGTTGGCGTCGCGCAGCGCGACGGCGGTGACGTACGCGGCGACGAGCACGGCGCCCACCAGCAGGGCACCGGCCGCCGCGAGCCTGATCAGCACGGGACGCCGTTCAGCGCGTACCCGGTCGGGTTCGCGGGCGCGGCTCCGGTGAAGCTCGCCTGGAAGCCCGTGCCGGTGCTCGCGCCGGTGCCGAGGCTGCCGTTCCACGCCGCGTTGCGGACGGTGATCCTGGTGCCGGACTGCGACCACACGCCGCTCCAGCCGCTCGCCAGGGTGACGTTGGCCGGGACCGTGAACGTGAGCGTCCACGCGGTGAGCGCCGGGCCGTTGTTGGTGATCCGGACGTCGGCGGTGAAGCCGTTCGACCAGGCGTTGGCCGTGTACGCGACCGAGCAGGCGCCACCGGCGGGCGGGGTCGTGGGCGGCGTCGTGGGCGGGGTCGTGGGCGGCGTCGTGGGCGGGGTCGTGGGCGGGGTCGTGGGTGCGGTCGTCGGCGGCGTCGTCACCGGGCCCGCCGCGATCGCCAGGTCGTAGGCGCGCTGCGGCACGAACTGGCCGGCGCCGGCGATGCAGCCGTCGGCCTCGCCGGGCAGCTTGATCCACAGGTACGCGTCCAGGATCGGATCGGCGACCGCGTTGGTGCTGGGAATGCCGATCGCGCGTCCGGCCGGGTCACACCACTCGCTGCCCGCCGGGCCGTTGCCGTTGCGGCTGGTGTCGATGACGCCCTTGAGGCTGGAGTCGCCGGTGGCGGCGATGACGTTCTTGACGTACGGGATCGACTCCGCGTTGGTGCGGTAGTTGGAGACGTTCACGGAGATGCCGTCCGCGCTGTTCGCGATGTCGGCCCGCACCAGCCGCGCCGCCATGTCCGAGGGCGACAGCCAGGCCGAGTGCCCGGCGTCGAAGTAGACGCGAGCGGCGCTCGACGCGGCCTTGAACCTCTTGCCCGCGTACGCCATGGAGGCGTAGACCTCCTCCTGCTGCGCCGGGGTGAGGCAGTTGGTCATCAGCGGGAGCACGTCCGGCTCGAGGACGATCGCCGCGGACCGGCCCTTGAGCCCGGCGGCGACCTGATCGACCCACTGCCGGTACGCGGTGTGGTTCGCCAGTCCGCCGGAGCTCGCGCCGCTGCAGTCACGGTTGGGGATGTTGTAGACGACCATGATGGGCGTCTTGCCGGCCGCGGCGGCCGCGCCGACGAACGCGTCCACCTCGGCGGCGACCGTTGCGGGGTTGTTCTGGGTGAACCAGCGTCCCTGCGGGACGGCGGCGATCCGGTCGCGGATCACCGCGGCGCGGGAGTCGCCGGGATTGGCGGCGACCCACCTGGCGGCGCTGGTCTGCGGGTCCGTGTAGTAGGGCGACTCGGCGGCGGAGGCGGATCCGGGCCAGAGCACGGCCGCGGCCACGACGCCGGCGGCGGCCGTGGTTGCGGCAAGGGCATCGGCGAGGTTTCTCAAGCGCATTCGACAACTCCTGGGGATGGGCGTGGGAGCGCTCCCATGCATCGACCACGGTAGTTGTAACAAGGGTGAAATCTCAAGGCCGCGGGTTCACGGGACTGTCACGCCCCGGCAATCCCTCGCCCGGGCGGACCAGGCCGCTCCGGTACGCCAGCACCACCAGCTGCGCCCGGTCCCGCACGTCGAGCTTCGTCATCGCCCGGTTCACATGCGTCTTCGCGGTCAGCGGCGAGAGGTGCAGCCACCCGGCGATGTCGTCGTCGTCGTTCTCGAAGGTGGTGAGCACCAGGACGCGCACCCCGGCGAGGCGCTCGTCGGCGCCGATGCGGCGGGTGGCCTCCAGCCCGTCCATGCCCGGCATCCGGATGTCCATCAGGATCACGTCGGCGCGGGCCGTGCGGGCCAGGTCGACCGCCTCCCGGCCGTCGACGGCCTCGCCGACCACCTCGAACCCCGGCTCCGAGTCGATGATCATCTTGAAGCCGGCCCGGATCAGGGTCTGGTCGTCGGCCAGCAGGACGCGGATGGTCACCGGGCACAGCACCCGGTACCCGCGTCACCGACCGGCAGCACGGCGTGCACCGGAACCGGCCGTCGCCGACGGGTCCGGCCGTCACGGTGCCGCCGGCCGCGGCGGCCCGCTCCCGCATGCCGATCAGGCCGTAGCCGGCGCCGTCGGCCGCACCGGGGTCGCGGACCTCGTTCGTCACCTCGAGGACGACGCCGCCGGGTGCTTACTCGATCAAGAGGTCGGCGCGGCCCTCGCCGTACCGGTGTGCGTTGGTCAGCGCCTCCTGCACGATCCGGTAGCCGGCCAGGTCGGCCAGCGCCGGCAGCTCGTGCGCCTCTCCGCACTGCCGGTGGCGTACCCGGAAACCCGCCGCCCGCAGCGCGCCGAGCAGCTGGGGAAGCCGGGCCAGGCTTCCTCCTCGCGGGTCTGCTCGGCCCGGCGGGCCCGCTCCTCGACCTCGGCGACGTGGGCCCGGTGTGTCCGCGCGGCGTCGCCCGCCGCCGCGGCCATGAAGATCCAGGCGAAGACGCCCAGCACCTCCGGGCGCCACCACGTCTGCGCCGGTACTGCCACCGCGGCGGCATAGACCACACAGGACGCGGCCAGGGCGGGTGCCGCGCGGCCGCCCGCAACCGCCTGATCCTGATGACGCCGGTCTCGCCCATCACGGCGACCGTACGGGGCGGCCCGGCACCGCGTCGTCGTCCCGTCGCAGTAGCCGGCGCCGCCGGAGATACCACGCCGATGGTATGCGGATGACTGCGCCGGGACGACGCGCCGGAGCGCGATTTCGGTGATCGTTCAAGGGTCACAGCCGCCCGACCCTGGAGTTCCGATGGCCACCTACCTGTACCGGCTCGGCCGGTTCAGCTTCCGTAGGCGCAGACTCGTCCTCGCGCTCTGGCTCGCCACGCTGGCCCTGCTCGGCGTCGGCGCGGCCACCCTCTCGGGGCCGACCTCCGACGAGTTCTCCATACCGGGCACGGAGGCCCAGGAGGCGATGGACCTGCTCGGCGAGCGGTTCCCCGGCGCCGCCGCCGACGGCGCACAGGCACGCGTCGTGTTCGCCGCACCGGCCGGTGAGAAGCTCACCGACGACGCCAACCGGGCCGCGATCGCGCAGACCGTCGCGCGGCTGCGGAGCGTCGCCGACGTCGCGGCGGTCACCGATCCGCTGCGGGGCGCCGTCAACCCGGCCGGCACCGTCGCGTACGCCCAGGTCACCTTCGCGGTACCGGCGACAGCGCTGACCGAGGCCGGCCGCGAGGCGCTGACCGAGGCCGCCGAGGCCGGCCGGGCCGCCGGGCTGGCCGTGGAGATGGGTGGCGACGCCATGCAGGAGCAGGGCGGCCCGGGCAACTCCGAGGTGCTCGGCATCCTGGTCGCCGCGGTCGTGCTGGTGGTGACGTTCGGCTCGCTGGTCGCCGCCGGGCTGCCGCTGCTGACCGCGATCCTCGGCGTCGCCGCCGCGATGCTGGGCATCCAGATCGCCTCAGGCTTCGTCGACCTCGGCAGCAGCACCTCCACGCTGGCGCTGATGCTCGGCATCGCCGTGGCCATCGACTACGCGCTCTTCATCGTCTCCCGGTACCGGCACGAGCTGACCCTGGGCCGGCCGCGCGAGGAGGCCGTCGCCCGTGCGGTCGGTACCGCCGGGTCCGCGGTCACCTTCGCCGGCCTGACCGTGGTCATCGCCCTGTCGGCGCTGGCCGTGGTGAACATCCCGGTGCTGACCGAGATGGGGCTCGCGGCGGCCTTCGCCGTCGTCGTCGCCGTGCTGATCGCGCTGACCCTGCTGCCCGCGCTGCTGGGCTTCGCCGGCCTGCGGATCCTGGGCCGTCGCGGCCGCGACCCGGAGGCCGCGGTCTCCTCCGCCGGGCCGGCCGCCGGCCTGCGCTGGGCCCGCTTCGTGACCGGGCGCCCGGTGGCCGTCCTGGTCGCCTCCGTCGCCGGCCTGCTGGTCCTCGCGATCCCCGGCCTCGACATGCGGCTCGGCCTGCCCGGCGACAACATGGCGAGCCCCGAGTCCACCCAGCGCAAGGCCTACGACATGCTGACCGGCGGGTTCGGGGCCGGCTTCAACGGCCCGCTGACCGTCGTGGTCGACGCCGCCGCCAGCCGGGACCCGGGTAACGCCGCGGCCGAGGCCCGCGCCGCCATCCAGGGCCTGCCCGGCGTCGTCACGGTCAGCCCGCCGAGCCTCAACCCGGCCGGGAACACCGCGATCCTGCAGGTCATCCCGGCCAGCGCGCCGGACAGCGCGGAGACCGAGGCCCTGGTGCACGCCATCCGGGACATCGACGAGACGGTGCGGGACCGGACCGGGGCGGGCCTGTCGGTAACCGGCACCACGGCCGTCAACATCGACATGTCCGACCGGATGGGCTCGGCCCTGCTGCCGTACCTGACGGTGATCGTGGTGCTGGCGTTCCTGCTGCTGACGCTCCTGTTCCGGTCGCTGCTGGTGCCGCTGAAGGCGATCGCCGGCTTCCTGCTCTCGGTGGTGGCCACCTTCGGCGCGGTCGTCGCGGTCTTCCAGTGGGGCTGGTTCGGCTCGGTGCTCGGCACCGACCAGGCCGGCCCGATCATCAGCATGCTGCCGGTCTTCCTGATCGGCATCGTCTTCGGCCTGGCGATGGACTACGAGGTGTTCCTGGTCAGCCGGATGCGCGAGGAGCACGTGCACGGCGCCGCGCCGACCCAGGCCGTCGTCTCCGGCTTCGCGCACGGCGCCCGGGTGGTGACGGCCGCCGCGATCATCATGGTCAGCGTCTTCGCCGGCTTCATCCTCTCCCCCGAGTCGCTGGTGAAGTCCATCGGCTTCGCGCTGGCCGCGGCGATCCTCTTCGACGCGTTCGTGGTCCGGATGACAATCGTGCCCGCGGTGATGACCCTGCTGGGGCGCCGGGCGTGGTGGCTGCCGCGCTGGCTGGACCGGGTGCTGCCGGACATCGACGTCGAGGGCGACAAGCTGCGCGAGGTGCCGGCCGAGCCCGAACACCGTCCCGCGGACCTGGTGACCGCCGGCCGGTGATACGGGTGGCGTGCGACTCACCCACGTGGGCGGGTGGCACGCCACCAGGCATCATTACTGCGTGAAATCGGTGCGGGAGACGATCGGCGCGGTCGTCGGCGGGCGGCTGGGGTACGAGGACGGCCTCGACACCCTCGCCGTCGCCCCGGCCGCCGAGGTCGATCCGGCCCTCGCCGCCGCCCTGTTCGACGCCACCGCCCGGCTGTGGCGCGGCGGCTGGCAGCCCGCCGAGCTGCACCGGGTCGTCGCCCGGCGCGGCACCGGCGTCCAGCCGCACCTGATCACGGACGCCGTCGCGGCGTACCTGCGCGGCTTCCCGCCGAAGACGGTCGACGTGCGCTGGCGCGACCAGGCCGGCGAGCTGGAGGCCCGGCCGTGGTGGGGCGACGACGCCGGCTACCTGCGGGAGGTCGCCGCCCGGCGCCGGGTCGACCGGGTCACGCTGATCGACGCCCTGCTGTCGCTGCTGAGCCTGCTGGCCGGGCTGCCCCCGATCGAGACGCTGGTCCCGCCGCCCGGCCAGGCGACACCGGCCCGCCGGGCGCCCGGCAACGACGCGAAGCTCGAGCGGGTGCGCGCGCTGCTGGCCAAGGCCGAGGCCACCACGTTCCCGGCCGAGGCGGAGGCCTACACCGCCAAGGCGCAGGAACTGATCTCGCGGCACAGCCTCGACGAGGCGCTGCTGACCGCCGGCAGCGAGGCCGTGGTCCCGTACGCCCGGCGCATCGGTGTCGACCACCCCTACGAGAGCGAGAAGGCCTCGCTGCTCACCTCCGTGGCCCGGGCCAACCGCTGCCACGTCGTCTGGTCCCCCGAGTTCGGCTTCGCCACCGTCTTCGGCTTCGACGCCGACATCGACGCGGTCGACCTGCTGCACACCTCGCTGCTGGTGCAGGCCCACCGGGCCATGGCCCGCGCCGAGCCGCCCGGCGGCAAGGCCGGCCGCGCCCGGCTCAAGACCTTCCGGCAGTCGTTCCTGGTCGGCTACGCGGTCCGGATCGGCGAGCGGCTCGCCGAGGCCGGCCGGGCGGCGCTGGAGCAGATCGGTGACCCGGCCGCGCTGCTGCCCGTGCTGGCCTCGCGCGATGTCCGGGTCCGCGAGGCCCGGGACCGGTCGTTCCCCTCGACGGTGCGCGGCCGCGGCTTCCGGGTGGCCAACCGCGAGGGCTGGGACTCCGGCCGCACCGCGGCCGACGAGGCGGCACTGCGCTAGGTGTGCTGTCCAGCACCACCATCTGCAAGATCTTGATTCCACTGTGTAGGGTACGGCCGTGAGCAAGACAATCGTGGCCCGAATCACAGTCGTGGCCGAGGACGAGACCGCCTCCGACACGGCCGCGAAGAAACTCCTGCACGAGCTGCACGAACTGGACGATGTGGTCTCCGTGGCGCAGGACCGCAGCCCCGGAGCGCCGGACGGTGCCCGCAGCGGCGAGCTGATCGCGGTGGGAACGCTGATCATGTCCCTGGTGGCCCAGCCGGAAGTGATCACCGCCGTGCTCACCTACCTCGCGGACTGGCGGCGCCGGCAGGGCCGCGGCCAGGTCGAGTTCCGGACGGAGAAGGCCGAGCTGATCCTCACGAACGCCAGCGACGCCCAGGTCGACAAGCTCATCGAGGCGTTCATCGAGGAGGTCACCGACCCTGAGTCGTAGACGTGCGCTGATCATCGCGACGGAGAACTACCAGAGCAAGGCGTTCGCCCCGCTGCCCGGCACCGCCAGGGACGCCGAGGACCTGGAACGGGTTCTCCGCGACCCGGGCATCGGGGACTTCGAGGTCACCGTCCTGCAGGACGCCACCGTGCGCGCCGCCGGCCTGGTGGTCCGGGAGTTCTTCTCCCAGGCCGACCCGGACGACATGCTGCTGCTGCACATCTCCGGGCACGGCGAGCGCGACAGCGACGGCAACCTGTACTTCGTCAACCACGACACGATGCGCGACTCGCTCTGGGTCACCGGGCTCAAGGCCGACCACATCAGCTCCGAGATCCGCGACAGCCCGGCCCGCCGCATCGTCGTGCTGCTCGACTGCTGCTACGCGGGCGCCTTCGTGCAGCACGACGGCGTACTCGCCGGCCTGGGACCCGAGAAGCCACCGGCGCCCGCCCAGCCGCCCGGCTACACCGCCGACGACTCGGACGACCGGCGCCACCGCGGCGAAGTGGTGATCACCGCCGCCACCTCGATCGAGCGCGCGTACGAGTCGGACGCCGGGCTGTTCACCCGCTGCGTCGTGCACGGCCTCGAGACCGGCCGGGCCGACCTGAACCGCGACGGCGAGATCGACTCGTACGAGCTGTACCAGTACGTCGCCGCACGGATGCGGCGGGACGCCGCCGGGCCCCGGCAGAGCCCGACGTACTCCGCGCACCGGATGCAGGGTGTCCTGCGGATCGCCCACGGCGCCGGTGACCGGCCACCGCCGCGCCCGGTCACCGGCCCGCCGCCGGCCGCCGCGCCCCAGGTGGCGGGCCGCGGCCCGCTGCCGCGGCGCGTGCTCGTGCCGCTGCTGGCGGTCGCCGGCCTGCTCTGCGGGTGCGGCACCCAGGCGGACAGCGCCGTCGCCGGCGGCGGGTGCCCGACGCCGGCCCAGGTCCGGGTGGCCGCCGCGCCGGGCGGTCTGGGACCGACCCGGGAGGTCGCCGCCGGGTTCGAGGCCTGGGTCGCCGGCCGGCAGCACGGCTGCCACGCGGTGGACCTCTACGTCTACCCGGCCGCCGCCGGCGACCTCGCCGAGGGACTGCGGTCCGGCTGGGGCGCGGGCGACGACGGCCGGAACTACCTTCGGGACGTCGGCCCGCACCCGGACGTCTGGCTGCCGGCCGCCGCCGCCGACGTGCCCGCGGACGACGGGCCGCTGCGCGACGTCATCGACCGGGTGGAGCGGATCGCGCGCACCCCGATCGTGCTCGGCATGCCGGCGCGGGCACGGGTACCGGGTGACGAGGCGCAGCGCCGCGCCGTGGCCTCCCTGCCGGAGCTCTTCGCCGCGGCCGGCCGCCGGCAGGGCGTCGTACGCGGCGACTTCGCGACCTCCGCGGTCGCGCGGATGGCGACCGCGGCGCTCTACGACGACGGCACGATCGACCGGGCCGCGGCCCGGGAGGTCGAGCAGCCCCTCGAACGGTCCCTGGACGCCGGCGGATACCCCGTCGGCGACGAGGCCGGCCTGCTGTGTCACCAGCGCGGGATCCGGGGCGGCACGGCCGTGATCCTCACCGAGCAGCAGCTGGTGCGCTTCAATCGCGGCGACCCGCCCGACGGCCCGTGCGTCGGCGCCGCGAAGCCCGCCGAAGACGACCGGCTGGACGCCTTCTACCCGGCCGAGGCCCTGGCCGTGAGCCAGGTCGCCGTGACCTTGACGTGGCCGCGGGGGTCGCAGAGCCGCACCGCGCGGGCGTACGCGGCCTGGTTCGTGCGCTGGCTGCGGCAGATCCCGGGGCGGCAGGCGCTGCTGCGCTCCGGGCTGCGGCCGTACGCCCTGGACGCCGCCGAGCCGGTCGGGCCCGCGTACGGCGCGCTGACCGGCTGGCCGTTCAATCACGTGGTGCGGGGCGAGCCGACCGCGCTGATCCGCCGGGACGTCGCCGCGCTCTACGCGGCCGCGCGCCGGCCCGGGCGCTTCCTGGTCGCGCTGGACGCGTCGGGCTCGATGAACACGGTGACCGCCGACCCGGACCGGACCCGCTTCGAGGTCGCCGCGGCGGCGGTCGAGCAGGCGGCGGCCCGGCTGGGCCGGCGCGACGGGCTGGGCCTGCTCACCTTCGGCGGCCGCGGCGCCCGGGAGATGCTGCCGATCGCCCCGGCGGGCGCCGACCCGGTCGGCCGGGTACGCCGGTACACCGCCGGGGTCCGGCCCGGCGGCGACACCCCGCTCTACGAGGCCATCCGCCGCGGATCCGCCGCGCTGCGGGCCGCCACCGGCGACGCGCAGCGCACCTTGGTGGTGCTCACCGACGGCAAGGACACCAGCGGGCAGCCGCGCCCGTCGGCCGCGCAGACCGCGGGCGTGCGCATCTTCGTCATCGCCGTCGGCGACGTGAGCTGCGCCGACGCCGCCCTCGAGGCGCTGGCAACCGACAGCGGCGGCCGCTGCTTCGACGCCGGGCTGGGCTCCCTCCAGCCGGCACTCACCGGGATGTTCCGCGCCGTCTGGGACACGGAGGGTGACTGACATGCTGCGCCTGCGGCCCTGGATGGCCTTCGTCGCCGGCAACCTGACCGGGGCCGCGCTGATCGCCTCGCTGTTCCTCTTCGGCCCGCTCTCGGGGCCCGCGGAGCTCGAGAGCGGCGAGCTGGTCATCCTCAGCGGCCAGGACGACAGCACCGGCGGGCAGCGCCAGCAGCTGGTGAACATCTGGAACGACAGCCACCCCCGCAACCGCGCCCGGATCGTGACGCTCCCCGAGGCGGCGGACGGCCAGTACGCGGAGATGGTCAACCGGGCCGAGGACGGCGACACCGACATCTTCAACCTCGACGTGGCCTGGACGGCCCGGTTCGCCGATCCGCCGTCCGGGCGCCGGCTGATCCGTCCCATCGACGAGTCGCTGCTCGCCGAGCGCCCGGACCGGGCGTTCATGAGCAATCCCCTGAAGACCTGCCGGTACGACGGAAGGCTGTGGGCGCTGCCGTTCAACACCGACGCCGGGCTGCTCTACTACCGCACCGACCAGGGGCTGAAGCCGCCGTTCGACTGGGAAACGATCAGGGAGACCAGGGTGGGGCCCGGCTTCGAGGCCGCCTGGACCGGCCAGCTCAACAGCTATGAGGGGCTCACGGTCAACTTCCTGGAGACGGTCTGGTCGCTCGGCGGCGACCTCGCGGTCGCCGGGGACGGCACGGTGCGCCTCGACCTGGCGAAGTGGAACGAGGCGGCCCGGCTGCTCACCCCGCCGAGCGACGACCGGCCGGGCCTGATCCTGCCGGACTCGACGTCCTCCGACGAGACCCGCAGCCGCAGCGCGTTCCGCGACGGCCGGACGCTGTTCATGCGCAACTGGCCGGTCGCGTACCGGGCGATGCTCGCCGACGATCGGGCCGGGGGCGGGCGGCTCGAGTTCGACGTCACGCGGCTGCCCGGCGTCAGCGTGCTCGGCGGGCAGAACCTGGCGATCTCGGAGCGGACCGGGCAGCCCCGGGCGGCGCAGGCGCTGATCGAGTTCCTGACCGGCGAGCGCAGTCAGCGGCTGCTCTTCGTCAACGGCGGCTTCGCGGCGACCCGGGCCGGCGTCTACGAGGACGAGACGATCAAGCAGAAGTACGCCTACGTGCCGCTGCTGCGCCAGGCGATCGACACCGCCCGGCTGCGGCCGGTGTCACCGAACTACGTGGCCTTCAGCAGGGTGCTCAACGAGCAGGTGCATGCCGTGCTGACCGGCCAGGTCCCGTCGCTGCGACCGGACCTGGCCGACCTGTTGACCAGGGCTTTGCAGGGCAGATGAGCCCTGCAGGGCAGCTGCCCTGCAGGGCTCGGCGCGCTCAGTGCCGGTCGCGCAGCAGGTCGTGCGTCTGCTGGATCTTGGCAAGCGACTTCGGCGCCTTCGGCGCGGCGGCCCTCGCAAGCGCGGAGGCGCCCGCGACCGCCGGCTTCGCCGGCGTGTAGAGCCACGCGTCGAACAGGTCGTCCAGCTGCTGGCCGGACACCTTCTCGGCGAGCGTGGTGAACTCGACGGTGTCGCCGTTGCCGTACCGGTGCTCGGCCACCCAGGTGCGCAGCAGCTCGAAGAAGTCCTGGTCGCCGATGGTGTTCCGGAGCTGGTGCAGGGTCATCGCGCCCCGGTCGTACACGGCACCACCGAAGATCTCCGAGGGGCCGGGCGCGGCGGGCGCGACGGTCCAGAAGTCCGCCGGCTCGGTCGCGTACAGGTAGTCGAAGATCTCCTGTGCCGTGCCCTCGCCCTGCTCCTCCGACCAGAGCCACTCGGCATAGCTGGCGAAGCCCTCGTTGAGCCAGATCTCCTTCCACTGGTCCACCGAGACCGTGTCACCGAACCACTGGTGGGCGTTCTCGTGCACGACCACCGACAGGTTCGAGCCGCTGCGGAAGAAGCCCGACGAGTAGACCGGCCTGGTCTGCGTCTCGAGGGCGAAGCCGAGCGTGTTCGGCGGGGCCACGACGCCACCGCGGGCCTCGAACGCGTACGGCCCGAAGACGCTGCTCTCCCAGTCGATCACCTCGGCGGTGCGCTCGACGCTGGCCTTCGCCGCGTCCTCGAAGTCCGGCGTGAGCCGGTCCGAGTACGCGTTGATCACCTGCTGGCCGTCGGCCGTGGTGTCCCGGGTGATCTCGTACTGCCCGATCGCCAGGAACGCCAGGTAGGTCGCCTGCGGATGGATCGAGCGCCAGCTCCACCGGGTCCAGCCGAGGATCTCGCGCACCGGGTTGCGCGGCATGACGCCGTTGCTGATCACCTCGACCCCGTCGGGCACGGCGACGGAGACGTCGAAGGTGGCCTTGTCGCTCGGGTGGTCGTTGCTCGGGAACCACCACCAGGCCTCTTCGGGCTCGCCGACCGCGAGCGCACCGTCGGGGGTGCGTACCCAGGCGGTGAAGCCGGCCGCGACCTTGTTGGACGGCACGCCGGAGTACTGCACCACCACGGTCATCGCGCCGCCGCGGGCGACCGCCCGCGACGGGGTGATCACCAGCTCGTGGTCGCCCTCCCGGCTGAACGCGGCGGGCCGGTTGTTGACCTTCACCGAGGCCACGTCGAGCACGAAGTCGAGGTGGAACGAGCTGAGGTCCTGCGCCGCGGTGGCCAGGATCGTGGTGGTGCCGGTGAGGCGGTCGTCGTCGGGGTAGTAGCGCAGCCGGACGTCGTAGTGTGAGACGTCGTAGCCGCCGTTGCCGTAGTCGGGGAAGTACTCGTCCCCCAGCCCGGCGCCGCCGGGAGCGGGTGCGGCCTGAGCCGGGATGGCGCCCCCGGCCAAGGTCAGTGCGGTGGCGAGCGTTGCCACCAGCAGTCGTCGCACGTTCGAACTTCCTTCCGTCGGCGGACCGGATCACGGTCCGACGTCGAGTGGTCGGCTCGAACCTATCGAAGTTCCTCGACGCCCGCCGCCCTCAGTCCAGAATGGAGATCACCGCGGCCGGGCAGTGCAGCACCGCCGAGCGGACCGCCTCGTACTGCTCGGGCGGCGGCTCCGGGTCGAGGACGACGACGAGGGCCTCCTCAGGATCCTGGTCGAAGACGGCCGGGGCGGTCAGCGCGCACGTGCCCGACCCGATGCAGAGGTGGGTGTCGACGGCTACCTTCATGAGCTCTCCAAGCATCACGTTGAGTCACCGCGTCCACACTGCACGGCGCCCTTCCGTCGGTCAACGTCTGTGCCGATATGCACCGATCACCGCGAAAACCACCGGCGCCCCGGCAGCGCGCGGGCGTCGGCCGGATCCGGCACCACACCCGGCGCCGCGTGCCAGGCTGGGTCCAGGTGAACAAAACCGGGCCGGAGGGTTTTTCATCCACCCCCGGCGTGTTGGGATTGAGACCGTCGCCACAGCGGACATTTCGAGGAGACCACGCATGATCAATCTCTCCGTCTTCCTGGAGGACAGTGCCCGGCACTATCCCAACCGAGCGGCGGTCGTCCTCGGCGATCAGCGCCTGACCTACGCCCAGGTGGACGCCGGCGCCAATCAGGTCGCCAACCTGCTCAAGTCCCGCGGCATCGGCCCCGGCGACAAGGTGGCGCTCTCGTGCCCGAACCTGCCGTACTTCCCGGTGATCTACTACGGGATCCTCAAGGCCGGCGCGGTGGTCGTGCCGCTGAACGTGCTGCTCAAGGGCCGCGAGATCGCCTACCACCTGACCGACTCGGAGGCGAAGGCGTACTTCTGCTTCCAGGGCACGGCCGAGCTGCCGATGGGCACCGAGGGCCACGCCGGGTTCGGCCAGGTCGACGGCTGCGAGCACTTCTTCCTGGTCACCGCCGACCCGGCCGCGCCGTCGCCGATCGAGGGCGCCGAGACGCTGGGCCGGGCGCTGACCGGCCAGTCGCCGGTCTTCGAGACCGTGCTGGCGGCCGAGACGGACGCCGCGGTCATCCTCTACACCAGCGGCACCACCGGACAGGCCAAGGGCGCCGAGCTCAGCCACTCGAACCTGATCCTCAACGCCCTGACCTGCAACCGGTTGTTCCAGACGAAGCCCGGCACGGACACCCACCTGCTCGTCCTGCCCCTTTTCCACTCCTTTGGCTCCACCGTCAACATGAACGCGGGCTTCGCCAGCGGCGCGACGCTCGTGCTGCTGCCGCGCTTCGACCCCGCGGCCGCGGTCAAGCTGCTGCAGACCGAGGACGTCACGTTCTTCGCGGGCGTACCGACGATGTACTGGGGCCTGCTCAACGCCCTGACCGGGGACATCGACGTGGAGAAGATCGCCCGCACGATGCGGATCGCGGTCAGCGGCGGGTCGAGCCTCCCGCTGGAGATCATCAAGGAGGTGCAGCAGCGTTTCGGGGTGACGATCCTCGAGGGCTACGGCCTGTCCGAGACCTCGCCCGTCGCGACGTTCAGCGACCCCGACAGCGACCCGCGACCCGGCTCCATCGGCATCCCGATCTGGGGCGTCGAGGTGAAGCTGATCGACGAGTCCTGGAACACCGTCGAGGGCAGCGACGAGATCGGCGAGATCGCGATCCGCGGCCACTGCATCATGAAGGGCTACTACAACCGGCCCGAGGCGACCGCCGAGGTGCTCAACAACGGCTGGTTCCGCACGGGCGACCTGGGCCGGCGCGACAAGGACGGCTTCTACTACATCGTCGACCGGGCGAAGGACATGATCATCCGCGGCGGCTTCAACGTCTACCCCCGCGAGGTCGAGGAGGTCCTGATGACCCACGAGGCGGTGTCGCTCGCCGCGGTCATCGGGGTGCCGCACCCGACGCACGGCGAGGAGGTCAAGGCGTACGTGATCCTCAAGGAGGGCGCCACGATCACCGAGGAGGAGCTCGTCGCCTGGGGCAGGGAGCAGATGGCCGGCTACAAGTACCCGCGGGTGGTCCAGTTCGCCGAGACGCTGCCGATGACCGCGACGGGCAAGCTGCTCAAGCGCGCACTCACCTGACCTGACGTACCGGCGGACCCGCGCCCGGAGGGGGACCCTCCGGGCGCGCAGTCCTGCGTAGAATCGGCCGGCCCACCCCGTCGTGAAGATCGTTTGCACACGTGCGGCACAGTGGCTGGGGTGAGTGCCCGACCACGCACTGCATAGACGGAGGAAGCTTGAGTACAGCGCAGCTGGACCGGGCGGCTCCGGTCGCGGCGGACACCCGCGGGGGTGTCCTCGACCGCGTCGGACGGCTGCGGAACACCTCACCCGGCCGCCTGCAGCTGATCCTCGCCGCCCTGGTCTCGCTGGCCCTGCTGACCGGCCTCGTCACCGGCCTGACCGCGGCCGCCGCGGCGAGCGGCACCGACGACCTCGGCAACCGGGCGCAGCCCCTGCTCGTCGAGGCCGAGACCATCTACTCCGCACTCGCCGACGCCGACACCACCGCCGCGCAGGCGTTCCTGGCCGGCGGCCTCGAGCCGGCCCCGCTGACCCGCCGCTACGAGGCCGACCTCGAACGGGCGACCGCCGCGCTGACCTCGGCCGCCCGGCGCACGCCCGAGCAGGGCCCCTCGGCCGACGCGATCCGCCGCCTCTCCGCCGACGTCACCCGCTATGCAGGCCTGGTGGCCAGCGCACGCGCCAACAACCGGCAGGGCCTGCCGATCGGCGCGGCGTACCTGTCCTCCGCCTCCGCGCTGAGCCGCGAGTCCCTGCAGCCGCAGGCGCAGGCGCTCCTGCAGGCCGCGCGGGGCGAGGTCGACGACGGCTACGGCGCCGCACGCAGCTCCTGGTGGGCGGCGCTGCTGGTGATCCTGCTGATCGCCCTGCTCGGCGCGCTGCTGCGGGCCCAGCTCTACCTGAGCCGCACCACCCGCCGGACGTTCAACCTGCCGCTGGTCGCCGCCACCGCCGTCACGGTGGTCCTCGCGCTCGCCGTCGGCGGGGTGCTGATCGCCCAGCGCGCACACCTGTCCGAGGCCGACACCGAGGGCTCGCGGCCGGTGGCCCTGCTCGCCGAGGCCCGCATCGCCGCCCTGCGCGAACGCGGCGACGAGGCGCTGACCCTGGCCGCCCGCTCCGGCGAGGGCGCCCTCGAGAAGGACTTCGACGAGACCACCGCGCGGCTCGACGGGCTGCTGGCCGACGCCGGTGAGATCATGCCGGCCGGCTACGCGGGTCAGGCCGTCCGGTCCGCGGTCACGAAGCACCGCGCCTACGTGAGCGCGCACGACCAGGTCCGCAAGCTCGACAACGGCGCCGACTACGACGGCGCCGTCGCGCTGGCCATCGGCGCGCAGACGTCGCAGACCTTCACCGGCCTCACCGACGACATCGACAGCGCGCTGGAGAACCGCAAGGACGTGTTCAGTGACGAGATCGGCGACGCCGGGCGGGGCCTGGGACCGCTGACCGTGCTCGGCCCGCTGCTCGCCCTGATCGTCTGCGGCCTCGCCCTCGCCGGCCTGCGGGCCCGACTCGAGGAGTACCGCTGATGCGCACCCGTGCCGCCCTCGTCGCCGCCGCCGTCACCGTGCTCGCCGCCGCCGGCTGCTCCGGCGACTCCTCGCCGCTGCCGGGCCGGCCCACCGCCTCGGCCGGGGCATCGACAGGCGCCCCGGCCGCGCCCGCCGACGACTCCTGCCGGCCGCGCGCCAGCCTGCGCCCCGCGGGCGCCCTGCCCGCGCCCGGCCGGATGCCGGCCGGCAGCTACATGGCGGAGATCCAGAAGCGCGGCCGGCTGGTGCTCGGCACCAGCCAGGACACCCTGCTGTTCAGCTCCCGCAACCCGTTCACGGGCAAGGTCGAGGGCTTCGACGTGGACATGGGCCGGCAGGTCGCCCAGGCCATCTTCGGCGACCCCGACAAGATCCAGATCAAGGTCATCGGGTACGACAAGAGGGTGAGCTCGGTCGTCGACGGCTCGGTCGACATCGTCGCGGACACGATGACGGCGAACTGCGCGCGCTGGAAGGACGTCAACTTCTCCAGCATCTACTACGACGCCGGGCAGAAGGTCCTCGTCTCCAAGGACTCGAAGGCCACCGGCATCGACGACCTCGGCGGCCGGAAGGTCTGCGCCGCCAAGGGCTCCACCTCGTATGACAACATCGCCAAGGTGGCCAGCAGGCCGATACCGGTCGACCGGCCGGGCTTCGGCGACTGCCTGGTCGCCTTCCAGCAGAACGAGGTCGACGCCATCTCCACCGACGACACCATCCTGGTCGGCCTCGCCGCGCAGGACCCGTACGCGAAGGTGGTCGGGCCGCGCTTCACCGACGAGCCGTACGGCATGGCGATGCCCAAGGAGCACGAGGACTTCACCCGGTTCGTCAACGCGGTGCTGGCCAGGAACCGCGCGAACGGCACCTGGAAGTCCACGTACGAGCGGTGGCTCGGCGACTTCGGCGCCGCGCCGCCGCCGCCGGCGGCCGAGTACCGGGACTGACACCCATGACCGCACCCACCCAGCATCTGCTCGGCCGCGCCGACAACGAGTTGATGCGCCTCGAGGCGGCCGCGGCCGCGGTCGCCTCGAACCTGGTTGACCTCGACGACAACACCGCGCGCAGGGACCTCGACAAGGGGCCGCTGCGCGGCCGCACCGCCGCGGCCTGGGCGGATGCCACCGAGGCGCTGACCCAGCTCTGGGACGGCTACGGCATGCTGACCGCGCTGATCACCGCGGCCCGGTCCGCGCGCAACCAGCGCCGGTTCACCGACCCCGAGAAGGCCGCGTACGTGCACCAGGTCCTCGGCCGCTCGATCACGCTCTCCACCCGGACCGTGCCGCTCGCCCAGCGGGGGCTGCTCGGGGCCGGGCAGGTAAGCACCACCTGCTCCCCCGCCGAACTGCTCGCCGCCATGGAGGCCGCGTTCAAGACCGCGGTGGACGTGGCCGTACGGGCGGGCGAGGTGTGGCACCGGCTGATGCCCGAGGCCGCGACGGTCGCCTCGTCGCTCGCACACCTGCGCACGCTGACCCGCTCGGCCACCCTGGACGAGGCCGACCGCCGCCTCGGCGACTTCACCTCGGCGCTGGCCACGGACCCGCTGGGCTGCGACGAGGCGGCGCTGGCCGCGGTGCGCACGCTGCTCGACCGCGCCGACGCCGAACGCACCTCGGCCGGCGAGCTGCGCGAGGCGCTCACCCAGCGCCTCACCGACGCGCACGCCCTGGCGGAGCAACTCGCCGAGGCGGCCCGCGCGGCCGCCGCGGCCGAGCAGAGCGTCGTCGGCCGCTTCGCCGACTCGGCCGTCGCGCCGGCGGCCGGGCCCGACCTGCGGCCCGACCTGGCCGCGCTGGACGCGCTCGCCGCCGCCGGGCACTGGGCGCTGATCAGCCCCCGCCTCGCCGACTGGACCCGGCGGGCCCGCGAGCGGCTCGAGGCCCTGCGCGGCGCCGCCGCCCGCAACACCGCGATGCTCGGCTCCCGCAACGAGCTGCGCGGGCGGCTCGACGCCTACCAGGCGAAGGCGGGCCGCCGCGGCCTCGCCGAGGACCCCGCGCTCGCGCCGCTCGCCGAGCGGGCGCGCACCTCGCTCTACACCGCGCCCTGCGATCTGGACGCCGCGCGGGCGGCCGTGAACGCCTACCAGGACGCGGTGGCCCGCCTCACCGCCACGACCGCGAGGGACGGACTGAAGTGAAATGCCAGCGTGACTGTCCCGGCACCATCCAGGACGGCTACTGCGACACCTGCGGCATGGCGCCGCCGAAGACCGCCGCCGTGGCACCGAAGCAGCGCACCGCGACCGCGCCGTCGGTGCGCACCGGCGCGCTGTCGACGCGTACGGGCGGATCGGCACGCACGGGCAGCGCCCGCACCGGCAGCCGGCGGCGACGCTTCGGCGGCGGCCTGGTCGACGTGGCGCCGCTGCCCGAGCGCGACCCCGCCACCGCGATCATGGCGGTCGCCGAGGTGCCGGAGGAGAAGCGGTACTGCGCGAAGTGCGCCAACCCGGTGGGCCGCGCCCGCGGTGACCGGCCCGGGCGCACGGCCGGCTTCTGCCCGTCGTGCGGCGAGGCCTTCAACTTCACCCCGAAGCTCGCCAAGGGCGACCTGGTCGGCGGCCAGTACGAGGTGATCGGCGCGCTCGCACACGGCGGGCTGGGCTGGATCTACCTGGCCAACGACAAGCGCGTCTCGGACCGCTGGGTCGTGCTCAAGGGCCTGCTCAACTCCGGCGACGAGGACGCGCTGGCGGCGGCGGTGGCCGAGCAGCGGTTCCTCGCCGAGGTCGAGCACCCGAACATCGTGAAGATCTACAACTTCGTCGAGCACGAGGGCGCCGGCTACATCGTCATGGAGTACGTCGGCGGTGAGTCGCTCAAGGGCATCCTCAAGGACCGCCGCGCGGCCAACGGCAACCAGCCGGACCCGCTGCCGCTGGACCAGGCCCTCGCCTACGTCCTGGAGATCATGCCGGCGTTCGGCTACCTGCACGACCGCGGCCTGATCTTCTGCGACTTCAAGCCCGACAACGTCATTCAGACCGGCGACCAGGTCAAGCTCATCGACCTCGGCGGCGTCGTGCACATCGACGACCAGGACGCCGCCCTGTACGGCACGGTCGGCTACCAGGCGCCGGAGATGGCGCAGGCCGGCCCGTCCGTCCAGTCGGACCTCTACACGATCGGCCGCACGCTGGCGGTGCTCACCACCGACTTCCGCGGCTACCAGAGCACCTTCAAGGAGAGCCTGCCGGACCGCGGCGAGTTCGAGGTCTACCGCGAGCACGAGTCGTTCTACCGGCTGCTGCACCGGGCCACCCGCATCGACCCCGCCGAGCGCTTCGTCGACGCCGCGGAGATGACCGAGCAGATGCTCGGCGTGCTGCGCGAGGTGCTCGCCGCCGCCGACGGCGAGCCGCGCCCCGCCACGTCGCGGCTGTTCACCGGCGAGCTGCGCAGCGACCCGCGCAGCGATGCGCCGAACTGGCGGTTCCTGCCCGCCCCGATGATCGACCTGACCGACCCGGCGGCCGCGTTCCTGGCCTCGGTGACGGTGACCGATCCGCAGGAGGTGCTCACCCTGCTCGGCAAGGCGCCGGAGAACACCTTCGAGGTGCAGCTGCGTGCCCTGCGGGCGCTGATCGACCTGGGCGCCGCCGGCACCGGCCCGGCCGCGTTCGCGGACGCCGCCCGGCTGCGCGACACGATCACGGCGGCGGCCGCCGGCGACTGGCGCCTCGCCTGGTACGACGGCGTCCTGGCGCTGGCCTCCGGCGACCTCGGCCGGGCGCAGGCCCGGTTCGACGCGGTCTACTCGGCGCTGCCCGGCGAGCTCGCCCCGAAGCTGGCGCTGGGGCTGACCCTGGAACTGGCGCGGCTGCCCGCGGAGGCCGCCGGCTACTACGACGTGGTGAGCCGCACCGACCCGGCGTACACGACCGCGGCGGCGGGACTGGCCCGGTGCCGGCTCGCCACCGGGGACCGCGACGGGGCCGTCGAGGCGTACAACCGGGTGCCGGGCACCTCGGCGGCGTACCGGAGCTCGCAGGTCGGTGCGGTCCGGGCGCTGGTCCACTCGCACTCCTCGGCCGCGGCCGACGTCGCGGCCCTCGCGGCGGCGGCCGCGCTGATCGGCCGGCTGGAGATGGAGGCCGCGCAGCTCGCCGCGCTCCGGGCCGAGCTGCTCGAGCGGGCCCTGACCACGCTGACCGCCGGAACCTCGGTGCCGGCGGCGGTGCTCGGCACGGCCGGCGACGGCACCGCCGGCGAACGCGACGTGCGCTTCGCGCTCGAGGGCGCGTACCGGGAGATGGCCCGGGCCACGCACGGCCCCGAGAAGATCCGCCTGGTGGACCTGGCCAACGCCGCCCGGCCGAGGACCCGCACGTGATCGCCCAGGAGGACTGCGCGTCCTGCACCGACGAGCGGGCCGCGGGCGCCGCGTTCTGCGAGAACTGCGGCAAGGCGCTGGCCACCGGCGCGGGACTGGCCATCGGCAAGGACTGCCCGTCCTGCGGCGCGGCCGGGGTCGTCGGCGACGACGGCTACTGCGGCAACTGCGGCATGCTCGCCGCCCGGCCGCGCGACCACGTCGAGGCCGACGCCGGCGCGGTCGCCGCGGCGGTGACCGACCGCGGCCTGCGTCACCACCGCAACGAGGATGCGATGTGGCTGGCCACCCGGGGCGCGGACGTCGACGTGGTGGTCTGCGACGGCGTGTCCGCGTCGTTCGACCCGGACGTCGCCTCGGAGACCGCCGCCGAGGTCACCGGCAAGGCGCTGACCATGGCCGCCACCGGGCTCGCGGAGAGCATCGGCGCGGCCCTCGTCGCGGCCGGCGGCGCCGTCGCCGGCCTGGCCACGACCGGCGACCCGCGCCGGGCCGCGTCCAACCCGGCCTGCACGATCGTGGCGGCCTGCGTGCGGGGCACCGAGATCGGGTACGGGTGGGTCGGCGACAGCCGGGCGTACTGGGTCCCCGCCGAGGGCGACGCCGTGCAGCTCACCGAGGACGACTCGTGGGCAACCCACGCGATCGCGCTCGGCGCCGACCCGCAGGCCGCCTGGAACGACCCGAAGGCGCACGCCATCACCGCCTGGCTGGGCGCCGACGCGGGCACGGTGGCGCCGCGCACCGGCACCTTCTTCGCCGAGACCACCGGGCACCTCGTGCTGTGCAGCGACGGCCTGTGGAACTACCTGACCGAACCGGCTGCCTTCGCCGACACCGTCCGCGGCGCCGTGCGCGACACGGACGGCCTGCTGGAGGCGGCGCGGTCCCTGGTCGGCTTCGCCAACGCCGCCGGCGGCTCCGACAACATCACCGTCGCCCTCGTACCCCTCGACACCCCCCACAGCTAAGGGAGAGCCCGTGCCGTACACCGCCGAGGCGTTCCAGAACGAGTTCCTCGCACTGGGCGCTACCGAAGTCAACGCCATCGTCACCGTCGCCTCGTCCGGCGCGGAGGGCGGACGGCGCACGGCCGGCGCCACCGAGATCATCATCGTGGACTGCTCGGGTTCGATGATGGCCGAGGGCCGGATGGTCGCCGCCCGGCAGGCCGCCAAGGCCGCGGTGAACTGCATCGACGACGGCGTCCGTTTCGCCATCATCGCGGGCGTGAGCACCGCGCAGCAGCTCTTCCCGGCGCCCGGCGAGCTCGCCGTCGCCACGCCGGAGACCCGGGCCCGGGCGGTCGGCGCGATCGACCGCCTGCAGGCCAACGGCGGCACGGCGATCGGCGCCTGGCTCCGGCTCGCCGGCCAGCTCTTCGCGCAGCGCCCCGGCGACATCGCGCACGCCATCCTGCTCACCGACGGCGAGAACGGCGAGTACCAGGGCTACCTGGAGAACGTGCTGCAGGAGATCGGCGGCAGCTTCACCTGTGACTGCCGCGGCGTCGGGACCAACTGGACGGTCTCCGAGCTGCGCAAAGTCGCGGCGGCGATGCTGGGCACGGTCGACATCGTGGCGCGGCCGCAGGATCTGACCGCGGCGTTCGAGCAGATGATGACCGCCGCCATGGGCAAGACGAGCGCCGACGTGCAGCTCAAGGTCTGGACCCCGGTGAACTCGACGGTCCGCTTCGTCAAGCAGGTCGAGCCGCAGGTGGCCGACCTGACCGGTAAGCGGGTCGCGGACGGGCCCCGCGCCGGCCGCTATCCGCTCGGCTCCTGGGGCACGGAGAGCCGCGACTACCACGTGTGCATCGACGTCACCGCGGGCGCGGCGGGCGACGAGATGCTCGCGGCCCGGGTATCCGTCGTGGAGGGCGACGTCGTGCACGCACAGACGCTGGTGCGCGCGGTCTGGACCGAGGACTCGGCGCTGTCCACCCGGATCAACCGGCAGGTCGCGCACTACACCGGGCAGGCCGAGCTGGCCGACGCGATCCAGCAGGGCATCGAGGCCCGCAAGGCCGGCGACGACCGCACGGCCACGCTGAAGTTCGGCCGGGCCGCCCAGCTCGCGCACGAGAGCGGGAACAAGGCGACCGAGGAGTTGCTGGCCACCGTCGTCGACATCGAGGACGCGGCGACCGGGACGGTTCGATTGCGGCGCAAGGTCGACGCCGCCGACGAGATGGCCCTGGACACCCGCTCGACCAAGACCGTCCGGGTGGGACGGGCGCAATGACGACCTTCACCTGTCCGAAGGGCCACGCGTCCACGACGGGCGACTTCTGCGACACCTGCGGCGCGAAGATCGGCGGCACGGCGGCGTTCAGCCCGGGCGTCGCTCCGGCCGCCGCACCGGCGTCCCCGAGCGGCGATCCGTGCCCGAACTGCGGCACGCCCAGGGCCGGCGCGGGCCGGTTCTGCGAGGACTGCGGCTTCGACCACAGCACCGGCCGGGTGCCGACGCTGGCCCAGCCGCCGGTGGCACCCCCGGCGGCCGGCCGGTGGACGGCGACGGTGTACGCCGACCGGGAGTACTTCGAGGCCAACGCGATCGAGGGCGTCGACTTCCCGGAGCAGCCGGCGGAGCGGACGGTGACGCTGCCGGCGCCGCAGGTGCGGATCGGGCGCCGGAGCACGTCCAAGGGCACCGACCCGGAGATCGACCTCGCGGACGCCGACCCGGGGGTCTCGCACAGCCACGCGCTGCTGACCCTGAGCGTCGACGGCGTCTGGCTGGTCTCCGACCTCGGCTCGACCAACGGCACGTGGCTCAACGACGAGCCGAAGCCGCTGACCGCGGGCCAGACCCGGAGCGTCGGCGACGGTGACCGCGTACACGTCGGCGCGTGGACCACGATCGCCCTGCACGCGCCGGCGCCCTGAGGCCCATCGGAATCGGCGAGAACTGGGGGTTTCGCCGCGCGCCCGGTCCGCGCCGCGATACGTTCGCCACCGATGAAGGACGAGCGCATCGGCACGGTGCACCGCACAGAGGTGATCGACCTGCTGAATCAGGCCCTTGACGAGGGCCTGCTCACCACGCCGCAGTACGACGCCCGAGTGGTCGCGGTGAGCACCGCCACGTTCGCGTCCGACCTGCTCGGCCAGGTGCAGGACCTGCCGCCGCGCCTGCAGTGGGACCCGCGCAACGCGGCGCCGCCGACCCCGCCGAACCGCGGTGCCGGCCGCACCGCGCTGATCCTCGGGCTGTTCAGCGTGCCGATGGCCTTCTGCGTGCTGGGCTGGATCCCGGGCATCGCGGCGATCGTCATGAGCACCCGCGGCAACGGCGCACACGGGGTCGGCCCGGCCCTGCTCGGCCGGGTCCTGGGCATCATCAGCGTCATCCTGTCGATCGGCGCCCTGCTGGCCCTGCTCTTCGTCCGCTCGTCGAACACCTCGACGTGACGCCGCCGGGCCGATCGGGCACCCCCCGCGGCTACGCCGGCCAGAGCGCGGCGTGTGCGGCGCCCCACAACGCCCGGTCGGCGGCGAAGAGCGAGACGCCCGGCCGCGGCCCGCGGATCCCGTCGGCGCCGCCGTAACAGCCGCCGGCCTCCTCGACGATCAACGCGGTGGCGGCGAAGTCCCAGAGCTGCCCCCGCGTCTGCAGCGCCAGATCCAGGGACCCCTCGGCGACCAGCAGCGCGGCGTGCACGTCCCACTCCACGATGGAGGCCACCGCGCCCAGCGGCGCCGCGATCGCCTCGTCGGCGGCCGTGAGGTTCGGCGCCACCGGGATGACGCCGACGCGGCTACCGGCGATTGTGGTGCGGCCGCCGGACGCGTGGATGCGCCGCTGGCCCGTACCGTCGAGCCTGCCCGCGAAGGCGCCGCCGCCGCGGCGCGCCCACCAGAGACCGCCCTGCGCGGGCACCGCGGCCACCCCGGCGACGATCTCGCCGGCCTCCTCGAGGGCGACCAGGACCAGCCAGCGGTCGTCGCCGCCGACGAACTGGGCCGTGCCGTCGATCGGATCGATGATCCAGCGGCGGGCGCCGGCGCCGGTCGCGCCGCCCTCCTCGCCCAGGATGGCGTCGCCGGGCCGGCCCTCGGCCAGCACGGCGCGGATGGCGGCCTCGACCGCCCGGTCCGCCTCGGTGACGACGCTGCCGTCGGCCTTGCGCTCGCGGGGCAGGTCGGCGAGGGCGGCGAAGTACCGCAGGGCGACGGCCGCTCCCGCGAGGGTGGCCGTCCGGGCAAGTTCAAGATCGCTCTGCACGCACCCATACTGCCCGCCGCGCGCGACTATCTCCCGGTAGCGGGTTCCAGGAACGTGGTGATCTCCGTGATCCGGCCGCCGGCGGTCTCGAAGAGCATCAGCGCGAACGGCTCGTACGCGCCACCCGGACCGGTCGGCCGCTCCTGCCGGTACGCGGTCGTGCCGTTCGCCGCGACCGGCACCATGCGCGCGCCGCGGCAGGACCCGTCGCCGTGGCGCAGCGCCCGGGCGATCTCGTCGCGCCCGCGCAGCCACCAGGCGAACGGCGGCATGGACATCGTGGCGTCCTCGTGCAGCAGCGCCACCATCGCGGCGACGTCGTAGCGCTCGAACGCCCGGCAGTACCGGTCGAGCAGCGCGGCGGCGTCCGGATCCAGCGGGGCGACCGGCGCGTCGCGGCGCAGGGTCGCCCGGGCCCGCTGCAGCGCGCTGGTCACCGACGCCACCGACGTGTCCAGCAGGCCGGCCACCTCGTCGGCATGCCAGCCGAGCACGTCGCGCAGGATCAGGACGGCCCGCTGCCGGGGCGAGAGGCGCTGCAGGGCGGCGACGAAGGCCAGCCGCACGGACTCACGGCGCACCGCCTGCTCGGCCGGATCATCGCGGTCGGGCAGGACGCGTGCGTCCGCGATCGGCCGCACCCAGGCGCACTCCGGCAGCGGGGCGCCGAGCGGGGTCGCGGCCTGCACCGCGGGGCCGAGGTCGACCGCGCGGGCCCGCCGCTGCGCGCTGCGCAGCATGTCGAGGCACACGTTGGTGGCGATCCGGTACAGCCAGTTCCGCAGCGACCCGCGCCCGGCGTCGAACCGGTCGGCCTGCCGCCAGGCCCGCAGCAGCGTCTCCTGCACCGCGTCCTCGGCCTCGGATCCGGACCCGAGCATCCGGTACGCGTAGCCGGTCAGTTCGATGCGGAACTCCTCGGCCTCCACGGCTCGACGCTACCGCGTCCACAGTGGCCCGACCCGTCCGGACTGAGGACTGCAAACTTTCTGCACATCCGTCTCCATTGACTCGCGCGGACACCCATGTAACCGTTGGCCCTGGTAAGCGCTTTCCTCACCCAATTCCTGGAGCGCACCATGCGCGGACGATCCCTTGCCCTGGCCGCGGTGTCGGTCGTCGCGGCCCTCGGGCTCGGCACGGCCCCGCCGGCCGGCGCCGTCTCGCGGGCCGGCGCGGGCCCGTCGCCCGCCGCGCTGCGGCTCGCCCGGCAGCCCCTGGCCCCGAACGACGGCTGGGCCGCCGCCGGCTCCGGAACCACCGGCGGCTCGGCGGCCGACGACGCGCACGTCTTCGTGGCCCGCAACCGCGCGGAGCTCCTCGCGGCCCTGTCCGGCGACGCCGCGCCCCGGATCGTCTTCGTCAGCGGCCGCTTCAGCATGAGCGCCGACGCCGCGGGCCGGCCGCTCGGCTGCGCCGACTATGCCGACCCGGAGTACGACCTCGACGCTTTCCTGGCGGCCTACGACCCGGCGGTCTGGGGCCGGGCAAGCAGGCCGGCCGGCCCGCTCGAGGATGCCCGGGTGCGGTCGGCGAAGCGCCAGGGCGACCAGATCAAGATCAATGTCGGGCCGGACACCACCCTGATCGGCATCAACGGCGCCCGGATCGAGCACGGCAGCCTGATCCTGGCGAACGTCGCCAACGTCATCGTCCGCAACATCGAGTTCACCGACGCCGCCGACTGCTTCCCGGCCTGGGACCCGACCGACGGCGCGGCCGGCAACTGGAACTCGCTCTACGACCTGGTCTCGCTGACCGGCGCCACCAACGTCTGGCTCGACCACAACACCTTCAGCGACGGCAACAACCACGACGCCGACCAGCCGGTGCGCCTCGGCCGCCCGTACCAGGTGCACGACGGCGCGAGCGACATCATCCGCGGCTCCGACCTGGTGACGGTCTCCTACAACGACTACTACGACCACGACAAGACGATGCTGATCGGCTCGACCGACACCCCCGGCGTGGACGTCGGCAGGCTGCGCGTCACGGTCCACCACAACCGCTTCGCCAACGTGGTCCAGCGCGCGCCGCGGGTCCGCTTCGGACAGGTGGACGTCTACAACAACGCCTACCTCGCCACGGACGAGGAGTACGCCTACTCGCTCGGGGTCGGCGTGGAGTCCAGCATCCACGCGGAGAACAACCACTTCGTACGCAGCGAGGACCTGCCGGACGGCGACCTCATCCGCTACTGGAAGGGCACCCGGATCACGGCCGTCGGCACGCTGGTGCGGATCGGCAGCAGGCCGGCGCGCCCGGTGGACCTGGTGGCCGCCCACAACGCGGCACACGACCCGGACCTCGCGCCGGACGCGGGCTGGGTGCCCACCCTGCGCCCCCGACTCGACCCGACGGCCGAGGTTCCCCGCATCGTCGGCGCCTCCGCGGGAATCCGCCGCCTCGGCATCTGAAGCCTTCCCGCCCGGGACAGAAGGCCCGCGACGCGGCTCGGCGAAAGCAGATCACGGACGCTCGGCGTCAGAGCGCCGTCTGATATGCCAGGACTCCCCTGTTCACCGCGGTGATCGCCTTGCGGGCGGTGTCGCGGACCCCGGTCGACGCGGACGGCGCGTCCCTGAGCTGGGTGAGCAGGTCCAGCACCTGGCGCGCCCAGCGGACGAAGTCGCCCGCCGGCATGTCGGAGTCGTAGTTGTGCCCGCTCGCCAGCACCCGTGCGAGGGGCTCGCCGCGGGCCCACCGGTAGATCGGCCAGACGAAGCCCGGATCGGGCTCGCGGGTCAGCGACAGGCCGTGCGCGGCCTCGTCGGACTCGATCTCGGCCCACAGCTTCTGGCAGGCGTCGACCGCGGCGGTCGTCGCGCCCTTGGGCACCGAGGCCCGCTCGTCACCCTCACGGCGCGACTCGTAGAGCACCATGGACACCGCCGCCGCCAGCTCCTCCGGGGCGAGGCCCTCCCAGACCCCGCGGCGCAGGCACTCGGCGACCAGCAGGTCGGCCTCCGTCCAGATCCGGCCCAGCATCCGGCCGGCGTCGGTCACCTCGCCGTCGGCCGACAGGTAGCCGCGGCCGGCGAGCACCGCGCAGACCTGGTCGAAGGTGCGGGCGAGCGATCCCGTGCGCCCGGCGACCTTGTCCCGCAGGGCGTCCGTGTCGCGGGCGAGGCGGTGCCGGCGCTCGGCCCAGCGGGCGTGGTCCTCCCGCTCGGGGCAGCCATGGCAGGGGTGCTGGCGCATCTGCACCTTGAGCAGCGCGATCTCCGCGTCCTCGCCGGGGACGGCCCGGTTGCGGCCGCGGCGCCCGGCGCCGCCGCCGTGCCGGTCCAGGCCGGTGGCGCTGACCGTGGCGGCGAGGTCGCGGCGCGCCGCGGGCGACCGGTGGTTGAAGTGCTTGGGCACCCGGATGCGCTCGAGCACGTCGACCGCGCCGGGGAAGTCGGCCGGGCTGACCCGCCCGGCCCAGCGGTCCTGGGTGAGCACCAGCGGACGCGGCTCGCCGAAGCCGCCGTTGACCGGCTCGAGGACCACGGCGAGGCCGGCGCGGCGGCCCTGCGGCACCCGGATGACGTCGCCGACGCGCAGCTTCTCCAGCGAGGAGAGCGTGGCCGCGCGGCGCTGCGTGGCGCCCTGGCGGGCGATGGCCCGCTCGCGGTCGGCGATGGCGACCCGGATCGCGAAATACTCGTCGAAGTCGCCGTGGTGACAGGCGCCGTCGTCGCCGTAGGTCTGCATGGTGTCGACGTTGCGCTGCACCTGCCGGGCCAGGCCGACCACCGAGCGGTCCGCCTGGAACTGCGCGAACGAGGACTCGAGCAGGTCGCGGGACTTGTCCGCGCCGACCGTGCCGACCAGGTTGACCGCCATGTTGTAGGACGGGCGGAAACTCGAGCGCAGCGGGTAGGTGCGGGTGGAGGCGAGGCCGGCCACGTGCCGCGGGTCGACCTCCGGGCCCCACAGCACCACCGCGTGACCCTCGACGTCGATGCCGCGCCGGCCGGCCCGACCGGTGAGCTGGGTGTACTCCCCCGGGGTGAGGTCGACGTGTGCCTCGCCGTTGAACTTCACCAGCCGTTCCAGCACCACGCACCGGGCCGGCATGTTGATGCCGAGCGCCAGGGTCTCGGTGGCGAACACGGCCTTCACCAGGCCGCGGACGAAGCACTCCTCGACGGCCTCCTTGAACGCGGGCAGCATGCCGGCGTGGTGCGCGGCGACGCCCCGCTCGAGCCCGTCCAGCCACTCCCAGTAGCCCAGGACCGTCAGGTCCTCGGCCGGGATGCTCGCGACCTTCGCCTGTGCGATGCGCCGGATCTCGGCGCGCTCGTCGACGTTGGTGAGCCGCAGCCCGCCGGCCAGGCACTGCTGCACCGCGGCGTCGCAGCCGGCGCGGCTGAAGATGAACAGGATCGCCGGCAGCAGGTCGGCCCGGTCGAGCCGGTCGACGACCTCGGCGCGCGGCGGCGGCTGCCAGCGGCGCGACCGGCTGCCGCGCGACTGCCAGCCCGGGCCCGCCGTGCGGTCGGTCAGCTCGAGGCGGCGCAGCATCTCGCGGGTGTAGCGCAGCAGCTCGGGGTGCACGTCGTGCTTGCGGGCGGCGTCGGCGTCGTGGAACAGGTCGAACATCCGCTTGCCGACCAGCATGTGCTGCCACAGCGGCACCGGCCGGTGCTCGCTGACCACGACCTCGGTGTGGCCGCGGACCGTGACCAGCCAGTCGGCGAACTCCTCGTAGTTGCTGACCGTGGCGGACAGCGAAACCAGCGTCACCGACGCCGGGAGGTGAATGATCACCTCTTCCCAGACCGCGCCGCGGAACCGGTCGGCCAGGTAGTGCACCTCGTCCATCACCACGAAGGCCAGGCCCTGCAGGCTGGCCGAGCCCGAGTAGAGCATGTTGCGCAGCACCTCGGTGGTCATGACCACCACGGGCGCGTCGCCGTTGATGACGTTGTCACCGGTCAGCAGGCCGACCTGGTCGGCGCCGTAGCGCGCCACCAGGTCGTGGTATTTCTGGTTGGAGAGCGCCTTGATCGGGGTGGTGTAGAAGCACTTGCGGCGGACGCCGGAGCCGGCGGCCCGCAGCACGAGGTGCACCGCGAACTCGCCGACCACCGTCTTGCCGGCCCCGGTCGGCGCGCAGACCAGCACGCCGCTGCCGCGCTCGAGCGCCTCGCAGGCCTGGCGCTGGAAGTCGTCGAGATCGAATCCGACATCGAGCATGAAGTCGTCGAGGGCCGGGAACTCGGCCGCGCGGGCCGCCCGCCGCTTCGAAGCCGCATACCGTTCGGCGGGGCTCACATCGTCGGCAGGGCTCGTCATGAACACAAGGCTAGTGCGTACCTCTGACACAACGAAGGTCATGGCTTGGCGGGCGGTGCCGACAGTTGCGTCGGAGGCGCTGGGTATGGTGCACGGCGTGCCGGATGCCGCCGAATCGACCGCCCACCCGTCGCGCCGCCAGGTCGACGCCGTGCTCTTCGACTTCCACGGCACCCTCGCTCAGGTGGAGGAGCCGGTGGCCTGGGTGGTCGCCGCCGCGGCGGCCTGCGGGCGCGAACTGGAGCGCGGCAAGGCCACGATCCTGGCCGACCGCCTGGTCACCGCCGGCCGCGCCGGCGGGCCCCTGCCCTACCGCGTCCCGCTGCACCTCGCGGAGCACTGGGCCGACCGTGACCTCTACGAACACAGCCACCGCGCGGCATACACGGGCCTGGCGGAGACGGTCACCACCGACGTTGAAGGCCTGGCCGACGCCCTCTACGACCGGCTGCTGGGCCCCGCCGGCTGGCTGCCCTACGCGGACACCGAGTCAACCCTGCGGACCCTGCACGACGCCGGGATCAAGGTCGCGGTGGTGAGCAACATCGGCTTCGACATCCGGCCGCACTTCGCAGCCTGGGGTCTCGACGGCCTGGTCGACGCCTACGCGCTGTCTTACGAGGTGGGCCGCACCAAGCCCGACCCGGCGATCTTCCTGCGCGCCTGCGGCATGCTCGGCGCCGACCCGGAGCGCACGCTCATGGTCGGCGACAGCCCGGCCGACGCCGGCGCGGTGCGGGCCGGCTGCGCGGCGCTGGTGCTTCCGGCCGCCGAGCCGGGGCGGCCCAACGGCCTGAGCGCGACGCTGGCCCTGGCCGGCTGCCCGATCTAGAGGTACCTGTCGACCTAGAGGTACGTGTCGACAAGCGTGCCGAGCGTGGCCGAGGGGACGCTGGTCGGCTCCTGCCGCTCGTCGGCCGCGACGTGGTCCGCGATGGTGGGCGCGCCCTCGCGCGCCTTCGCGGCGCTCGCGGAGGCGTCGGCCGACGCCAGGGTCGCGGTGGATACCGTGCTCGAGCTCAGCGAACCGATCGACATGCCGTGCCTCCCTACCGGTGTGCGGTACACCGCTTCGTTCGGCCCCGCCGCGGCGGCGCTGACGCCGAAGCCACGACGGCAACCCGATCGCACCCCGCGACGGCTCAGAGCAGGAGCCGCACCGCGCCGGGTACACACGTCACGACCAGGTCCAGCGCGGCCACGCGCTCGCCGTCCGCGTACGCGAAGATCCCCTCCGAAGTGATTTTGATCTCCCGGGCCCGGTAGCTGGAGACCGCCGGATCGGTGACATGCGTGCCGCGGCGCAAGCGCGGCTTGAGCCTCGCCACGGCGCCGCGCCCGAGCGGGCCGGCCACCACGACGTCGAGCAGGCCGTCGCCCGGGTCTGCGTCCGGGCAGATCAGCATGCCGCCGCCGTAGCTGGGGCAGTTGCCGATGGCGACCAGCACCCCGCTGAGGCTGCGGTCGACGCCGTCGAGCACCAGCGAGTAGCCGCGCGGCCGCAGCCGGGCCAGCTCGAGCAGGATGGCAAGGTCGTAGCGGCGCGGGCCGCGCGGCCAGCGCATCCGGTTGGCGCGCTCGTTGACGATCGCGTCGAAGCCCGCGGCCAGGACTGCGCCGAACCAGCGCACGTCGCCCTGCGCGGTGGTCACCCGGGCCATGTCGATCGCGGTGGAGCGCCCGGCGGCCACCGCCGCGGCGATCGCCTCCGCCGCGGCCAGCGGATCCGACGGCACGCCGGTGCCGGCCGCGAAGTCGTTGCCCGTGCCCGCCGGGACCATGCCGAAGCCGACGGTGGTGCCGGCCACCGACTGCACCGCCCGGTGCAGCGTGCCGTCCCCGCCGACGGCGACCAGCGCGCCGACGCCCTCGGCGACCGCGCGGTGGCATGCCTTCTCGGCGTCCTCGGCGCTGCCCGCGCTCAGCAGCCGCACGGCCCGGCCGGAGGCGCCGAGCCGGTCCAGGACCTTCGAAAGCAGACCGCGGTGCCGGCCTCTCCCCGCCTGTGGGTTGGCCAGCACCGCGATGTCGTCGCTCGTCACAGCCGGGAGGCTACCCGGACAGTGCCTCAGGTCATATCGTCGAACCGGCTCTCCAGCGGCAGCGGTTTCGACACCGGGCTCCGGGGACTCGACCGACGACGGCGCCTCGACCCGGTTGCCCGCGGTGACCGGCTCCCGATCGTCCTCGAGCGGCGAGATCGTGTCATCGTCCAGCCCGGCTTGCGAGGGCTCCCACCATGACGAGGGTGAGAGCCCTCATGCTTTACAGGCAAGCCCGACGTGCAGTGGTTTGCGCGGCCTGGCTACCGCGGCGCTCCGCGAAGCCGCGGCGATCGATGTGAGGCCTCAGCGCACAGGAGGCGCATTTCGACCGCGGCCCCGGTCAGCCAGCCGTTCATTGTTCTCGGCGTGCTGACGAGAACGTCCGAGGGCGCCGCGGGTTGGGCTAACCAGGTCTAGGCGTCCTTCCACGTCGTGCAGAACCGCCCGGAGCCGAGCGGGTAGCCGCAAACCTGGAACTTCGCGATCTTACTGGTCGAGCCGACCCGCTTGATGCCACACCCAGACGCGGAGCCGTTCGGGTCCTTCACAGTCCCGAAGCTGCCGTTGCGCAGTTCATAATTCACTTCGAGGCCCTTGCCATCGGCCTTCGTATCGCAGGCGTCAATGATCTCATGCTGGTCACGAACCTGGCCGTAGCCGCAACTGCCCGGGACGGTGCCACACCCGTAGGGACCGTACTCCCTGATGTCATGCGCAAATGCGGGCGAGCCCGTGGCAGCGACAATCGCAGCGACGGCGAACCCCGTAACGGCTATCCGTTTTGTAATCCGTTTCACGGTACCTCCTGAAAGCGTACTTAAATACCTTGATCAAGTTGATCAAGTTGATCAAGGTATCAGGCAGCTGCAAACCGGAGCGGCCGCGCACTCCTGACCCTTGACGGGCTCAGCTTCCACGCGCCGCGCCCGAGCGGACCGGCCACCACGACGAGCATTCGGTCGCCCGGGTCGGCGTCCGGGCAGATCAGCAGGCCGCCGTAGCTGGGGCGACTACCGATGGCGACCAGAACCCCGCTGAGGCCGCGGTCAACGCCGTCGAGCACCAGCGAGTAGCCGCGCGGCGGCGCACGTCGCTCTGCGCGGTGGTCACCCGGGCCGCGTCGATCGCGGCGGAGCGCCCGGCACGGACCGCCGCGGCGATCGCCTCCGCCGTGGCCAGCGGATCCGCGCGGTGGCATGCGTCCTCGGCGTCCTCGGCGCTGCCCGCGCTCAGCAGCCGCACGACCCGGCCGGAGGCACCGAGCCGGTCCAGGACCTCCGAAAGCAGACCGCGGTGCCGGCCTCTCCCCGCCTGCGGGGTTGGCCAGCACCGCGATGTCGTCGCTCGTCACAGCCGGGAGGGCACCCGGCCGACACCTCAGGTCATATCGTCGAACCGGCTCTCCAGCGGCAGCGGTTTCGACACCGGCTCCGGGGACTCGACCGGCAACGGCGCCTCGACCCGGTTGCCCGCGGTGACCGACTCCCGATCACCCTCGAGCGGCGAGATCGTGTCATCGTCCAGGCCGGCGTAGATCTCCTTACCGCGGCCCTTGCGCTTGTCGTTGAGGAAGGCAACGCCCACCGCGAGCAGGTAGAGCACGATCATGCAGAGCGCGAGCAGCGTCATGCCGAACGGGCCCGGGTCCGGCGTGGCGACGGCGGCGAAACCGAAGGACAGGAAGACGACAATGCGCCACCAGCCCATCAGCTTCCTCGCCGAGACCACGCCGGTGAAGTTGAGCATCAGCAGGATCAGCGGGAACTCGAACGCCACGCCGAACAGCAGGATCATGCTGGTGATGAACCCGATGTAGGACGAGACCTCGAGCTGGGTGGTCTCGCCGATGACGCCCGCTTCCATGATGAACGCCAGGCTGTGCTTGACCACGAAATAGGCCAGCACGGCGCCGCCGACGAACAGCGGGGCGGCGATCGCCACGAAGATGTAGGCCCACTTGCGCTCGTGCCGGTGCAGGCCCGGGGCGATGAAGGCCCAGAGCTGGTAGAGCCAGACCGGTGCGCCCACGATCAGACCGACCCACAACGCGATCTTGAGCCGCAGGACGATCGCGTCGGTGGCGCCGAGGACGACGAACCGGCACTGCCCGTCGATCCAGGAGCTGTCCAGGGAGCAGTAGGGATCCTTCAGCAGGTTGAACACCCACTGCGACACGATGAAGCCGACGATCAAGCCGAACAGCAGCCCGAGCGACGCCCAGAAAAGCCGGTTACGCAACTCCCGGACGTGCTCGATCAGGGTCATCGAACCGTCGGAGGCCTGCTCGAACTTGCTCGGCCCCCGACGGCGCAGGGAGAAGGCCACGGTGCGTCAGCGGTCGTTGGTGCGCTGCACCGGGTCCACGTAGGGCTGGGGCGGCGGCTGCTGGAACTGCTGGCCGTTCGCAGGCGGCGCCTGCTGCTGGTAACCCGGCTGGCCGGGCTGCTGGATCTCGTTGGGCTGCAGCGGCTGCCGCGAGTACTGCGGCTCGGCCTTCTCGGCGACGTTGTCGTTGTCGTCGACGAGGCCCTTGGTCTCAGCCTTGATGATCCGCAGCGAGCGGCCCAGCGACCGGGCCGCGTCCGGCAGCCTCTTCGCGCCGAACAACAGCACGAGGACGACTACGAAGATGGCGATGTGCCACGGCTTGAGGGCGCCCATGGGTAGCTCCAGTCGATCGGATCAGGGTCCTGACGGGTGATGCGCGTCCATCGTACGTGTGGTCTCTGTGAGAGAGCCCTACCGGATCTGTTTGTTTGGGTTCCGGACCCGGGGAATTCCGGACAACGACCCGGGAACGCCGCACGCTACCACGGGGTCACGGGTTCTGTAAGGAGTGTTTCTCGTCCGAGCCGTGACCCGCTTTGATCACGGTCAGCCGGGCCTGCATGAGCTCGGCCCGATCCTGCACGCGGGCGACCGACCGCTCCAGCACGGCCGCGCGTTCCTGCAGCTTCTCCGCCTCCTGCCGGCGCCGCTCCAGCTTGCGCCCGGCGCGTTCCAGGCCCGAGAGCCGGCCCAGCACGGACAGCGCCGCGGCCACCAGAATGATCACGCCGAGGACCACCACGGCGATGACGATCCACTTCACCATGGCGGACAGCTTAGGCCGTGGCGGGCGCGGGCGCCGCGTACTGGTCCAGCGCGGTCGTGGCCTGTTCGCGGATCCGGTCGACCAGTTCCACCGGGCCGACGACGGTCACGTCCGGGCCGAGTCCGAGCAGCAGCCGCTGCGCCCAGCCCAGGTCCGTGACCCGCATCGTCACGATCCACTCGTCCCCGTCGCGCCGCACCTCCTCGCACGGGTAGTACTCGGTGATCCACCGGCTGCCCCGCCCGACGCGGAGCGTGACCAGCGGCAGGTCCGGGGTCGGGTGGAACACGCCGTCGCTGACGTCGTGCGGCACCGCCTTCGCCGGCGGCGCGGAGGGCTCGTCCAGCTCGGTGAACGCGTCGATGCGGTCCACCCGGAAGAGCCGGGTGCCCTCGGCCCGGCGGCACCAGGCCTCCAGGTACGCGCGCGGGCCGACCATCAGCATCCGCATCGGGTCCACGACCCGCTCGCTGGTCTCGTCCCGGGCCGCGGTGTAGTAGGTGAGCCGCAGCGCGTGCCGGCGCTCGACCGCGCCGCGGATCGCGTCGACCTTCTCGACGTTCGCGGGCAGCCGCACCGCGACCGGGGTGTCGACGAGGTCGCCGGTCGCATTCTCGATCTTGGCGAGCGCCCGCTCGATCGCGTCCCGCGACCCGATCCCCGGCGTCTCGGCCAGCATCCGCAACGCCACGACCAGGGCGAGCGCCTCGTCCGGGTTGAGCCGCAGCGGCCGGTCGATGCCGGCGTCGTAGGTGATGGTCACCCGGTCGCCGTCGAGCGCCATGTCGATCAGGTCGCCCGGGCCGTAGCCCGGCAGGCCGCAGACCCACAGCAGCTCGAGGTCCTCGCGCAGCTGACGCTCGGTGATCCCGAACGCGGCCGCCGCCTCGGCGACGAAGATCCCCGGGCGGGCGAGCAGGTAGGGCACCAGATTGAGCAGCCGGCCCAGGCGGTCGGCCGAGGCCTTGTTCTCCCGGGTACGCGGCGCAGGCGTCATCGCAGCACCGCGGGCAGCACCCGCTCGTGGCGCGCCACGACCTCCTTGAGCTGCTGGATGACCGCCTCGCGCAGCTCCGGCGGCCCGTCGGCGCGCACGTCCGCGCCGTAACCCACCAGCCGCGAGGCCAGCCACTCGACGTCGGAGTAGGCCAGGGTCAGGCGATCGCCCTCGGGGCCGGGCACGGTCTCCACCGCGAGCCGGCGCAGCCCGGCGGCGCGGCCGGGGCGCACCAGCACCGTGGCGCGCCCGTTGCGCTCGACCGGGCCGAACCGGCGCGAGACGTGGCTGATCAGGTCGACGTTCGCCGGCGGGGTGAACGCGCCCTCGGCGCCGACCGCGCGGACCGGCCCGACGATGCGCGACAGCCGGAAGCAGCGGGTGGCGTCGCGGTCCCGGTCGTGGCCGACGACGTACCACCGGCCCTGCCAGCAGACGACGCCCCACGGCTGCAGGCGGCGGGTGGACGGCTCGTCGACCTCGGGTACGCGGTAGGAGAAGGTGACCGCCCGGCGGGACCGGGCCGCGCCGGTCAACGGGCCGAACGCCGGGTCGACGGTGACGACCGGCTCCACCCCGAGGGTCGCCTGCGGGTCGACCTCGACGCCCGCGGCGCGCAGCTTCGCCAGCCCGGATGACGCGGCGGCGGCGAGGCCGGCGTGCTGCCAGAGCCGGGCGGCGATGCCGACGGCGGCCGCCTCGTCCGGTTCCAGGGGAATCTCGGGTAGGGCGTACTCCCGGTGGGCGATGCGGTAGCCGGACTCCGTGTCGAAGGCGCTCGACAGGCCCGTCTCGAGCGGAACGCCCAGCTCACGCAGCTCGGCCTTGTCGCGCTCGAACTTGCGCTGGAACGCCTCGTGGTCGCGGGGATCCTCGGGGTCGTGCTCGTAGCCGGGCACGGTCGCGGCGATCTGCGCGGCGGTCAGGAACCGTCGCGTGGACAGCAGGCAGATCACCAGGTTCACCAGGCGCTCGGTGCGGGTCCGCGACACGACCGAAACGCTAGCAGCAACGCCGCCCGATAGCCGTATGCGCAGGCCACGCGCGGGCATTAGTACCGCCTCGGCGACCCCACCCGCCGCAGAATCACCCTAAATCGCCCGGTAGAGGTCGCCGCCGCGCTGCGCCGCCCGGCGCTCGGCCGATAGGGTCGCCGGCATGGTGCGCTGGCGATCAGGAACGGTCACGACGGTACGGCGTGAGTGGCGCGGCGCCCTCGAACTGGACGTGACGACGGACGAGGGCACGGTGCGCGCGCTCGCGTACCCGGAGCTGACCGGGGCCCCCGAGGCCGGCGACCGGGTCCTGCTGAACGTGGGTGCGCTGGTGATGGGCCTGGGCACCGGCGGCTACGCCCTGGTCGTCGCCCTCCCCGACCGGCTGCCGCCGGATCCGCCGGAGTCCGGCACCGACCGCGACTCGGGCCACCTGGTCAAGGCCAGGTACACGCCGCTGCAGCCGATCCTGCTGGGCGTCGACGAGGAGGCCTCCCCGCACCGCGAGGTGATGGCGCGGGCGGACAGCCTCGAACGCATGCCGGTGGTGACCGCCGACCTGCACTCGGCCCTGCCGGCGATCCTCGCGGGCATCCACGCGGACCGCCCGGACGCCCGGGTCGCGTACGTGATGACCGACGGCGGCGCCCTGCCGGCCTGGTTCTCCCGCACGCTGGACGGCCTGCGCGACCGGCTGGCCGGCACGGTGACGACCGGCCAGTCCTTCGGCGGCGACCTGGAGGCGGGCACGGTTCACACGGGTCTGCTGGCGGCGAGGCACGTCCTGAAGGCGGACGTCACGGTCGTCGCGCAGGGTCCGGGCAACCTCGGCACGGGTACGACCTGGGGCTTCTCGGGCGTCGCCCTGGGCGAGGCGATCAACGCGACCGTGGCGCTGCGCGGCCTCCCGGTCGCGTCGCTGCGCATCTCCGACGGCGACGCCCGCCCGCGCCACCGCGGCGTCTCGCATCACAGCCTGACCGCGTACGGCCGGGTGGCCCTGGTGCCGGCGGATCTGGTGATCCCGGACGACCTGCCGGCGGACCTGGCGAAGAAGGTCGAGGCGGACCTGGCGCCGCTGGTGGAACTGCACCGCCTGGTCCGCGTGCCGACCGCGGGCCTGGACGCGGCCCTGGAGGCGAGCCCGGTGCGGCTGTCCACGATGGGGCGGGGACTGGCGCAGGACCACGCCTACTTCATCGCGGCCGCGGCGGCCGGCCGCCACGCCGCCGCCCTCATACCGTGAGCCGGTGCGGCGGCCGGGTCAGCCGAAGAAGATGAGGTAGAGCCAGCCGAGCAGGATCAGGCCCAGCACGGTCGCCATGAGCCAGGTCGGTACCAGATGCTTGCCGCTGCGGGCCTGCTCGACCTGGGCGCGGACGCGATCACGGCGGCGCCCGACGCGCGCCCACAGCACGTCCTCGATCGTCCGCTCCGGCTTCTGGCCGGGCGGGTGCTGGTCAGGCTCGTGCGCTGGTGTCGTCATGGCCTGACCAGCCTAGCGCCCAGGTTTCACATGCTGGCGATCAGGCGTTCCACCCGCTCGTCGTAGGCCCGGAACGGGTCCTTGCACAGGACCGTGCGCTGCGCCTGGTCGTTCAGCTTGAGATGGACCCAGTCGACCGTGAAGTCGCGGCGCTTCTCCTGCGCGTGCCGGATGAACTCGCCGCGCAGGCGGGCCCGGGTCGTCTGCGGCGGGGTCTCCTTCGCCTCGAAGATCTCGAGGTCGTTGGAGATCCGGTCGACCTGCCGGCGCTTCTCCATCAGCGCGTACAGCCCGCGGCCGCGGCGCACGTCGTGGTACGCCAGGTCCAGCTGGGCGATCCGCGGGTGGCTCATCGGGATCTCGTGCTTGGCCTGGTAGCGCTCGATCAGCTTGTACTTCGACACCCAGTCGATCTCGCGGGAGACCGGGCCGAGGTCGCCGTTCTCGATCGCGTTGAGCACCCGGCCCCAGAGCTCGACGACACGCTTGGCGGTCGGGTCGCCGCCGCGGCGCTCGACGAACTCGGTCGCCTTTGCCAGGTACTCCTGCTGGATCTCGAGGGCGCTGACCTCCTTGTTGTTGGCCAGCCGGATCTTGCGACGGCCGGTGATGTCGTGCGAGACCTCGCGGATCGCCCGGATCGGGTTCTCCAGCGACAGGTCGCGCATCACAACGCCGGCCTCGATCATCCGCAGCACGATGTCGGCGCTGCCGACCTTGAGCAGCGTCGTGACCTCGTTCATGTTGGAGTCGCCCACGATGACGTGCAGGCGCCGGTAGCGCTCGGCGTCGGCGTGCGGCTCGTCGCGGGTGTTGATGATCGGGCGGCTGCGCGTCGTCGCGCTGGAGACGCCCTCCCAGATGTGCTCGGCGCGCTGCGAGAGGCAGAAGACCGCGCCGCGCGGGGTCTGCAGCACCTTGCCTGCGCCGCAGATGAGCTGGCGGGTGACGAGGAACGGGATGAGGACGTCGGCGAGGCGGCCGAACTCCCCGTGACGGCTCACCAGGTAGTTCTCGTGGCAGCCGTACGAGTTGCCGGCCGAGTCGGTGTTGTTCTTGAACAGGTAGATCTCACCCGCGATGCCCTCGTCGTGCAGCCGCTTCTCGGCGTCGACCAGGAGGCCCTCGAGGATCCGTTCGCCGGCGCGGTCGTGTGCGACCAGGTCGGTGACGGAGTCGCACTCGGGCGTCGCGTATTCGGGGTGGGAACCGACATCGAGGTAGAGGCGGGCACCGTTGCGGAGGAACACATTGCTGGAGCGTCCCCAGGACACCACTCGGCGGAACAGGTAGCGGGCCACCTCGTCGGGCGACAGCCGCCGCTGCCCCCGGTAGGTGCACGTGACTCCGTACTCGGTTTCGAGGCCGAAAATTCGCCGTTCCATGACGAAACACTAGCCTCACAAGTGCCGCGAGCGGCAGTGACAACGCGCCGTTTCACCGATGCACAGCGTGGTCTTCCCTGCCGGAGATCAACTCCCAGGCCCACGACCTGCGGATACACTCTCGCGTGATGAATCTTCTTGTCACCGGCGGCGCCGGCTTCATCGGCTCCCACTTCGTCCGCACCGCGCTCGCCGACGGGTTGCCGGGGCTCGAGGGCGCCCGGATCACGGTGCTGGACAAGCTCACCTACGCCGGCAACTTCGACAATCTGAGCCCGGTGAGCGAGAACAGGCGCCTCGATTTCGTACCCGGTGACATCTGCGACGCGGCCCTCATCGAATCGATCCTGCCGCGGCACGACGCGGTCGTGCACTTCGCCGCCGAGTCGCACGTCGACCGCTCCATCGAGGGCGCGGCGGAGTTCGCCACGACCAACGTGGTCGGCACCCAGGTGCTGCTGGACGCCGCGCTGCGGCACGGCACGTCCCGCTTCGTGCACGTCTCCACCGACGAGGTCTACGGCTCGATCGCCGAGGGCGCCTGGACCGAGACCTCGCCGATGTCGCCCAACTCCCCGTACGCCGCCACGAAGGCCGGCGCGGACCTGCTGGCGCTGGCGTACCACCGCACGCACGGGCTGCCGGTCGTGGTGACCCGCTGCGCCAACAACTACGGGCCCTATCAGCACCCCGAGAAGCTGATCCCCCGCTTCGTCACGAACCTGCTGGAGGGCCGCACGGTGCCCCTTTACGGCGACGGGACCCAGGTGCGCGACTGGGTGCACGTCGACGACCACTGCCGGGGCACCGCGCTGGTGCTGCTGATGGGGCGGGCCGGCGAGGTCTACCACGTCGGCGGCAACGAGGAGCTGACGAACCGGGACCTGACCGCGATGCTGCTGAAGGCGTGCGAGGCCGACTGGGACCGCGTCGTGACGACGGCGGACCGCAAGGGCCACGACCAGCGCTACTCCCTCGACGACGACCGGATCCGCCGCGAACTCGGCTACCGGCCGCGGGTGGACTTCGCCGCCGGGCTGGCGGAGACGGTGCAGTGGTACCGCGACCACCAGGACTGGTGGCGCCCCCTCGTCACCGACTGACCGGGTCACCGCCCGCCGGCCACCTACACCCCGGGCGACCACGCCAGGCACCGCCCGAGCAGCGCCGCCGGTCGCCGCCACCGGGTGGCCGCGCCAAACGCAGCACCACCGGGTGGCCGCGCCAAACGCAGCACCACCGGGTGGCCGCGCCAAACGCAGCACCACCGGGTGGCCGCGCCAAACGCGACGCCGCCGGGTGGCGTGCCGGGTCGCGGACGCGGGTGAGGCAACCCCGAGCCGCAGCCGAGGCCGCGCCCGGCGCCACCCCGGACCCGGCCGCGGTGCCGGGAGGGGTGGGCCTGAGCTACGGGGAGCGCGTCAGGAATCGTCGCCGTCGGCCGGTTCCTGGCCCTCGAGGTCCGTCGACGCGGCCGAAACGGTCGGCTTGGCCTCGCCGGGGGCCGGCGGGGCCACGTCGCCGGCCTCGCCGATCTCCTTCTCGGGCTGGTCCTTGCCGCCCTCGAGCAGCGTGGTCAGCGCCGCGCCGGAGATGCGGCGGAACGCGCGGCCCATGCGGCGGCGGTCGAGCACCGCCACCTCGAGCTGCGACGCGCCCAGCGTGCGCGGGGCGCCGTTCTCCCCGCCGACGCTGGCCAGTCCCTCGACGGCCAGGGCCAGCGCGGTGGGCAGGTCCGCGGCGACGTCGTGCCGGGACTTGAGCACCGTGGAGATGGCCTCGGCCGAGCCGCCCATGGCCATGAAGCCGGGCTCGTCCTGGACGGAACCGTCGTAGGTGATCCGGTAGAGCTCGTCGGCTTCGGGCGAACTGCCGACCTGCGCCACGCAGATCTCCACCTCGTAGGGCTTCTGCGTCTCCGAGAAGATCGCACCGAGCGTCTGGGTGTATGCGTTCGCGAGCGCCCGACCGGTCACGTCCCGGCGGTCGTAGGACAGCCCGTTGAGGTCTGCCATCCGGACGCCGGCCCGGCGCAGGCTCTCGAACTCGTTGTAGCGGCCGACGGCCGCGAAGCCGATCCTGTCGTACAGCTCGCTGATCTTGCGTAGCGAGGTGAGGTTCTCGGCGACCAGCAGTACGCCGCCCTCGTAGGTGAGGACGACGGCGGAGCGGCCGCGGGCGATGCCCTTGCGGGCGTACTCCGAGCGGTCACGCTGGACCTGCTCGGGTGAGGCGTAGAACTGCATGGCCACGGGTGGCTACTCCTTCAATGACCGGATGGCGGGCTCTGGCGCAAGGACTACCGGTTTGGCTCAGGCGGTCAGCCGCCCGGGTTCTCCATCCGCCCGGCGACCACGGCCTCGGCCACCGCGCTGATCTCGGCCTCGGTGAGCCGGTGGGTGCTGTCCGCCGTCGCGGTCATCACCACCGGGTAGATCTTGCGGGTCAGGTCGGGCCCGCCGGTCGCCGTGTCGTCGTCGGCGGCGTCGTAGAGCGCCTCCACCGCCAGGTGGATCGCGTCCTGGGTGCTGACGCCCGGGCGGTACTTCTTCTTCAGCGCCGACTTGGCGAACAGCGAACCGGAGCCGATCGCGTCGTAGCCGGTCTCCTCGTAGAGCCCGCCCGCGACGTCGAAGCTGAAGATGCGCCCGGCCCGGGACGGGTCGGACGGGGACAGGTCGAAGCCCGCGAAGAGCGGAACCACGGCCAGGCCCTGCATGGCCGCACCGAGGTTGCCGCGCACCATCGCGGCGAGCCGGTTGGCCTTGCCGTCGAGGGACAGCATCGCGCCCTCGATCTTCTCGTAGTGCTCCAGCTCGACCTGGAACAGGCGCATCAGCTCGATGCCGATGCCCGCCGTGCCGGCGATGCCGATCAGCGAGTAGGCGTCCGCCGGATGCACCTTCTCGATGTCCCGGCTGGCGATGAGGTTGCCCATGGTGGCGCGCCGGTCGCCGGCCATCACGACGCCCTCGGCGCTCGCGATGGCGACGATCGTCGTGCCGTGCGGCGCGATGTCGGCGGACAGCCCCGGCGGCAGCGGCCGGCGACCCGGCAGCAGCTCGGGGGCCGCTTGGCTCAGGAACTGCGTGAAGGAGGACGTCCCCGCATTGGTGAACACATCTGGAAGACGCCCGGATGGATCAAAACCCGCTGCCACGTGGTTCCTTTCAGATACGTGATCGCTTCGGCGAGGAGTTCCGGGCTGTCCCGGAACTGCCCGAGGCCGCCGTCGCAGTTGAAGCACAATATCCCGCGCACCCATCCGGTGCGATGATCGTGGTCGAGGTGTTGGGGATCGGCTGCACCACAGATGGCACAGCGGCCTTCCTGAGCCAGCAGCATCTCGTCGAACTCGACCGAGCTGTGGCTGTTGCGGTCATCAAGCCCCCGTGGCATGTCCGCTTCGCCCCCTCTGGTGCTACTCGCCGCCCTTTTGGACGTAACCCCGCACGAACTCCTCGGCGTTCTCCTCCAGCACAGAGTCGATCTCGTCGAGCAGGTCGTCGACATCCTCGGTGATCTCGGCGTGCCGCTCGGCAACCTCAGGGTTGGCCTCGGTGGTGACGTCCTCGATCTCCTCGTCGCGCTTGCCCTTGCCTGACTGCGACTGACCGCCGGTGTCTCGCGTTGCCATGGCTGTCCCCCTTCATGACCCAACTGGTTCGGGTTGGGAAAAACTTACCTCGCGGGTACGACGAAAACGCCCGTCGTCACGGGTGTTTCTCGCCCGCGCGGCCGTCAGCGGCTCGTGATCACCTCGAGCAGGTCCTTCGCGGTGTCACACTTGTCGAACAGGGCGCCGACGTGCTTCTTGGTGCCCCGCTCCGGCTCCATCATCGGGACGCGCACGAGCGATTCGCGCCCCACATCGAAGATCACCGAGTCCCAGCTCGCCGCGACCACTTCGGACGCGTACCGGGCCAGGCACTCGCCGCGGAAGTAGGCCCGGGTGTCCTCGGGCGGCTTCACCATCGCGCGGTGGGTCTCTTCGTCGTCCAGCAGCGTCTTCATCGAGCCGCGCGCGACCAGGCGGTGGTACAGGCCCTTCTCGGGGCGTACGTCCGCGTACTGCAGGTCGACCAGCTGGAGCTTCGGCGACGACCAGGCCAGGTTCTCCCGGTCGCGGTAGCCCTCCAGCAGGCGCAGCTTGGCGACCCAGTCGAGCTGGTCGGAGAGCTGCATCGGGTCGCGGCCGAGCTGGTCCAGGATGTCCTCCCAGCGCTGCAGCACGTCCATGGTCTGCTCGTCGGTGTCCGTGCCGTACCGGTCGTCGCAGAAGTTCTTGGCCCGCTCGTAGTAGGCCCACTGCAGATCCAGCGCGGTGAGCCGGCGGCCGTCGCGCAGGCGCATCAGGTGCTTGAGCGACGGGTCGTGGCTGACCGCCTTGAGCTCGGAGACGGGGTCGGCGACGCCCAGCTCGCCGGTGAAGACCTTCTCCTCGATCATGTTGAGGATCAGTGCCGTCGTGCCGACCTTGAGGTAGGTGGAGATCTCGGAGAGGTTCGCGTCGCCGATGATCACGTGCAGGCGGCGGTACTTGTCGGCGTCCGAGTGCGGCTCGTCGCGGGTGTTGATGATCGGCCGCTTCAGGGTGGTCTCGAGACCCACCTCGACCTCGAAGAAGTCGGCGCGCGAGGAGATCTGAAAGCCCGAGCCGGTGCCGTCCTGGCCGATGCCGACGCGTCCGGCGCCGCAGAAGATCTGCCGGGTCACGAAGAACGGGGTCAGGTGCGCCACGATGTCGGCGAACGGCGTCTGCCGGCGCATCAGGTAGTTCTCGTGCGAGCCGTACGAGGCGCCCTTGTTATCGGTGTTGTTCTTGTAGAGCTGGATGCGGTGCGTGCCGGGGATCGTGGCGGCCCGCCGCGACGCCTCGGCCATGACCCGCTCGCCGGCCTTGTCCCAGCGGACGATGTCCATCGGGTTGGTGCACTCCGGGGTGCTGTACTCCGGGTGTGCGTGGTCCACGTAGAGCCGGGCACCGTTGGTCAGTATCACGTTGGCCAGGCCGAGGTCCTCGTCGGCGAGCGCGTCCGCCGGGTCGTACGCGGCACCCGAGTAGGTGAACCCGCGGGCGTCGCGCAGCGGCGACTCCTCCTCGTAGTCCCACCGGGCCCTGCCGCCTCGGTTCAACTCCGGACGCGCCCCATAGGCGTTGACCACCTGGGACGAGGTGACCATCGGGTTGGCGCCGGGCTGCCCGGGCACCGAAATGCCGTACTCGACCTCGGTACCCATGATCCGTCGAACGCTCATGCCATCCCCTCCGCTGCCGCTGCGGGAATGACATTCGTCGAGCGCAGAGTTGATGACTCGCTCGCAAACTCGCTCATGCCGACCACCCGACCCGCCACTGTGCTGCCGTTGCCCATGTATCGAGCCTAGACGCTTCCGTACCGGTTCTCCGCTCTGCCCGTGCTCGCCACGATACGCAGAGTAGAGATGCACAACGCGGACGAGGGGGCGCGTCGTAGCGCCTCCCCGCCCGCGTCGGGCGTTGCTATGGCTTCTTACAGGTACTGACCGGTGTTGCTGGCCGTCTCGATCGAGCGGCCGGCCTCTGCGCCCTTGCCACCGGAGACCAGCGTGCGGATGTAGACGATCCGCTCGCCCTTCTTGCCGGAGATGCGGGCCCAGTCGTCGGGGTTGGTCGTGTTGGGCAGGTCCTCGTTCTCCCGGAACTCGTCGACGCAGCTGTCGAGCAGGTGCTGGAGCCGAAGGCCCTTCTTGCCGGAGGTGAGGAACTCCTTGATCGCCATCTTCTTGCCGCGGTCGACGATGTTCTGGATCATCGCGCCGGAGTTGAAGTCCTTGAAGTACAGGACCTCCTTGTCACCGTTGGCGTAGGTGACCTCCAGGAAGCGGTTCTCCTCGGACTCCGTGTACATCCGGAGGACGACCGCCTCGATCATGGCCGCGACGGTCACGTCCCGGTCGCCGCCGTGCTCGGTCAGATCGTCGGCGCTCAGCGGCAGGCCACTGAGGATGTACTTGGCGAAGATGTCCTTCGCCGCCTCCGCGTCCGGACGCTCGATCTTGATCTTCACGTCGAGGCGGCCGGGGCGCAGGATCGCCGGGTCGATCATGTCTTCCCGGTTGGAGGCCCCGATGACGATGACGTTCTCCAGGCCCTCGACACCGTCGATCTCGCTGAGCAGCTGCGGGACGATGGTGTTCTCCACATCGGAGGAGACGCCGGAGCCACGGGTCCGGAATATCGAGTCCATCTCGTCGAAGAACACGATGACCGGCGTACCCTCGCCGGCCTTCTCCCGTGCCCGCTGGAAAACCAGGCGGATGTGCCGCTCGGTTTCACCGACGTACTTGTTGAGCAGCTCGGGACCCTTGATGTTGAGGAAGTAGCTGGTGTGCTTCTCCTCGCCGCGGCGCTCGGCGATCTTCTTCGCCAGCGAGTTGGCCACGGCCTTGGCGATCAGGGTCTTGCCACAGCCGGGCGGGCCGTAGAGCAGGATGCCCTTCGGCGGGCGCAGCTGGTGCTCCCGGAACAGCTCGGCGTGCAGGAACGGCAGCTCCACCGCGTCGCGGATCTGCTCGATCTGCGAGTGCAGACCGCCGATGTCGGTGTAGTCGACGTCGGGAACCTCTTCGAGGACGAGCTCCTCGACCTCGCTCTTCGGGATGCGCTCGTACGCGTACGCGGAGCGCGGCTCGATCATGAGCGAGTCGCCCGCGCGGAGCTTCGAGACCAGCAGCGAATCGGCCAGGTGGACGATCCGTTCCTCGTCGGCGTGCGAGATGACCAGCGCCCGGTCGCCCGGACCGCCGGCCGGATCCTCGAGGATCTCCTTGAGGAGCACGACCTCACCGACCCGCTCGTAGCCGAACGCGTCGACCACGTTGAGCGCGTCGTTGAGCAGGACTTCCTGCCCCCGCCTGAGCTCCTCGACCTCTAGCGACGGAGAGACCGCCACCCGGAGCTTGCGTCCGCCCGTGAAGACATCGACGGTGCCGTCCTCGTGGGCGGCAAGGAATACGCCGTAGCCGCTGGGCGGCTGGGCGAGCCGGTCAATCTCCTCTTTGAGAGTGACGATCTGAGCGCGGGCTTCCTTGAGGGTCGCCACGAGCCGGTCGTTGTTCTCGGTCAGTCGAGCGAGCTGCGCCTGCGTCGCCGCGAGCCGTTCCTCGAGCTGCCGGACGTGTCGGGGGCTTTCGGTCAACTTGCGCCGTACCAGGGCTAGCTCCTCTTGCAGGAACGCAACCTGGCTGGAGAGATCGTTGGCCTCTTTCTCCCAACGTGCGGCGCCTGACGCCTCGTCGCTACGTGCCACGTCCCACCTCCCCGGGGGCTCGAACGTCTTGGAGATAACACTAGCCGCTGTGGGCCGGTTTTCGACCCATGCAACACCCTCGTCACTGAACCTTGATCGATTCGGCCAGGTACCCGCACCGAGTGGTCAGAGCCTTCGGGTAACGTCGGACGGGGCGAGGCAGGGGAGGTAGGCGTGTCGGCAGTGACCGAGACGGGCGAGCTCGAGGTCTGGGTGGATCAGGACCTGTGCACCGGTGACGGGCTGTGTGTGCAGTACGCGCCCGAGGTGTTCGAGTTCGACATCGACGGGCTCGCGTATGTCAAGGACAGTGCGGGTGAGCTGCTGCAGAGCCCCGGAGTGCGCACGGAGGTGCCGGCCCGGCTGCGGCTCGAGGTGATCGACGCGGCCAAGGAGTGCCCGGGCGATTGCATCCACGTCGTGCGCAGCGACGACGACGTCGAGGTCGCGGGGCCGGACGCCGACTGAGGCTCCGGCCGGTCCCCGCCGGGGCCCCGCGGCGCCCGCCCGGCGGGGCCGGAAATGTCACAGGGTTGGGCGACCGACCAAAGATGCGACAACTCGGGAAAACTCTTCCAATCGGGCGATTTGCCCCGGTCCGCCGTCGTCGAGCGTCTTGCCGAAGCGCAGCGCGTCGTGCCGCAGCGCGGTCCGACCCTCGTCCTCGGCCATACCGGGCGGCGGCACCGCGTCGTCCACGGAGCTCAGCAGCAGGTAGACGTCGATGCTGTCGACCCGCGCCTGCCCGGTCGGCGTCCGGGTGAGCCGCCGGCGGCAGCCCACCTCGGTGACCGTCGAGAGCGGCACCACGCGCAGCGACGAGGTCATCGAGCCGACCGGGCCGTCGCCGGGCGCCACGTCCTCGCCGTGCCAGAGCACCAGCCGGCTGCCGTCGCAGATGACGACCTCCTGCCAGACGCCGTTGACCTCGTTGACGAAGCGCTCCAGCGTGAAGCACAGCACGGAGGCGCCCCGCAGCACCCCGAAGAGGGCGTCGAGCGCCACCTCGGGGTCGCGCAGGTAGGCCCGGGCGGCCGAGTCCAGGTCCTCGTAAGGCGACCAGTCCGGGAAGACCGCCGGCATCTCGTTACTGCCACCGAACGGCGGAGAACTCATTGCGCCCACCCGTTCCCTCCGCTCCCAAACCCCATCGAAACCCGCGACGGAAACTACCGGATCCGCCCCGGGTCGTCACACCCCGGTATCGTCAACCGTCTCCGTACCCTGGCTCGCGAGGGCGGCCCGGGTGGCCTTGCGCAGGGCGTACGCCTCGGCGCCCTTGCTGGGCTTGCGGCGCCGCGGCGGGGCGGTCACGCCGGGGGCGAGCCGGCGCGCCGAGACCAGGAACGCGGTGTGCGCGATCATCCGGTGGTCGGGGCGCACGGCGAGGCCGTCCGCGTGCCAGTCGCGCACCAGCGACTCCCAGGCCCGGGGCTCCGTCCAGCCACCGCGCTCACGCAACGCCTCCACGAGCTCGGAGAGCTGCGGGGTCGTGGCGACGTAGCCGATGAAGACGCCGCCGGGCACGAGCGCGCGCTCGACCATGCCGAGGGCCTCCCAGGGGGTCAGCATGTCCAGGACGATCCGGTCGAAACCGGACCCCTCGGCCTCCGCCACGTCGCCCCGGTGCAGGTGCCAGGCGGGGTGCGGCCCGCCGAAGAACGCCTCGACGTTCTTGCGCGCGATCGCCGCGAAGTCGTCACGCAGCTCGTACGAGTGCAGCTCGCCGGTGCTGCCGACCGCCCGCAGCAGCGAGCAGGTCAGCGCGCCCGACCCGGCGCCCGCCTCCATGACCTTGGCGCCGGGGAAGATGTCGCCCATGGCGACGATCTGCGCCGCGTCCTTGGGGTAGATCACCTGGGCGCCGCGCGGCATGGAGAGCACGTAGTCGGAGAGCAGCGGGCGCAGCGCGAGGTAGGCCGTGCCCCCGCTGGAGACCACGACGCTGCCCTCGGGCAGGCCGATCAGGGCGTCGTGCTCGAGGGCGCCACGGTGGGTGTGGAAGGCCTTACCGGGCTCGAGCACGATGGTGTGCATGCGGTTCTTGGGATCCGTGAGCTGCACGCGGTCGCCCTCGCGGAACGGCCCGCGGTGGGCGGGCACGGGCTCGTCGACGACGGTGGTGGATTGCACAGTCACTGATCGCTCTTTCATCTCGGTACCTGAACTCATCGGCCGGACGGCCTGCGGGCGGCTCGGCGCGGTTCCAGCAGCTCGGCCAGGTCCGCGATGTGCAGCACGCCGACGACATCCTCCCCGGAGGTGACCACGTACTGCGCACCCGGGTGTGCCTGCACGGCCCGGACCACCTGTTCGCCGCTCAATCCGAGCGGAAGGGCCGGCAGCCGGCCGAGGTCCTGCGAGACCGTGTCCACGGACACCCAGGGCCGCCGTTCGGCCGGCACGGCGGCCGAGCCGGCCGCGTCGACCAGGGCCACGACCCGGCCGCTGGAGTCGGCGACGGCCAGGGTGTCCCGGGCCCGGTCCGCCGCGTCGGCGCGGCGCTGCGCCTCGGCCAGCGGCGTTCCCGACGGTACGGCGAAAAGCGGCCGCGCGAGGGTGCCCAGGTCGATCAGGGGGAACCGCCGCGTCATCCGGGCCAGCCTGATCGACTGCCCGGCGCCCTGCCACAGCGTGTAGACCACGAGCAGGATGAAGACCAGGCCGAAGAGCGTCAGGACGTTGAGCCGGTACAGGGTGAGGACGGCCATGCCCGTGAGCAGCGCGAGGCCCCGCCCGCACCAGGCGGCCGCGACGGTGGCCCGGTTCCGGTCCTTGATCAGCGCCCAGAGCCCGGCCCGCAGCGCCCGGCCGCCGTCGAGCGGAAGGCCCGGCAGCACGTTGAAGATCGCCACGATGATGTTGCCGGCGGCGATCTGGAACGCGATCTGGCCGGCGACCGTGCGGTCGGGCAGGGCGAGCGCGGCGGCGGTCGCGAGCCCGCCGATGGCGAAGGAGACCGCGGGGCCGGCCAGCGAGACCAGGGCGTCGACGCGGGGCGTGGGCGCGTCGCGGTCCAGCTCCGTCCAGCCGCCGAGCAGCTCGAGGGTGATGCCGCGCACCCCGATGCCGTAGCGCCGGGCGGTCAGGGCGTGGCCGAGCTCGTGCAGCAGCACGGAACCGAGCAGGAAGACCACGAAACCGAAACCGGCGGCGTACGCCAGCGGGCCGGCGAGCGCCAGCTCGGCCTCCGCGTAGCCGCCGTAGACGACGGTGACGAGCAGCGCGAGCAGCAGCATCGAGGGGTGCAGGAAGACGGGAATGCCGAGCACGCGGCCGACCATCCGGCCGGGCCGCCGCCCCTGACGGGTCTGCTGAGCGCCTTGGTCCACGCATCGATGCTACGGACCGCGCCTGAGAGCCCCGCCTCTCCGGTTTCGTCGTACCCGTCCCATAGCCTTGTCCCCATGACGGCAGAAACGGTTTTGTCTCCTTCCGCGGACGCGCTCGGCGGCGCGGTGCCCGGCCGCGCTCCCGGCCGTGCGCCCGGCCCGGACGAGCGCCCCGCCGGGCCGTCGCTGTCGCCGTCGCGGGCCGCGGACTTCAAGACCTGCCCGCTGTTGTTCCGTTTCCGCACGATCGACCGGCTGCCGGAGCGGCCGACCCCCGACCAGGCGCGCGGCACGCTGGTGCACGCGGTGCTGGAGCGGTTGTTCGACCTGCCCGCGGCCGAGCGCACGCCGGAGTCGGCGGCCGCGCTGGTGGCGCCGGAGTGGGAGCGGCTGCTCGGCCAGGAGCCGCTCCTGGCGGGCCTCTTCGACCCGGCGGACCCGGGCGCGGCGCCGGACCCGCGACCGGAGCCCGGTGCCCGGCCGGCGGCGGACGAGGCCGCCGCGGCGGAGCCCCTGCCCGGGATCGCGGCGGCCGCGGAGGCGGAGCGGATCGCGGCCTTCCTGAGCGGCGCGGGCGACCTGCTCGCCGGCTACTTCGCGGTCGAGGATCCGCGGCGGCTGGAGCCGGCCGAGCGCGAGAGCCTGGTGTCGACGCTGGTCGGCGACGAGCTGCTGATCCGCGGCTACATCGACCGCCTCGACGTCTCCCCCGCCGGCGACCTGCGGGTGGTCGACTACAAGACCGGCGGCGCGCCGCGCGAGGCGTTCGAGGGCCGCGCGCTGTTCCAGCTGAAGTTCTACGCGCTGGTGCTGTGGCGCACCCGCGGCGTGGTGCCCCGGGTGCTGCGCCTGCTCTATCTCAAGGACGCCGAGATCTGCGACTACAGCCCGGACGCGGCCGAGCTGGAGCGCTTCGAGCGCACCCTGGTGGCGCTGTCGCAGGCGATCGAGCGGGCCAAGGCCGAGCGGGACTTCCGGCCGAAGCCGAGCAAGCTCTGCGGGTGGTGCAGCCATCAGCGGTTCTGCCCCGAGTTCGGCGGCACTCCCCCGGCCTACCCCGAGCCGGCGCCGGCCGAGGCCCTCGACCCCGCCGGCACCGGCCCCGACGGCTCCGCCGACTGACGGCATCCGGCACCCCTGTGCCGCCGGCCGCTCCGAACCCGGCGGGCCACCGCCCGGCCGCACAGACCCGGCGGGCCACCGCCCGGCCGCACAGACCCGGCGGGCCGCCGCCCGGCCGCACAGACCCGGCGGGCCGCCGCCCGGCCGCACAGACCCGGCGGGCCGCCGCCGGGCCTCGGCCCGCCGGGGAATCACCTACTGTGTGCAGGGCCGATCCACCCAGCACTGGAGGCGCAACGGATGACGGCAGGCGACCGCGCGACGGCGACGGCCGCGGCGGCCACCCGACCGGTCCGGGTGCTGCTCGCCGACGACCAGCCCATGCTGAGGTCCGGGCTGCGGATGGCGCTGACCGGCGCCGAGGGCCTGGCCGTCGTCGGCGAGGCCGGCGACGGGGTCGAGGCCGTCGACCTCTCCCGCCGCCTGCTGCCGGACGTCGTCGTGATGGACGTGCGGCTGCCGCGCCTCGACGGGCTCGCCGCGACCCGGGCCATCACCGGCTCCGGGCTGCCGGTGCGCGTGCTGATCCTGACGGCGCTCGACGCCGACGAGCAGGTGCTCGCCGCCGTCGCCGCCGGGGCGGCCGGCTACCTGAGCAAGGACGTGCCCCCCGCCGAGCTCGTGTCCGCCATCCGCGCGGTCGCCGGCGGCGGTTCGGTCGTCGCCCCGCTGATCCTGGCGCGGCTGCTCGCCCGCCTCGCCGAGGCGCTGCCGGCGCCCGCCGCCTTGTCGGCCGCGCCCGCCCTCGGCGCCCTGACCGAGCGCGAGCGTGAGGTCTTCATGCACATCGCCAAGGGGCATTCGAACGCCGAGATCGCCCGCGCCCTGACCGTCAGCGAGACCACGGTGAAGACCCACGTCGGGCACCTGCTGACCAAGCTCGGCCTCCGCGACCGCGTGCAGGCGGTCGTCCTGGCCTACGAGACCGGACTGGTCCGGCCCGGCAAGCCTTAGGCCGCGGCTCGGTGCACGTCGATGTCGCCGCTCGCCGTGCGGATGCCCAGTTCCAGGGTCGCCTGCTGGTCCCCGGTCGGCGTCGCGCCCATCGACAGGCCGTTCGACGTCGAACCGGAGGAGGTGCTCAGGTCCAGCCAGACGCCGGTGCCAGCGGCCACTCCGACGGAGACGTCGCCCGACGCCGTCTTGAGCCGCGCCTTGCCGCGCCGGAGCAGCCCGACCTCGACGTCGCCCGACGCCGACTCCGCCTGGACCGACGCCCCGGCCGCCCGGATGGTGATGTCGCCGCTCGCGGTGTCGGCACTGACGTCACCGATGACGTCACCGACCTCGATGTCGCCGGACGAGCTGCTCAGCCGCAGCGAACCGCCCACGTGCACCACCTTCAGGTCGCCGCTGGCGGCCTTCAGCTGCGCGTCGCCGTCGACCCGGTCCACCTCGGCGTCGGCGGACTGCAGGCTGCCCTGCACCGTCGCGTAGCGGCCAGCCGCGCGGATGTCCGCCGCCGCCGACTTCATCGCCAGCGAGCTGCCCTCCGGCACCCGGATGACGATCCGGACCTTCGGGTAGCGGCGCCACTGCCACAGCGCGGTGTCCGGCGCGTGGACGATCAGGGTGTCGCCCTCCAGCCGTACGGTGAAGCTCTCCGACGCGTCGGCGCCACCCTCGGTGATGTCCACCCGGACCGTCTCGCGCGGCTCGGCGAAGACGTCCGCCTCGCCGCGGTGCAGACGCAGGGAGACCGTGACGGGTGTCGCGTGGTCGAACTCGGGCATGGTCGTGTCCTTTCCGGGGAGTTTGCTGGTCAGGCCTGAGCGAAGCCGGTGATGCGCTTGCCGGAACGGTTCCGGCCCGGCGGTGGTTCGGGTGCGGGCCGGCCCGCGGCCGTGGCGACGGCCCGGACCAGCCAGGCGTTGACCGAGACGCCCTCGGCCGCGGCGGCGTGCTCGACGTGGGTCTTCAGCGCCTCCGGCATGCGCAGCGTGAGCCGGGCCAGGTCGCCGCCGTCGAGCGGCGGCGCGGACGGCGCCGCGGACGGCGGTTCGGGCTCGGCGTCGACCTGGCTGACCACCAGGTCCGCCTCCCGGCCGCGGAGCCGGACGTCGACGACGGGCCCGTGCAGCCGCGTGGTGATCTCGGCCGCCGCGTCGGAGAGCGCCTGCAGCAGCGCGAGCCGGGCCGAGGCCTCGATCGCGTGGCTGAGCAGTTCGGCCGCGCGGGCGGTCTCGGCACCGCCCGGCGCCGCGGCCGCGGCGAGGTCCCCGCGCAGCGATTCGAGGTACGGTGTCAGGTCCATGACGCCATGGTGACGTCATACATGACGTCTGTCAACCGTCACGGCGACGTCAGCCCGGGCGCGCGGACGGGATCAGGGACAACCCTGAGGATCCGCTGGAGGAATCCCCGAGCAAATCTCCGCGTGGCGCTCCGCCCGAGGGCGGACGCCGCGGCCCGATTTCGACGAAACACTGGGCGGGCCGGCCGGGTGCGAATGCCCGGCCGGTCCACGAGATGAAATCCCAGGGGGCGACAGTGACAGCGACGATGGCCGGCGATCCGGTGGCCGCACGTGCGAGCGAGGTCTGGAAGGTGTACGGCTCCGGAGAAGCGCGGGTCGTCGCGTTACGCGGCGTGAGCGCGGACTTCGAGCGGGGCCGGTTCACGGCCATCATGGGCCCGTCCGGCAGCGGCAAGTCGACCCTGATGCACTGCCTGGCCGGCCTGGACACGGTCGACCGCGGCGAGGTGCACATCGGCGGCACCAAGGTCACCGGCCTCGGCGACAAGGCGCTCACCCGGCTGCGCCGGGATCGGGTCGGCTTCATCTTCCAGCAGTTCAACCTGCTGCCGACGCTCAGCGCGCAGGAGAACATCCGGCTGCCGCTGGACATCGCCGGCCGCAAGCCCGATCCGCAGTGGTGGGACGTCGTCATCGACACGGTCGGCCTGCGGGACCGGCTGAGCCACCGGCCCAGCCAGCTCTCCGGCGGCCAGCAGCAGCGCGTCGCGTGCGCCCGGGCCCTCGTCGGCCGTCCCGACGTCATCTTCGCCGACGAGCCGACCGGCAACCTGGACTCGCGCTCGGGCGCCGAGGTGCTGTCGTTCCTGCGGGCCAGCGTCCGCGAACACCACCAGACCATCATCATGGTCACCCACGACCCGGTGGCGGCGAGCTACGCCGACCGCGTCGTGTTCCTCGCCGACGGCGAGATCGTCGACGAGCTGCTCGAGCCGACCCCCGAGTCGGTGCTGGACATGATGAAGCGTCTCGACAGCCACGCCGCGCCGGTGATGCTCTGATGCTGCGCGCGACCCTGAAGAGCCTGCTGGCGCGCAAGCTGCGGCTCATCCTCTCCGGGCTCGCCGTCGTGCTCGGCGTCATGTTCGTGGCCGGCGCGTTCGTGGTCACCGACACCCTGAACCGCTCGTTCGACTCCCTGTTCGCCAGCGCCTACTCCACCACCGACGTCGCGGTGAGCGCCAAGCCGAAGGTCGAGGTCTCCGAGTTCGAGGGCGAGCAGGTGGCGGCTCCGCTGGCCGCCTCGGTCGTCAAGCAGGTGAGCGGCGTACCCGGGGTCGAGCGCGCGATCGGCCGGGTCGACGCCGACGGCGCCCGGGTGATCGGCAGCGACGGCAAGGTGCTCACCTCGATGGGGCCGCCCCGGCTCGGCACCAACTGGACCGGCACCGACGACCTGGTGCAGCTGCGCGAGGGCCGCGGCCCGACCGCCGCGACCGAGATCGCCGTGAACGCGGCCGTCGCCAAGGCCGCCGGCATCAAGGTCGGCGACCGGGTCGGCGTGCTGACCCTCGAGCCGAAGAAGGAGTTCACCCTCGTCGGGATCTGGGGCTACAGCGGCAACCGGGACAGCATCGGCGGCGCACAGGAGGTCGCCTTCACCGAGCCCGTCGCCCAGCAGCTCATGCTCGGCGAGACCGGCGTCTACAGCTCGGTCCAGGTGCAGGCGGCCGACGGCGTGACGCCGGAGGCGCTGCGGGACCGGATCGCGGCCGCCGTCGGCGCGGGCTACGAGACCCGGACCGGCGAGCAGCTCGCCGAGGACAACGCCGCCGGCATCCAGGAGGGGCTCGGCTTCTTCAGCAACATCCTGCTGGGCTTCGCCGGCGTCGCCCTGTTCGTCGGCATCTTCCTGATCCTCAACACGTTCTCGATCATCGTCGCGCAGCGCACCCGGGAGCTGGCGCTGATGCGGGCGATCGGCGCGAGCCGCCGCCAGGTCATCGGGTCGGTGCTCGTCGAGGCGGTGGTGATCGGGCTGGTCGCGGCGGTGCTCGGCCTCGCGGCCGGCGTCGGGGTCGGCTTCGGGCTGGCGTACCTGTTCAGCTCGGTCGGTGGCGGCGGGCTGGAGCTGGCGCCCCTCGGCGTGCCGCTCGAGGCGATCATCAGCTCGTTCGTCGTCGGCGTGCTGGTCACCGTGGTCGCCGCGGTGCTGCCGGCGCTGCGGGCGTCGCGGATCGCGCCGGTCGCGGCGATGCAGGACGTCGCCACGCCGGACCGGCCGCTCACCAGGATCAGCATCGCGGGCGGCGTCGTCACGGCGGCCGGGTTCACGACCCTGGGCATCGGGCTGTTCGGGGACCCCGGCGACGCCACCCTCTGGACGATCCTCGGCGGTGTGCTGGTGTCGTTCATCGGCATCGCGCTGCTCACCCCGCTGATCAGCCGCCCGGTGGTCTCGGCGATCGGCCGGATCTTCTCGTGGTCGCTGCCGGGCCGGCTGGGCCGGCTCAACTCGGGCCGCAACCCGCGCCGCACGGCGATCACCGCCGCCGCGCTGATGGTCGGCATCGCGCTGGTCACCGGCGTCACCGTGGTCATGGACTCCGCCAAGAGCAGCCTCAAGGCGATGGCCTCGACCGTCCTGAAGGCCGAGGTGATCATCAGCGGGGACGACAACGGCCCGCGCCCGGCGACCTACGACCCGGCCGTGCTGAGCAAGGCCGCGGCCATTCCGGGCGTACGGGCGGCGGCCGGCCTCTGGAGCGACCAGGTCCTGGTCAACGGCGAGAAGCAGTGGGTGGACGCCACCGACGACCTGGCCGGGCTGTCCGAGGCATACGGGGACGGCGCCACGCTGACGACGCTGCGCGACGACCAGGTCGTCGTGAGCGCGCCGGAGGCGAGCGAGCACGGCTGGCAGGTCGGCACCCGGCTGACGATCCAGGCGTCCCGCGGCGATCCGCACGAGTACACGGTCGCGGCGACCTTCCCGGAGGACGCCCTGCCGGGCAACTTCCTGCTGCCCGCCGCCGCCTCGAAGGACTTCGGCATCACCCAGCCGATGATCGGCTTCGTCCGGCTCGACGCGGGCGTTCCGGTCGGCCAGGTACTGCCGCAGGTCAAGGCCCTGCTGGCGGACAGCCCCGAGGTCTCGGCGCAGGACGCGCAGGCGTTCGTCGACCAGCAGGCCTCGACGTTCGACGTGATCATCACGATGATCCAGATCCTGCTGGCGCTGGCGATCCTGATCGCCGTGCTCGGCGTCATCAACACGCTGGCGCTGTCGGTGCTGGAGCGGACCCGCGAGCTGGGCCTGCTGCGCGCGGTCGGCCTGGGCAGGGCGCAGACGATGCGCATGGTGACGGTCGAGGCCGTGGTGATCTCGGTCTTCGGCGCGCTGCTCGGCGTGGTCGTCGGTGCCGGGCTGGGCACCGCGGTGACACGGGCCCTGGAGAGCGACGGCATCACCGAGCTGGTGCTGCCCTGGGGCCGGATGGGCACCTACCTGGTGCTGGCCGCCCTGGTCGGTGTGATCGCCGCGGTACTGCCGGCGATCCGCGCCGCCCGCCTCAACGTCCTGGGCGCGATCGCCCACGACTGAGCCTTTTCAACCTGGCCGGGGCGGCAACTCCCGGCGCTACCTCTGGCCCCGGGCCAGGTTGAAATCGCTCACTGACGGGGGGAGTTCCCGCGCCGGCCGGCAACGGTCGGCGCGGGCTCAGCCCGGCACCGAGGCGAGCAGCCTCGACAGGAATGCCGGGTCGACGTCCTCGAGGGAGTCACGCAGGTGCACCCCGTCGGTCGGCGGCAGCTCCAGCTCGGCCGGCACCGCGAGCACCGCGGCGCCCGAGGCAACCGCGCTGGCGAGGCCGGTCGGTGAATCCTCGATCGCCACGCACTCCGCGATCTTCACACCCAGCAGGTCGGCCGCGGTCCGGTACGGCGCCGGGTCCGGCTTCGGGGCCGACACCTCGTCGCCGCAGACCACGACGTCGAAGTTCTCCCTGCCGAGGGTGTCCAGCGCGATCTCCACCAGGCGGCGGCCCGTCGAGGTGACAAGCGCGGTCGGCAGGCCCGCCGACCGCACCGCGTGCAGCAGTTCGAGCGCTCCGGGCCGCCAGACCAGGCCCTTGGCGAAGAGCTCCTCGACGCGCCGCTCCAGCCAGGCCACGTCGGCGGCCTCGTCGCGGCCGGGCTGGCCCAGGTCGTCGCGGAAGATCCGCATCGAGATGGCCATGCTGCCGCCGATCATCGCCTGCCGCGCCGCCGTCGACAGCTCGCCGCCGGCTCGCGCCGCGAGCTCGTTCAACGCGACTTCCCAGACCTTCTCGCTGTCGACCAGCGTGCCGTCCATGTCGAAGAGCACCGCAGCCGGTAGTCGTGGTGTCAGGGCGGGCCTCCCGGTCCGATTCGGGTCGTCTACCCGCCCATTCTTGCGAACCCGGCCCCGCCGGGCGCGGTGGTGTGACGGCTACGACACGTCGCAGGGCTCGAGCGAGTCCCGGTAGCCGCGCGCCCTCGGCGTCGCTCGACGCACGCCCGACCGAACCGGACGGCAGCGTTGTCCGGCGTCTGATGCGCTGATCCGCGCCCCGCTTCGGGCGGCCCCCCGAACCTGCCGCGCCGGTGCTACATTTCCGCCCCCCATCGATACGACACGGAGAACATGTGATTAAGCCATTCAAGTCGGCCGTAGTCCTGGCGGTATTCGCTTGCGTCATCGGCGTCAGCAGCGCGCCCGCTGCGGCAGCCGAGGCCACCGCCCAATACGCCAGCATGGGCACCCAGCGGTGCCTGGACAGCAACGCCAACGGGCAGGCGTACACCAGGGGTTGCAACGACGGCGCCTATCAGCGATGGTACGGACGCATCCCGAATCCGCGACAGATCCGCAACGCGCAGACCGAACTCTGTCTCGACAGCAACGCCGCCCGGCAGGTCTACACGAAGCCCTGCGTGTCCGGCAACAACAACCAGAAGTGGAAGAACATCAGCACCTCTTCCTCGCACCGGATGTACCAGAATGTGGCCACCGGCTACTGTCTCGACGGCAACGCGGCGGGCGACCTTTACACGAACGGCTGCAACAGCGCGAACCGATACATGAAGTGGCGCGAGGTCTTCTGACGCGGACCGGCTCAGGGTGGCGGCCGGACTGCCGGCAGCCACCCGAGCCGATCAGCACAGCGAGCGCTTGGGGCGCGTGCATGATGGGTACGTGCGGATCGAGGACGTGACCCCGGAGACCGTGCGGCCGGTGCCCCGCTCGTGGCTGGTGCAGCGCTGGCACGACCTGGCGTTCCTGCACTGGGCCCTGCCGCCGGAGGTGGTCGCGCCGTTCCTGCCGCGCGGCACCGTGCCCGACACCCTCGACGGCGTCACCTACGCGGGGCTGATCGGCTTCCGGATGGTGCGGCTGGGTGCGTTGCGCGGCCCGGGGATTCCCTACCTGGGCACGTTCTGCGAGACCAACGTGCGGCTGTACAGCGTGGATGGACAGGGCCGGCGGGCGGTCGTCTTCCTCTCCCTCGACGCCGAGCGGCTGCTGCCGGTGCTGACGGCGCGGGCGCTGCTGCGCCTGCCGTACATGTGGTCGCGGATGCGCCTGGAGAAGGACCGCGACGTCGTGCGATACACCAGCAGGCGGCGCTGGCCCGGCCCGCGCGGGACGGCCAGTTCCATGACGGTACGGGTGGGAGCGCCCATCGAGCGGCCGTCCGCGCTCGAGCACTTCGTGACCGCCCGCTGGGGCCTGCACACCCGCGCCTGGGGACGGAGCCTGCACCTGCCGAACGAGCATCCGCGCTGGCCGCTGCACCGCGCCGAGCTCCTCGACCTCGACGACGACCTGCTGACCACCGCGGGCCTGCCCGCGCCGGCCGGCCCGCCGGCCAGCGTCCTCTACTCCCCCGGCGTGCCCGTCGTCTTCGGCGCGCCGGCACCACTGACCGGTGTGGACACCGCCGCCTGACCGGCGGGCGCCCGTCAGGCCTTCGCCGGGTTCGTGGTGACGCCCAGAGCCTGGCGCACGGCGTCCAGCAGCTCCTCCGCGGTGAACGGCTTGTGGATCAACGGGATGCCGTCGATCACCAGGTGCCGCACCTGGGCGGTCTCCTCGCTGTAACCGGAGATCAGCAGGATCCGGATGTCGGGGTGGTGCAGGCGCACCGTCTCGGCCAGCCGGGACCCGGACATCTCCGGCATGACGACGTCGGTCAGGAGCAGGTCGAACGGCCGCCGGTTGATCCGGTCGAGAGCCGCCCGGCCGTGTTCGGCCTCGGTGACCTGATAGCCCTCGGCCTCCAGGATGCGCGCGGCGATCTTCCTGACCTCGGCGTCGTCCTCCGCGACGAGGATGCGCGACCGGCCGGCCGCCGCCCTCCCGCCCGCCTCGCCGCCGCGTGCCTTCCGGGCGGCGGCGGCCTGCGGCGCCGTGGGGGCGGTGACGGCCGGCAACAGTATCCGGAAGGTGGTGCCGACCTGCGGCTCGGACGACACCGTGATGTCACCGCCCGCCTCGGTCACGATGGCGTACACCGTCGCCAGACCCAGTCCGGTGCCGTGCTGCTCGGCCTTGGTCGTGAAGAACGGCTCGAAGATGCGGGCGGCGACGCTCGGGGGCATGCCCATGCCCGTGTCGCTGACCTTGAGCTGCGCGTACGGACCGGCGGGCAGCGGCGGCAGCCGGTCGGGGTCGTCGTCGAGCCGGACGGCGCCGGCCTCGATCACGACCGTGCCCCCGTCGGGCATTGCGTCGCGGGCATTGATCACCAGGTTGAGCAGCACCTGCTCCATGCGGCCCCAGTCGACGCGGACGGCGAGGGGTCGCGGCGACGGCCGGGTGATCAGCTCGACATGAGCGCCGATGGTGCGGCTGAGCAGGGCGCGGGCGTCCTCGATCACCGAATCGACGTCGATGATCTCGGCGTCGCCCGGCTCCTGGCGGGCGAAGAGCAGCAGCTGCCGGGTGAGCTCGCGGGCGCGTTCGGCGCTGGTCCGGGCGCGGGTCAGGTCCTCGCGGGTCTCGGCGTCGGCGGTCCGCTCGAGGACGAAGTCGAGGTAGTTGAGGTTGATCGCGAGCAGGTTGTTGAAGTCGTGGGCGACGCCCCCGGCGAGCTGGCCGAGGCATTCCAGCCGCTCGGCGAGTGCCGAGCGTTCGATGATCCACCGGCGTTGCTCCTCGGCGTGCTTGACGGCGGTGAGGTCCCGCTCGATGCGGGCGACGGAGACCACCCGGCCGTGACGGTCGCGTACGGGCCACATGCTGGCCAGCACGTCGACGTTCGACCCGTCCTTGCGGACCCGGCGCGCCTCGATCGGGCCCCTGCGCTTGCCTGCGCTCAGGCTCGCCAGGGTGTCGGGCATCACGGAGATCTGGTCAGGTGTGTACACCAGGGCGATGTAGCGCCCGATCGCCTCGTCGGCCCTCCAGCCGTACTGGCGCGTCGCGCCGTCGTTCCAGGTGGTGATGGTGCCGGCGAGATCGGTCGTGATGACCGCGTCCTCGGAGGAGCGCACGATCGCGGCGAGGGTCGACTCCTGTTCGGCGCCCCGGTGCGCCCGGCGCTCCAGGACCCCGAGCCGGTGGGCGAATCCGGCGCTGAGCAGGGTCATCCCGAGGATCGCTCCCAGGCGAACCGCCTCCGTGGTCCCGGCCGTGCCGTTGCGCACCGACATGACCCAGACCATCAGCAGGGCGGCGAGGCCGACCACCGCCACCGCCCACGGGCGGAGCAGAGTCGCCGCGATCACCGGCGCCAGCAGGACCAGCCAGAAGAAGACCACGGCGGGCGGAGTGACGAAGTCAGCCGCGGCCACCACGATGACGAGCAGCACCGCGGTCGCGAGCAGTCCGGCACCCCAGCCGCTGTGAAGCGCCGCTACTCGGTCCCGCAGTACCGGAAAACCCATGCGCAGCCCCCAACCCGGCCGGCCGTCCGGCCCCCGCGAAGGGACCGCCGTTCCTCAGAATGACATGCAGCGGCCCCGGCCTCGACGGGTATCGCTCAGCTGCGCGCCGGATCCCGTCGAGGCCCGGCCGGCCGGGAACGGGTGGGTTTCAGCCGAGGATCTTGTCGAGCTTGGTGAAGGAGCTGTTCCAGCCCTCGCGCGCCATCTCGCTGATCTCGGGCGTGTAGGGGCCCTGTGTCAGCACCAGCCGCGTCCGGCCGCCGGGCTCGTCGTGGAACTCGACGCGCATCCGCATGACGGAACCCGCGAACTCGGGGATGGCCGAGATGTCCTCCTCGCCGACGAGCAACTCGTTCTCGATCACCTCGGTGAAGGTGGCGTCGACCGGCGAGGCCTGCGTCGGGTCGGTGTCGCTGACCATGGTGAAGCGCTGGTGGCCGCCGACCCGCGCATCGATGTCGATGGTGTCGCGGGGCACGCTGTAGCCGACCGGGCCGAACCACGCGGCGAGCTGATCGGGGTCGACGAACGCGCGATAGACCAGGTGGCGCGGCGCATCGAAGATGCGGGTGATGACGAGCTCGGTCATGATTCTTCCTCTGAACGTCGGATGCGCTGAAGGTGCGCGTCGAGCCGTGCGAAGTTCTCGTCCCAGAACCGCCGGTAGCGCTCCATCCAGGCCGTGGCCTCGCGCAACGGCTCGGCCTGCAGGCTGCTGGAGCGCCACTGCGCGGAACGGCTCCGGCTGATGAGACCGGCCCGCTCCAGCACCTTCAGGTGGCGGGAGATCGCCGGGAGGCTGATGGCGAACGGCTCGGCGAGCTCCGAGACGGTGGCGTCGCCCTCGGCCAGCCGGGCGAGGATCGCCCGGCGGGTCGGGTCGGCCAGCGCCGCGAAGATCGTGCTGAGCCGGTCGGTGGCCATTGTGTTTAACACCTTCGTTAATTAACGAACGCGTTGAACATAGGACCGGGACCCGGTCGCCGTCAACCCGCGAGGCGTCAGACCCGGGACGGGATGCGCCGGTGCAGCTCGGCGAGCAGCGTCTGCGGCCCGGGCGACATCAGCCCGACGTCGATCAGGAACGCCGAACCGGACTCGCGGCGCAGCACCCGGGGGCGCCGGCCCGGCTCGCGCAGCTCGGTGACCGCCGCCATGCTGGTGGGCGTCACCACGAGCTCGGTGAACGGGCCCCAGCCACGCAGGCCGACCGACGCGATCGAGGACCAGTGCAGGTGCACGCCCCGGCGGCCCGTCGCGGCGAACTCCAGACCCAGCACCGAGCTCTTCATCCAGCCCAGCCGCTGCCAGGTGATGAGCATGATCAGGCTGGCCGTCACCGTCGGCACGATCAGCACGCTCTCGACCATGATGAGGATGTCGCCGGGCTCCAGCCGGATCCCGGTCAGGTACACGATCGCCCCGTACAGCGCGGTCACCAGCAGCCAGACCAGCGCGATCACCCAGAGCATGGTCACGAAGACCAGGGCGCGTGGCTGGAAGAACGTCGTGGCGTCCTCGCCGGGCTCGAGTGGGTGATCCTCCACGAGCGCCAGTATGCCCGGTTATGTGGCTACATATACCGTGTTAGCGGACTGGCCACCGGTCAGCGGGTTCGGGAACGCCACCACGTGCGCCGCCGCGTCGCCGAACACCTCGGCCAGCACGGCCTCGAACTCGGCGTCCGGCGGGTCGTCCGACCAGAGCGCGAAGACGCCGCCCGGGCGCAGGTGCGCGGCGAGCCGGCGCATGCCGGCGACCGTGTAGAGGGCGGCGTTGGCCGGGGCGAGCACGTGCCGCGGGCTGTGGTCGACGTCGAGCAGGATCGCGTCGAAGAGGCGCCCCGGCGCGTCCGGGTCGAAACCCCGTTCGCCCGCGGCCATCGCGAAGAAGTCACCCTCGACGAGGCGGCTCCGCGGATCGGTCGTCAGCGCGGCGGCCTCCGGGAGCAGCCCTCGCTCGTGCCAGGAGATGACCTCACCCACCGCGTCGACGACCAGCAGCGACGCCACCCGCGGGTCCTCCAGGACGGCCCGGGCGGTGTAGCCCAGCCCGAGGCCGCCGACGACCACGTCGGGCCGGGCGCCGGCGGGCAGCGCGGCCAGGCCCAGCCGGGCGAGTTCGATCTCCGCCACGGTGAAGAGGCTGGACATCAGGAACTCGTCGTCGATCTTCACCTCGTACACGTCGACGTTGAGCCGGGGATCGAGCCGGCGGCGCAGGCTGATCTCGCCGATCGGCGTTTCCCGCCAGGCCAGCTCCTCGAAGCGCGCGCTCACCGGTTCGCCGGCCGTCCGGTGATCGGGCTGTCGGCCGCCATGAATCCGTCCATGGCCGGTCAGCTTGCCACGCCGACCGGCCGTGCGGTGGGACGCGGTCCTACGCGGAGATGCGCTGGGTGCTGAACGCCTCGGGGTCCTCGGCGTCCTCGACCGGCTCGGCCCCGGTCGCGACCGCGACCGCCGCGGCCTCCGCCTCCGATGTACCGATCTTGGCGAGCTGGCGGGCGTAGCTGCGGGTCGCGGTCCAGAGCTTGTAGATGAGCAGCAGCTCGAACGCCGCCAGCAGCACGGCCGAGAGGATCGTGAAGAACACGATCTGGTTGGTCAGCGGGCCCAGGATGAAGATGAACATCTGGAACTCGATGCCGCTGAACACGTGTGCCCGGATGCGCTGGCGTACCAGCATGTTGCGGACCTTCACGAAGGCGCTGAACCTGGTGCGGAAGTCGCCGAAGACGTCGACGACGGGCCGCTCCTCGCCCGTACCGTCGGTCGCGGTCGCAATGCCCACGCCGGCACCGACCGGGTGCTCGATGCCGGTCTCCTCGACGAACATCGGGCGGCCCGAGCTCTCGCCGAGGGCGGCCTCGAGCCGGCGCCGCATGTCGTTCTTGACCTTGCCCATCTGCAGGGCGTTGAGGTACCGGAACATGTCGAGGAAGATCACGACGGCGGCGAGGTAGAGGTAGCGGATGTCGTCGGTCTTCGCGTACTGGCCGCCGAAGAGGGCGACCGCACAGATCAGCACCCGCAGCCGGTCGAAGACGTAATCGAGCCACGCGCCGAAGACCGAGCCCGTACCCTTGAGCCGGGCGATCTTGCCGTCCATGCAGTCGAGCACGAAGCTGAGGTGGAAGACGATCGCGCCGGCGACCAGCCACGGGTAGTCGCCCTGCGCGAAGCAGTAGGCGGTGACGAGGCCGAGCAGGAAGGCACCCATCGTCAGCACGTTCGGCGTGATCCACCGGACCGGCGCCACGAGCCACACCAGCCGGGAGGCGAAGGGGTCGACGAGCCAGACGGTCCACCACGCGTCGCGATCCTTGTAGGTGCGAGTGCGGATCTCGTCGAGCGTGAACCGTTGTGCCATGCCACAACTCCACCGTGGTGATGAATACATGAATAGCGGGACGCGCGGAGATTACAGGAGCCCGTCTCACAACGGAGCGGCCAGGCCCGGAATCTGGACAAACGACCCCGGATCTCGGCTGACAGGCCGGGCCGGCCTGTCGGTGTCGGTGCTGCACGGGTTAGGGCACGCGCCGGTTCGCCGCGGCGCGGTTCCACCGCCGATCCGCCGACCACGTACTGCGACGGTAGCGCGGCGGTAGCGCTCGGTGTCTACTGCTGCCGCTCGGACGTGTGATCCGCGGGCGCGGACGCGCCACGTGAGGCGGCCGGGGTCGCGACGGGCGGGCCGGAGCTCAGAACCGGACCTTGGCGAGCTGGGTCGCCTGGGCGACCAGCCGGCCGCGGGAGTCCCACACCTCGCAGACCTCGTCGACCAGGCCGTCCTCGACCAGCCGGGCGACCTGCCGGACGCGCAGCGCACCCGGCGCCGGGAGGGCCCGCACGTACACGGTCAGCGTGAGCGTCGGCACCCAGCCGGTGCTGCCGATGGCGAACGTGGCCGGCGGGAACGAATCGGCGACGAAGAGCAACGAGAGCGGGTCCGGCTCCATGCCGTCGGCGAAGCGCAGCCAGCCGCGGAGCTCCGCCTGCTCGCTCGCCTGGCCGAAGGCGAAGCCCAGCACGGCCGGGTCCAGCCGCTGCTCGACGACCTCCATCAGGTTGACCTTGACGCCGGCGCCCGGCGGCTCGACCGGGATCAGCGGGCACTCGTCCTCGGGCGGCAGCTCCAGGGCGGGCGCGCCGGCCCAGCGCGGCTCGGCGTCCGGGTCCAGCGTGCCGAGGGTAAGCAGCGCCTCCACGCAGGGCCGCCCGTCCTGCACCAGCCGGGCCCGCAGCTGGCTGGCCGACCGGCCGGTACGCAGCGGCGTCACCTCGACCACCGCCGGGCCGACCGCGGGGGCGGCCAGGTAGGTGGCGCTCGCCGCGAGCGGGTGCGGGTGCCGCGAGGCCGCGTCGGTGCTCGCCGCGGCGCGGGCGAGCAGGGCGAGCAGATAGCCGCCGTTGGGCTTGTCCCCGATGGTCCACTGGTGATCCAGCTCGACGTCGAAGGTCGTGCCGTCGGTGCGGGCGGCCACCTCGGTGGCATCGACGAAGCCGGTCAACGCGGCCCCCTTTCGGTGACGGATGCGGCCAGGATCGCACCCGGGTCCGACACTCCGCGATGATCACCGTCACCATCCGAGGGGCGGCATCCCGCATTGCCGGGGGTCGTTACGATCATCGCCTATGGATCAGAACTCGCCGAGTACCACCAGGCCCGTCCTCTACGACGGCACGATCGAGGTCCGATTCGGCGACCTGGACGCATACGGTCACGTCAACGCCAAGAACTACGTCGACTACGTCGCGACGACCCGGCTGCGCTTCCTGGACGACCGGATGCCCCTGACCGCCGCCGAGATCGCACAGCGAGGGTTCGCGTTCTATCTCAGGACGTCCGAGATCAGCTACCGGCGCCCGGTCACCGGCCTGGGCACGCTGCACGTCTCGTCGTTCTCCGACCGCCTCGACGGTGCGCGGCTCGTCGTACGTTTCGAGATCCGCAACGCGGACCGGACCGTGCTGCACTCCGACGGCACGCTGACCTACAGCATCGTCGCGCTGCGGACCGGTAAGCCGGTCGACGAGGTGCCCTCGTGGCTGTCCGGGCTGTTCTTCGAGCCGGAGCCGGTGGCCTGCTGACGGACACCGGGCGGGAGCGGTTCCGACCCACGACGGCGCCCGCGTGGGGAGAATGGCACACGCGAGTCCTCCCCGGGAGGTACACCACATGTTGGCCGTCGCCGCCGCACCTGTCAGGATTCCGGCGTGACCTCGGGCGGGGCCCGCCGACTCTCAGGAGGATGCCGGTTGGACGCCGACCACGTCGCGGACGATCTCGAGTCCGTACTGCTCACCGAGGAACAGATCCTGGCCCGGGTGGGCGAGCTCGCGGCCGAGATCGGCAAGGACAACGCGGGCCGCGAGCCGATCCTGATCGGCGTGCTGGGCGGCGCCGCCACCTTCACCGTCGACCTCGCAAGGGCCCTGGAGAGCCAGGTCGAGATCGGGTGGATGGCGATCCGGTCGTACACCACCGCGAGCAACCGCGCCTCCGGCTCCGTACGCCTGCTCAAGGATCTTGATATCGACATCGAGGGCCGGGACGTGATCATCACGGAGACCGTGATCGACACGGGCCTGACCATGTCGTGGCTGATCTCCAGCCTCAACCAGCGCCGCCCGGCGTCGATCGCGGTCTGCGCGCTGCTGCGCAAGCCGAACGCGCCACAGCTCGCGGTACCGGCCTACGTCGGCTTCGACGTGCCGTCCGGCCAGATCGTCGGGTACGGGCTGGACTACCGCGGGCGCTACCGCAACCTGCGCTGCGCGGCCGTCCTGGCGCCACACGCCGTACGGTGAGGGCGGCACCGTCCGCGAGGTGAACACATCGCCGAACTCGGCGGTCAGGCCGTCCCGCGGGCTGAGGAAGCCGCGCCGGCCCTGGCCAGCAGCACCGCCGAATCGTCCCGCTCCTGACCCCTGGGGCGCCGCACCAGGCGGCAGACCTCTCGCAGCCCGGCGGCCTCGAGCCGGGAGGCGACCTGATCCGCCGTGTAGAGGTGACGCTCGAGCCGGACCTCGTGGCTCGAGCGGATGTATGCCGCGGACACGTCGCGCGTGCCCTCGCCGGACTGGAACCCGACGAGCAGATGCCCATCGGGGCGCAGCACCCGGGCGGCCTCCGCGAGAATGGCCGCCTGGCCGGCGGGAGGCGTGTGGATGATCGAGTACCACAGCATCACGCCCGCGAACCGGCCGTCCGGATAGGGCAGATCAGCCAGCGAGCCCACCGTGAACACCAGGTCCCGGTGGTCGCGGCGCGCCATGGCGAGCATGCCCGGGGACAGGTCGACCCCCTGCACCAGACACCCGCGATCGGCGAGGTACCGGCTGACCCGGCCAGTGCCGCACCCGGCGTCGAGGACCTGCGGATCGTCGTCCGCGGTCACCGCCGCGGCGAAGGCGTCGATCATCGCGAGGTCGAGCGGAGCCTCGACCCCGGTGTCCGGGAAGTATGCGGCGTAGTCCTCCGCGACGGTGTCGTAGGCGAGGCGCACGCCGCTGAAGTCGAGCTGGAAAGTCACGGCCGCATCATCGCACCGGGCCTCCGCGGTCGGCTATCGGTGCGTGCCCCGGAGCCCGACCCGGTCGAGCAGGTCCGGTCGACGATGCGACGCGCGGCGGCGAACCGGCCTGCCCGAGTGCGCGCCCACCCGGACGACCACCTCGGGCGCGGGCAGCACCGCCACGGCCTGATCGACGATCGCTCCCGGACCCGGAAGGGTCCCGAGCGTGTCCGGCACGGCGTACGGTTCGGCGCCGGCCGGGTGGTCCAGATCGGAGGTGTACCTGCGGTACGTGCCGTCGGCCGCCTTCGCGGCGTACATGGCGGCGTCGGCGCGGCGCATGACCTCGACCGGGTCGTCGGTGCCGTCGGAGTCGGCGATGCCGATGCTCCCGCCGACGCGCAGCTCCTCGCCGCCCACCGTCGCGGGCTGACTCAGCACCCTGGACAGACGGGTCACGATCGCGTTGCCTTCCGCGACGCTCGTGTCGAGCAGCAGAATCGCGAACTCGTCGCCGCCCATCCGGGCCACCACGTCGCCGGCGCGCAGCTCCTTGGTGAGCCGCTCGGCGACCACGGTCAGCAGGCTGTCGCCGACCGCGTGCCCCAGCCGGTCGTTGACCGCCTTGAAGCCGTTGAGGTCGAGCATGCAGACCTGAGGGGAACCGGCCGCCACCGCGTCGGTGAGCCGCTGGGCGAACTGGCGGCGGTTGGCCAGGCCGGTCAGCTCGTCGCTCATGGCCAGGTCCGCCAGCTGCTCGGCCTGCTTCTGCACCTGGCCGACGAAGCCGTACATGCGGGTCAGCACGAGCAGGAAGATCACCACCGCGCCGATGCCGACCGCGGCCCAGTCGACCGACTCGTCGCGGAAGCCCTGCAGGAACAGCACCGCCGGCACCAGCAGCGTGGCGGCGGTCAGCACGATCAACCGGCCCCGGCCGAACCGGCCGCCGGCGACGGGCCCGCCCTCGGACTCCCGGCGCATCGAGGGGTGCAGGGCCGCACCGGCCCAGCAGACGTACCCGAGCAGGAAGCCGGCGTTGATGAAGCTGCCCACCTGGCCGTCGGAGCTCATGGAGATGGTCCACAACACGTCGCAGGCCAGCGCGAGCGTGCTGCCCGCGGCCAGCATCAGCACGCTGGGCGTGCGCCCGCGCGATCGGGTGAGCATGCGGGCCACCACGGCGAGCATGAGCACGTCGCTGACCGGGTAGCCGGCGCTGACCAGCCGCTCGAGCATCGGCGTGGTCTCGTCACCCAGCACCGGGTTGACGAGGAACACCCAGTTGACCAGGGCGGCCGCGGTGCCGATGATCGCGGCGTCGATCAGGCCGGCGGAGTCGCGGCTACCGCCGCGCCGGCGGGCCACCAGCAGCAGGCCCGCCCAGAGGAACGGGTACCCGACGAAGTAGAGCGCGTCGTTCCAGTACGGGTACGGGCGCCCGCCGAGGAACCAGCTGGTCACCTCGTACAGCAGGTCGCCGACGACGAAGCAGCTGATGCCGATCGCGAAGACGTACCAGGACGACGGGTCGGCCGGGCGGTGGCGCCGCACGCCGACGATCGTGGCGGTGACCGTCGCTATGCCGATCGAGTAGTAGATGACGCTGGTCGGTATGGAGTCCGACGGCAGAAACGCGACGATTCCGCACAGCACTGCCCCGGACGTCATCCAGATCCACCACGCACGCATATGATTACCATCGGTGACGGAATAATTACTCTTGAAGCTTTCCGGGTTGCAGTCAGAGTGCCGCTCCACCGCCCGCGCACGCCACAAGCCTGAGTTACGTCACGATTGTCTTGTCTCAGAACCTTCGGGACGGTTCGGCATCACAAAGCACGTGTGTCACACTCGGGCGCGGGTGCACCACATCACGACAGCGATACCTTCACCCCGCCGGAAAACATCGAGTCGTGGAGTTCGATGGTGGTCAGCTTCGTCGACTTCGGCACGTCGAAGATGAGCTGCCCTTGACCTGATTCCCGGGATTGATCTCCTCGAGGAAGGTGGGGCTACCTTCGTTGGCGTAGATCTCGGCACCGGTGTCGTTCGAGAACTGGGTGCCCGCGGCGTCGTACGCCTTCTGCGACGTGCCGGAGAAGGTCTGAGCCTCCTTGCCGATGTTCTTCACGTTGACCGAGACGATGCAGAACTTCCCCTGAGCCTTCTCATTGAAGTGCTCAGAACCGACCTTCGTCTTGGAGCAGTCAACCTCCGTGGAGATATCCGCCGCGAGCGAGCAGCTCGCCTTCACGGTTCCCCACGCGGCCAAGGTCCTCGACCTCAGCCCTCGGACGGTCTGGTATCTGGCCAACACCGGCCAGATCGAGTCCATCAAGATCGGACGGTCGCGGCGAATCACGCGGGCCGCGCTGATCGCTACCTCGAGGGCAAGCGAGCCGCGGTGTAACCGACCCGGCACGGCCACGGCGGAGTGCCCGGGTGCAGAAGCACGTCCAGGCGGGAGCGCTGGGTCGAGTCCAACATCGGGGTGTCCTCGATAACCCGCCGGCCCAGCTGCTCGTAGACGAGACGGCGGAGCGGTGGGCCGCCGAGAACCGGAAATGGCTCAGCTGAAATCCGTACGCGCGCGACGGATTTGGCATGCCGGTGCCGAATCCGTGCGCGGCTCAATCCCGGCAGCCCGCTCGCGCTCGTTGATCTGGAGTTCGATCAGGGCCAAGGTCCGCGTGAGCCGAGCGGCGACCTCGCGGCCCTTGGGCGAGTCCGGGTCGAGGGGGGAAACGTCCATGCGTGAACAACGCCGTTGGCGCGACAAGGGTCGCGGTGGAAACCCTGGTACCGGATTCGGCACGCGCATGCGGAATCGCCGTCCGGATAAGCTCGGATGTCAGGCGGCCAGTTGTAGCGGCTGGCCGCCACCCCTGACCGCTACCAGGGACGCGATCATGACCGACTCCGTATCGGCTTTCGCCGCCGAACTCCGCCGTCTGCGCGCCGCCCGCGGACTCTCTGTGCGCAAGCTGGCCGACCAGGTCTACATCAGCAAGTCGTACGTCGGCATGCTCGAGCACGGTGACCGCCCCGCCACTGCCCATGTCGCCCGGCTCCTGGACGACGCGCTCGAAGCCCACGGCTCGTTGATCCGGCTCGTCGACGGCGCCGAGCCCGTCACGACCGCCGCTGAGGTCGTGAACGGCAAGGCGCGCCCCGACGCCGATGAGCCGATGAGTGCCGACGACGTGCAGCACCTGCACGACACCGTCCACCACCTCGTCGCGCTCGACACCGCGCACGGATCCGGCGGCTTGCACCTCAGCGCGATCCGAGCATTCGAGACCGCCCAGTCCAGGCTCGCCCGGACCGGCGTGCGCGACAGCGACCGCGCGGACGTGCACGCCGCCCTCGCCGAGGTCGGCGAGGTCGCCGCCTGGCTCGCGTACGACAGCGAGCACCAGGACGACAGCCGCCGGGTCGCCACCGAGGCCATGCTCGTGGCGCAGACCGCCGGCGACACCAGCATGGCCCGCTTCCTGGCCTCGCACCTGTCCATGCAGGCGACGTACCTCGGCCGCGGAGCCGAAGGGCTGGCGCTGGCAGACCGGGTGATCGCCGAGCAGCCGAAGTCTCGGCGGGTCGTCGGGATGATGCGGGTGCGCCGCGCGCGGGCACTCGCCCAGCTCGGCGACGGCCGGCGTGCCCTGGCCGAGTTGGAGAAGGCCCGCCGGGAGCTGGCGGGCGGGATAGGGCCCGGCGATCCGGGGTGGACATGGTGGCTGCACGCCGCCGAGCTGGCCGTGCACGAGGCCCGCATCCGCTCGGCGTCCGACGACGGGCGCGGCGCGGCAACATGGTCGGAGCGCGCCGTGATCGCCCTTCCGGCGGGACAGGGTCGCGACCAGTCGCTGTACCGCGCCTGGCTGGTCTCGGACCTCGTCGACGTCGGCGCATGGCACGAGGCCGACGAGGTCACCGAGGAGCTGATCGGCCGGGTGTCCGCCGCCGGCACGGCGCGCGTGCCGAAGATCCTCGGTCGCACGGTGCGGCGAGCCCGCCGCACCGGTGCGCCGTCCTGGCTGGTCGACGCGCTGCACGAAGCGACTGAGGCGTCAAGCCGCGCCGCCTGATTCGCTGTCCACAGTTTGTGGACGCGCCGCCGGCTTGTGGACAGTGCAGTGGACGCGTCGCCGCTTCTCGCGCCGCCCCTGCTCACCCACGATCGAGATGGCGGCGGCGGGCGCTGTCAGGGGTCCGCAAGACCTTGCCCGTCGCCGTCCCCTCGACCCCCGGGAGACGACGATGTTCCGGTTCCTACGCAGGCGCAGGTATGAGGCGCGGCTAGCGGCCGCCAGGCGGTGGCAGGCGCAGGAGCGTGCGGCCGCGGTCGACCGGCTCCGCGAGTTGGCCGCCACGACGCCGGACCCCGCGGGGTGGCGGCGATGAGGGTGCCGCGGCGCAGCGAGACGGTCCGGGTAATTCGCGACGGGGCCCTGTACCTCGAGCTGGTCGTCGACCGGACGGAGCCCGGCATGCACGAGGGCTGGCACACGATCCACGGCGGCGTATGGCGCCAGGGCCAGGCAGGCCCGTGGTGGGAGCCCCGCTCCGTCTACGCCGAGCTGCAGGAGGACGGCAGCGTATGGATGCTGTCGGACGGCGAGCGGATCGGCTCATCGGTCGACCACCAGCCGACAGGCCGTCAGTCACCTCGCCGGGACGGACACCGCGGTCCGTGACCGGATCATCGCTCGCGACCCGGGCGCCGGCGTGAAGCTGCCAGAGCTGCCCGTCGAGGAGGTCGTGCCGCTACTGCTCGACCAGGTCGAGGCGCTCGCGGACGCCGTGCCTGCGCGGTACCGGGGCCTCATCGCCACGGACGTCGGCAGTGGTCTTCGACAGGGCCAGGCGTTCGGACTGGAGGTGCCACACGTCGACTTCCTGCGCCGCACGATCAAGGTCGAGCAGCAGATCCAGCCCGCGGCCGGCGGCGGCGTGGTGATCTGCCCGCCGAAGAACCGGTACTCGTACCGCATGGTGCCGGTCGGCCAGGTCGCCGTCGACGAGCTGGCGGCCCACCTTGCCGAGTTCCCCGCCCAGGATGTCGAGGTTCTGGACATCACCGGCCGCCGACCGGTCACCCGTACGGCCCGGCTGATCTTCACCGACGACGGCGGGCGCCCGCTGCACCGCGGCTCGTTCAACCGAGGAGGCATGACCGATGTTTACACAGCTCAGAGAGGGCTTTCGGGCTCCACGGCTTATTTGGCGTTGAAATAGTTGGCGTCCGGGTGGTGGACGATGATCGCGTCCGTCGACTGCTCCGGCTCCAGCTGGAACTCCTCCGACAGGGTCACCCCGATGCGGCCCGCGTCCAGCAGGTCCACGACCTTGGCGCGGTCCTCCAGGTCCGGGCAGGCCGGGTAGCCGAACGCGTACCGGCAGCCCCGGTAGTCGTTCTTCAGGATGCCGGCCAGGTCCGCCGGGTCGCCCGTGCCGACCGTCGACCCGTTCGGCAGGGTCAGTTCCGAGCGGACCCGCCGGTGCCAGTACTCCGCCAGCGCCTCGGTCAGCTGCACCGACAGGCCGTGTACCTCCAGGTAGTCCCGGTACTCGTCGCGGGCGAACATCTTCGCCGTGTATTCGCTGATCGGCTGGCCGACCGTCACCAGTTGCAGGCCCACCACGTCGAGCTGTCCGGCGTCGCGGGGCTTGAAGAAGTCGGCCAGGCACAGACGGCGTTCCTGGCGCTGGCGGGGGAACGTGAAGCGGGCGCGCTCCGTCGTGCCGTTCTCGTCCAGCACCACCAGGGTGTTGCCTTCCGAGTACGCCGGGAAGTAGCCGTAGACGACGGCCGCCTCCAGGACCTGGTCGGCCGCCAGGCGGTCCAGCCAGTAGCGCAGGCGGGGGCGGCCCTCCGCCTCCACCAGTTCGTCGTAGGACGGGCCACTCCCGCCGCGGGCCGGCTTGAGGCCCCACTGGCCGAGGAACGTCGCCCGCTCGTCCAGCATGGACGCGTAGTCGTTAAGGGGGATGCCCTTGATGACCCTGGTGCCGAAGAACGGCGGGGCGGGTACGTCGGCGGCCGGGGACACGTCCGAGCGGACCGAGGTGTCGTCGAGGGGCGGCAGGTTCTCCGAGACCATCGCGCGCTGCCGCTCGCGGCGGGCGCGGCGGGCGGCGAGGGCGGCCTCGCGCTCGGGGTCGATCACGGGGGCGCCGCCGCGCTTGGCGGTCATCACCCTGTCCATCAGGGACAGACCCTCGAAGGCGTCCCTGGCGTAGTGGACCTCGCCCTCGTACTGCGAGCGCAGGTCGTCCTCCACGTACGCGCGGGTGAGGGCCGCGCCGCCCAGCATGACCGGGAACTTCGCGGCGACGCCGCGGGCGGCCATCTCGATCAGGTTCTCCTTCATCACGACCGTGCTCTTCACCAGCAGGCCGGACATGCCGATCGCGTCGGCCTGGTGCTGCTCGGCCGCGTCGATGATCGCGTTGATCGGCTGCTTGATGCCGATGTTGACGACCTCGTAGCCGTTGTTGCTCAGGATGATGTCGACCAGGTTCTTGCCGATGTCGTGGACGTCGCCCTTGACCGTGGCGAGCACGATGCGGCCCTTGCCGTCCTCGTCCTCGTTCTTCTCCATGTGCGGCTCGAGGAACGCCACCGCCGCCTTCATCACCTCGGCGGACTGGAGCACGAACGGCAGCTGCATCTGGCCGGAGCCGAACAGCTCGCCGACCGTCTTCATGCCGTCCAGCAGCACGTCGTTGACGATCGCCAGCGCCGAGGAGGCATGCAGCGCCTCGAGGAGGTCGTCCTCGAGGCCGTTGCGTTCGCCGTCGATGACGCGGCGCTTGAGGCGCTCGTCCAGGGGCAGCGAGGCCAGCTCCTGCGCGCGGGACTCGCGGGCCGACTTCACGTCGACGCCCTCGAAGAGCTGCAGGAACTTCTGCAGCGGGTCGTAGCCCTCGCTGCGCCGGTCGTACACCATGTCCAGGGCGACCTGGCGCTGCTCGTCCGGGATCTTGGACATCGGCAGGATCTTGCTAGCGTGCACGATCGCGCTGGTCATGCCGGCCAGCACGCACTCGTGCAGGAAGACCGAGTTGAGCACCTGGCGGGCGGCCGGGTTCAGGCCGAACGAGATGTTCGAGACGCCGAGGGTGAAGTTGACGCCGGGGTACAGCTCGGTGATCCGCCGGATCGCCTCGATCGTCTCCAGGCCGTCGCGGCGGGTCTCCTCCTGGCCGGTGGCGATCGGGAAGGTCAGACAGTCGACCAGGATGTCGGCGCGGTTCATCCCCCACGTGCCGGTGAGGTCGTCGATCAGCCGGGAGGCGACCCGGACCTTCCAGTCGGCGTCGCGGGCCTGGCCCTCCTCGTCGATGGTCAGCGCGACCACAGCGGCGCCGTGCTCCTTGACGATCGGCATCATCCGCGCGAAGCGGGAGCCCGGGCCGTCGCCGTCCTCGTAGTTGACCGAGTTGACCACGCAGCGGCCACCGAGCATCTCCAGGCCGGCCTCGACGACCTGCGGCTCGGTCGAGTCGAGCATGATCGGCAGGGTGGACGCGGTGGCGAAGCGGCCGGCCAGCTCCCGCATGTCCTGGGTGCCGTCGCGGCCGACGTAGTCGACGCAGAGGTCCAGCAGGTGTGAGCCGTCGCGGGCCTGGCTGCGGGCGATCTCCACGCACGCCTGCCAGTCGCCGGCCAGCATCGGCTCGCGGAAGGCCTTCGAGCCGTTCGCGTTGGTCCGCTCGCCGACCATCAGCACGCCGGCGTCCTGCCGGAAGGGCACCTCGTGGTAGATCGAGGCGGCGGCCGGGGGGTGCGCGACCGTACGGGGCGCCGCCCGCAGGCCGCGGACGGAGTTGACGACGGCCTCGATGTGCGCGGGCGTGGTGCCGCAGCAGCCGCCGACCAGCGAGACGCCGTACTCGCGGACGAAGCGTTCCAGGGCCTCGGCGAGCTCGTCCGGGGTGAGCGGGTAGTAGGCGCCGCCCGAGGCCAGCACCGGCAGGCCCGCGTTGGGCATGACCGAGATCGGGATGTTCGCCGACTGCGACAGGTAGCGCAGGTGCTCGGTCATCTCGGCGGGGCCGGTGGCGCAGTTCAGTCCGATGAGGTCGATGCCGAGCGGCTCGAGCGCGGTCAGCGCCGCGCCGATCTCGCTGCCCAGCAGCATCGTGCCGGTGGTCTCCACGGTCACGTGGCAGATGATCGGCACCTCGCGGCCGACCTCGGCCATCGCCCGGCGCGCGCCGACCACCGCGGACTTGGTCTGCAGCAGGTCCTGGCAGGTCTCGATGATCAGCGCGTCGGAGCCGCCGAGGATCAGGCCGGCCGCGTTCTCGTGGTACGCGTCGCGCAGGGTCGTGTAGTGCGTGTGACCCAGCGTCGGCAGCTTGGTGCCGGGGCCGATCGAGCCGAGGACGTAGCGGGGCTGCTCCAGCGTCGAATAGGCGTCGGCCGCCTCGCGGGCGACGCGGGCGCCGGCCTCCGAGAGCTCGCGAATTCTGTCCTGAATGTCGTAGTCGCCCAGGTTGCCGAGATTCGCGCCGAAGGTGTTCGTCTCGACGCAGTCGGCACCGGCGGCCAGGTAGGCCTCGTGCACGCCGCGGACGACGTCGGGCCGGGTCACGTTGAGGATCTCGTTGCAGCCCTCGAGACCCTGGAAGTCGGCGTCCACGTCGAGGTCGGCGGCCTGCAGCATCGTGCCCATCGCCCCGTCGGCGACGAGGATGCGATCGGTCAGCGCGGCAAGGAAGGAATTCGGCACCTGACAAGGCTAATGGCAGATGCCCCCCGTACCGAATGACGGCGTCCGACAGGTGGACACACTGTGACGGGGCTCTCCACGCAAAGCCCCACGACGGCGCGGCCCCCGGGTGCGATGTCGGCCATACACGTAGGCTTTGCGTACGTGAGGTACGAAAGGTTGGCACCGTGACAGAGTTCGACGGTCTTCCCCTGCTGCGCTCTCCCGTGGCGATCGCCGCCTTCGAAGGGTGGAACGACGCGGCCGACGCGTCGACGGCCGCGGTGGAGCACCTCGAGCAGGTCTGGCAGGCCCGCGAGATCACCACCGTCGACCCGGAGGAGTTCTACGACTTCCAGGTCAGCAGGCCGACCATCACCATGGCCGAGGGAGAGGCCCGCAAGATCGAGTGGCCGACCACCCGGTTCAGCGTGGCGAGCCCGCCCGGCACCGAGCGTGACGTGGTGCTGATCCGCGGGATAGAGCCGAGCATGCGCTGGCGCACGTTCTGCGAGCAGATCCTCGAGGTGTGCCACAGCCTCGAGGTCAACCGGATCGTCCTGCTGGGCGCCCTGCTCGCCGACGTGCCCTACACGCGGCCGCTGCCGATCAGCGGCACCGCTTCGGAGAAGGAGGTCGCGGAGAGATACAAGGTCGTCCCGACCCGCTACGACGGCCCGACCGGCATCGTCGGCGTGCTCCAGGAGGCGGCCGGCCGCGCCGACGTCGACGCCCTCTCCTTCTGGGTGCACGTCCCGCACTACGCGAACAACCCGCCGTGTCCGAAGGCGACGCTCGCGCTGCTCAGCCGGCTCGAGGACGTCCTCGACCTGCCCGTGCCCCTCGCCGACCTCGCCGAGGAGGCCGACGAGTGGGAGAAGCGCGTCCGCGCCGCCGCCGAGCAGGACTCGGAGCTGGGCGACTACGTCCGCGAGCTGGAGGAACGGGTCGGCGACGAGGGCATCAAGCCGCTGACCGGCGACGAGATCGCCAGCGAGTTCGAGAAGTACCTGCGCCGCCGCGGCGGCTCCGCCGGCCCCACCGCCGGCTCCTGGTAGATACTGCCGACGGCGCGGCCCGCCCGACGCGGGTCGCGCCGCTGGGGTTCAGACTCGATCGAACTCCCCGGCGGCCACTCCCGCCTGGAAAGACTTCCACGCTTCGCCGGTGAATCGCAGCCTCGGGCCTCCGGCATCCTTGCCGTCTCGCACGACGACGTCGTCGCCGTCCCGGGCCACCTCAACACATGAACTGTCCGCGCATCGTCGGATCCATTGCAGCGATCGCTCAGGCTCGTCGGTTCGCATTCTGCGCCTCCACGGTCCGGGACTACACAGGGTACGTGAGCCGATACGGCTTGTCCCTCACGAAATGGCGCGCCTCGATGTTCGACCGAGGCGCGCCATTCCACTACCGTCCGCCGAAGCCGCCGGCCTTGACACCATCGATGAATTCAGCCCACACCGAACGCTCAAAGCGGAGAAATGCCTGTTCAGGACGCTTTGAGTCGCGTAGGGCAACCACCTCCTGGCCGATCTTCGCCACCTCGACACAGGTGGCGTCGGCGCAGTAGGAGCTTCGATACCAATTCATGCTCGATACGATCTTTCATTCGAGAACCCCAGCTCAGGCGCCGGAGCACGTGATACTTCGGACCACGTGTTCATGGGACCGGGAACGGTCAACTATCCCGGATCAATGACGCGCGGAGGGTTCCCGCCTCCGCCCGGATGAGACGCAGCGAGTCGATCTCGTCGTAGCACTGCGGCCACATCGACTCAAATCGCTGTCGGTAGTACCCGACGGTCTCCGAATCATGGTCGACGGTGTCATCGGTATAGGACTCCCGATAGACGACCGCGTCCTCGTGGTCGTCGTCGCTCAGATCGAGAATGGTAAAGGGGCCCATCATGCTGAGATTTGCACCCATGGCGAGCTTCACGAGACGAATGTGGATGTTGGGCCGCCGGGCGATGATCTCCGCAACCGACTCGAGCTGCTCCGCCATGACCTCGCGGCCGCCGGTCTCGCGCTTGATCACCGCCTCGTCCAGCATCAGTAGATACGCCGGTGAGTCGTCGCGTTCCGCGACCCGCTTCGCGCGGAGCATGCGAACGTCGAAACGCACCTTTCGGTCCACATCGGTGAGGCTCGTGTCGGACCAGCTCAGCAGGTGCTCCGCCATCGCCGGGGTCTGCAGGTCACCGGGGATGACCAACGGCTGATAGGCCCGGACGGTCGTCGCCTGCGCCTCGAACTGCAGCAGCATGCGCAGACCGGGGGTGAGATGCTTGCGGTACTCGGGGGTGATCCACCACCGCTGGCGACGCGCGATCGCCGCGTCGCGCGCCAGCTGCTCGATCGCCGCCTCGTCGCGGACACCGTAGACAGCGAGCAGGGCGCGCAGATCGGTGACCGACACAGCGACCTCACCGCTCTCGATTCGCTGCACCTTGGACAATGACCACCCGAGCCGCTTGGCCACGTCGCCCTGAATCAGCGGTGTCGCCTGGCGTGCCTTGCGGAGCGCGCGCCGCACCCGCTGCCTAGCGACAGCAGGCGTTTCGTCCCGCGCGGCACTCATTGCCACACCCGCCTCGTCGGTCCACCTGGACGAACCTCGATCATGAGGCGCGCCACCAGCTACGTTGCTAACAGCAACATAGCAGTTTGGACGGCGAGGCACAGCAACCCTTCTCAGGGACGCCGTCGTAGGAACAACGACACAGGCCTACGATAGATACGGCAGCGACTCCGCGATGTCGTTTCCGGAAAGGCAACACCGGCATGGAAAAGCGATGCCAAATCGAAGAGGCATGCCAAACTGCCATATAGCTGTTGGCCGCCTAGCCATCAGCCGAGTCGCTCCAAGGCGCGTTGGAGGCCGCGACAGACCTGCTCGAACTCGCGCTGATCGTCCGACTCGAACACCACCGCACGCACGCCCCGATAGGTGGCCACCAGTTCGTGATGGGCCGGCGGGCCGAGACGCAGGTGGATGAAGGCGTACACGAGCGCGACGACCGTTGTCACCGTCGCCACGCCAACGGACACCCGGCCGACCACGGGCACGATGACAATGCCACTGACCAGTGCGGATATCCCCAGAACCCGTTCGCCGGACATCCCGCAGGCGCCCCGCTGGCGCACGATGTGCACGGCATGGAGCTCGGCGAGGACGAAGCTCCGCGGCGCCGCCCGCTGGACCGTGATCACCTTGTCGGTGACGAGCACACGCGGTCCACGATAGAACTCTCTCATCGCTCCTCCTCCGTCCCGCACCCGCGCGGGGGCCACGCACGGGGCTGCTTCGGAGATGAGGATCGGGCGGCATTCGGCCAATGTTCCGCCCGTTCCCAAACACGCAATGCCTCCATGCGGTCACGCAACGTCAGTATGCGGTCAAATTGCAGAAGATCGCCATACTTCTATCAGCTGTACAGCTGATAGAAGGGTCCGAGCAAGACAACGGCCCCCGTTGTCCAGGATGGACGGGGGCCGATCGCCTCTCGGACTCACGCGCGCATCGCGCTCACGGCGCTCCCTCGGACGGTACGGCGGGCAGTGCCGAGCACGGACAGCGTCGTCAGCGCGACCGCCACCGCGACGATCACCGCGTACGCGATCGGGGTGGCTTCGGGCCAGACGCGGTCCGCCCGGGCCGCGCCGAAGGACATGATCGTGAAGAGCGAGGCCGCCGAGCCGGCCAGGACCCCGGTGACCGTCACGAGGAGGCCCTCGCACGCGACCATCGCGATCAGCTGCCCCCGGGTCGAGCCGGCCAGCCGCTGCTGGGCGAACTCCCGCTTGCGGTGCGACGTCGCCGCGATCAGGGTGTTGACCAGCATGATCGCCACGAAGACCGTGATCATGCCGACCACCACGTAGTTCAGGGTCTGAATGTCGCGGGCGAACTCCGGCTGCACGGTGCCCGCCGCGGCGTCGTCCTCGATGCCCTGCATGTAGACCGTGCCGGTCGCGATGCCCGTGAACAGCACGACGGGCATCACGGCGCCCGCCAGTTGCCGGGTACGCCCCCGCACCCCGAGCACGGCCAGCTCGCCCGCGGCGCCCCCGAGCAGCCGGACCGGACCGCCGAGCACCACCGTGACGAGCCGCAGCAGCTCCGGGGCGAACAGGGCCAGGCCGATCGACGCCCAGATCGACGCCTGGCCCGCGGTCTGCATCGCGTCGATGCCCTTGCCGTCCATCAGCGTCACGGTCAGCGTCGCGCAGTTCGCCGCGACCAGCAGGAACAGCGCCCCCGCGAGGCGGCGGGCCCGCGGCCGGGTGCGCCGGGGCCCGACCGACCCGGTCGTACGCCGGGCCGTGGCCAGCGCCGCGAGGATCGCGCCCGCCAGGGTCACCCCGAAGCCCGCGGCCGGCGCGATCGGGCCGAACACGTAGCCGACCTCCGCCGCGACCTGGCCGGTGTCCCGCAGAAGCGCGAGCAGCAGCCGCCCCAGGACGAGCCCGGCCGGTACGGCCGCCGCCGAGGCGAGCAGCGAGATCGCGGCGGCCTCCCCCACGATCATCCGGCGCAGCTGCGGGCCGGTCGCGCCCACCCGGCGCAGCAGGGCCGTCTGCTCCGAGCGGCGGGTGACCGCCAGGCTCAGGGTCGACGTGACGGCGAAGACGACGATCACCAGGCACCAGCCGCCGGCCACGCTCGCCGTCGTGACCAGGGACTCCGCGCTGGCGTCGTCGGCGCCCGCGGCGGTGTCGAGCAGTGACGCGAACGCCGTCAGCAGTGACGCGCCCAGGAAGGCGGACAGGAACGTCGCGACGAAGCCGCCGGGGCGGTGCCGCAGGTTGCGCAGGGCGACGGCGATCACGTCGCCGCCCCGGTCCGGTCGCCGACCAGGTCGCCCAGGTGGGTCAGCCGCTCCGCGACGGCCTCGGCGGTTGGCGCGCTCAGCGCCCCGGCCAGCCGGCCGTCGGCGAGGAAGAGCACCGAGTCCGCGTACGCGGCCGCGACCGGGTCGTGGGTGACCATGACGACGGTACGGCCGTGCTCGTGCACGACGGCCCGCAGCAGGGTCAGCACCTCGCGGGCGCCGCGCAGGTCGAGGGCGCCGGTCGGCTCGTCGGCGAAGATGACGGCCGGCTCGGTGACCAGCGCACGGGCGACGGCCACCCGCTGCCGCTCTCCCCCGGACAGCCGCTCGGGCAGGTCGTGCAGCCGGTCGCCGAGGCCGAGCCGGGTGAGCACCTCCGCGCAGCGGCCCCGGTCGGCGCGGCGGCCGGCGAGGCGCAGCGGCAGCAGGACATTCTGCTCGACGGTCAGCGCCGGCAGCAGGTTGTAGTCCTGGAAGACGAAGCCGACCCGGCTGCGCCGGAACCTGGTCATCGCGGTGTCCTTCGTCGCCGTCAGCTCGGCGCCGTCGATGAACACCCGGCCGGCGCTGGGCCGGTCCAGCCCCGCCGCGCACTGCAGCAGGGTGCTCTTGCCGGAGCCGGACGGGCCCATCACCGCGGTGAACGTGCCGGTGGAGAACGCGGCCGTCACCCCGTCGAGCGCGGTGACGGCGGTGCCGGTGTCGGCGTAGGTCTTGTAGAGCGTCTCCAGGCGTACCGCGTCGGTCATCGCTGAACCCTCCCCATAGGACTTGACTGGTACAGCGTACGAGCGCACTAGTTTGCCGGGAAGTGGTGCTAGCACCCCTATCCAATGGCGCCGACTAGTGCACTAGGATCGGGTGCACTAGTACACGGAGGGGTTCATGGGCTTGCCGCCGTACCAGAGAATCGCCGGTGAGATCGCCGCGCGGATCGCCGCCGGCGACCTCGCGCCCGGCGACAGGATCGCGTCGACCCGGCAGCTGACCGCGCAGTACGGCATCGCCATGGCGACCGCCACCAAGGTCCTCGCCACCCTGCGCGAGCAGGGGCTGGTCCGGGCGATGCCCGGCGTCGGGACGGTCGTGGCCGCGCAGGCCCGGCCGGCCGACGCGGCACCGGACCGCGACCGGGTGGTGCGCGCCGCCGTGACGATCGCGGACGCCGAGGGCCTCGCCGCGCTGAGCATGCGCCGGCTCGCGGCCGAGATCGGCGTGCCGACCATGTCGCTCTACCGGTACGTGGCCGACAAGGAGGAGTTGCTGCTGCTCATGACGGATGCGGTATTCGCCGTGAACCCGCCGCCGCCGCTGATTCCGGAGGAGGACGGCTGGCGGCGCTGCGTCGAGGCGATCGCCCGGCTGCAGTGGGCGATATACCGGCGCCACCCCTGGCTCGCCCAGGCGATGTCGTTCACCCGCCCGCTGCTGGCCCCGCACGCCATGGCACACACCGAGTGGACGATGCAGGCCCTGGAGGGGCGCGGCCTCTCCGCGAACGCGCAGTTCCTGGCGGCGGTGACGGTGGCGAACCACGTCCGCGGCACGGCGGTCAACCTGGAGCACGAGGCGCAGGCCGAGCAGGAGACCGGGATGACCGGCGACCAGTGGCTACGGGCGCAGCAGGCACACTTCGAGGCCGTGCTGGCGACCGGGCGGCTGCCGATGATGACCCGCTACCTGGCCGCCGGCGACCGCGAGTTCGACCTCGACATGCTCGTCGAGTTCGGCCTGCAGCACCTGCTCAGCGGCCTCGCCCAGGTGCTCGAGGACACCCCTAGCGCCAGAAGGTCGCGACCGCCGCGTTGATCAGCGTCAGGGCGATGATGCCGATGAAGTGCCCGCGGTTGACCTCGGCGCGCTTGCGGGGCACGAACACCATCACGAAGATCATGATCGCGATCAGGAGCTTGACGCCCAGCTTGACCGGGCTCGGCTCGTCGTCGCCACCGCCGCGCAGCGGCGCCGACAGCGCCAGGCCGGTGAGCACCTGGATGATCGCGCCCCACAGCATGGCCGGGTTGATCCGGAACTTGCCGGAGATGAACTGCACGATCGCGCCGCCCAGCAGCAGCGCGAAGCCGATCAGGTGCGCGTATCTCAGGATCAACCGCAGTGCCTCCACGCCGGGGGCTCCTCTCGCTCAGGTGTCCGACAGCTTAAGGGCCTGCCCCGGCGGCATGATCGGCAGGACGGGCCTCAGGCGTGCCGCCGGGCGATCGTCAGGAGGTGGCCGCTCGCGCCCAGGACGCTCGGCTCGTCCTCGATCCGGCGCAGCATGTCGAGCATGACGCCGGTCAACCGGGGGTCGGCGAGGAACTCCGTCAGCCGCGGGCCCGTCATCCAGACCGGGCCCTCCACCGCGACCGTGCGCACCCCGGTGAGGCCGGCCTCGAGGGCCTCGGCCGCCGGCTCGTCCGGGTGGTGGAAGTAGGCGCTGGTGAACCACTGCCGCACCGAACCGTCGTTGCGGTGCACGCCGTCGCCCAGCGCCCGGTCCACGATCGACACGAAACCCGGCTCGGCGAAGTAGCCCTTGGCGACGCCGTCGATGAGCGAGGCGAACCTGCTGATCACCGCGCCCACGACCACCCCGCCCGGGCGCACGACGCGGGCGGCCTCGCGCCAGGCCGCGACCCGGTCGGCACGGTCGGGCAGGTGGTAGAGCGGGCCGAGCAGCAGCGCCGCGTCGGCGCTCGCGTCCCGTTCCGGCAGGTCGCGGGCGTCGCCGACCTCCGCGGTCACGCCGTCGAGGGCGCCGGCCGCGGCCACGTGCTCGGGTACCGGGTCGATCACGTGCACACGGTGACCCGCCTCCGCGAGCGGGCGCGCGTAGACGCCGGTGGCACCGCCCACGTCGAGGACCCGGGCCGGCGCCGGCGGCAGCGTGCGGGTCAGCACGTCCCACGTGCGCAGGAACTCCAGGCGACCGGCGCCCGCGGTGAGGCGCTCGCGCTCGCCGCCGCGTTCGTAGTACTCGAGGATCTCGGGGCTCAGCATGACCACCATGCTCGGCGAGCCACCCGCGCCGGTCGACCGGGTTTCGGCGTGTCGCTGTCACGTTGCACACGCCGCGTAAGTCATCCTAGGAACCTGGGTCTGGAGGTACGTCTATGACGATCAACCCCGGTGCCGCCGAGTTCCCGCACCGTCAGATCGCCGCGCAGCTGCGCGAGCGGATCCGCCGCGGCGACTGGAACCCCGGCGAGCGGCTGCCCTCGATCCCCGCGATGGCCGAGATGTTCGGCGTCGCGAAGCAGACGGTCCAGCGCACCGTCGACCAGCTGCGGGTCGAGGGAATCCTGATCACCAAGCCGGGCTCGGGCACCTACGTGCGCGGCACCCGGCGCCGGCTCAACCGGCTCTCCCGCGGCCGCTACGGCGTGCACCGCGGCTACCACGCCGACCTGGCGGCCCGCTACCGGCAGCAGCTGGCCGGCGTCGGGCGCGAGGCCGCGCCGCCCGAGGTCGCGGACGCGTTCGGCGTCCGCGACGGCACCGAGATGCTGGTACGCCGCCACGTCGTGCGCGCCGACGACGCCACGGTCGAGGTCGGCGCCTCGTGGTTCCGGGTGACCGACGCGACCGGAACCTCGCTCGAGCGGGTCGAGGCGTTCGGCCGGCCGCTGTACCAGGAGGCCGAGGAGGCCATCGGGCGGCGCTACGCGTCGGCGACCGACACGATCAGCGCCCGGCAGCCGAGCCGCGAGGAGGCCGAGATCCTGCAGATCCGGCCGGACACCCCGGTGCTGCACCTGCTGCACGTGGCGTTCGACGAGACCCGCAAGCCGATCGAGGTGGCACAGGCGACGTGGCCGGGCCCGATGACGACGCTGACCGAGGACTACCGGATCCCGGCGCCGGTGCCCGAGCCGGACCCGGACCCGGGCCTCACCCTCGCCTGAGCCGGGCGTCCTAGAGGCGGATGCCCAGCAGCGCGTCGACCGTCGTCGCCATCAGCGCCGGGGCGCCGGCGTCGTCGCCGGATCCGGACAGCGCCGCCTCCGACCAGGCGTCGACCAGCGCCAGCGCCGCCGGGGTGTCGAGGTCGTCGTGCAGGGCTCCGCGGACCGCGGCGAGCAGCTCCCCGCCGGACGGGCCGGCCGGCGCCGCCGCCGCCTCGCGCCAGCGGGCCAGCCGCTGCTGGCCGGCCTTGAGCACGTCGTCCGTCCAGTCGCGGTCGGCGCGGTAGTGATCGGCGAGCAGGCCGAGCCGGACCGCCATCGGGTCGACGCCGTCGGCGCGCAGGCGGGAGACGAACACCAGGTTGCCCTTGGACTTCGACATCTTCTCGCCGGCCAGGCCGATCATGCCCGCGTGCACGTAGTGGCCGGCGAACGGCGCCGCGCCGGTGAGCAGTTCGGCGTGCGCCGCGGAGCACTCGTGGTGCGGGTAGAGCAGGTCGTTGCCGCCGCCCTGCACGTCGATGGTGTCGCCGAGCAGGCCGATGGCGATGGTCGCGCACTCGATGTGCCAGCCCGGGCGGCCGGGGCCGAGGTCGCCGCCGTCCCAGGCCGGCTCGCCGTCGCGGGCGCCGCGCCACAGCAGCGGGTCGAGCGCGTCGCGCTTGCCGGGGCGCTCGGGGTCGCCGCCGCGCTGGGCGGACAGGACCAGCATCTCCTCGCGGGACAGGTTGGACTCGTAGCCGAACGACGGCGCCGACGCGATCGCGAAGTAGATGTCGCCGGTGCCGTCGGAGAGCCGGTATGCCGCGCCGGCGTCGAGCAGCCGGCGCACGTGTGCGGCGATCGCCGGGATGGACTCGACGGCGCCGACGTAGTGCGCCGGCGGGATCATCCGCAGCGCCTCCATGTCCTCGCGGAACAGGGCCGTCTCGCGCATCGCCAGGACCACCCAGTCCTCGCCGTCGCGGGCCGCGCGCTCGAGCAGCGGGTCGTCGATGTCGGTGACGTTCTGCACGTAGTTCACGTCGAGGCCGGCGTCGCGCCAGGCGCGCTGCACCAGGTCGAAGGTGATCATCGTGGCGGCGTGGCCGAGGTGGGTGGCGTCGTAGGGGGTGATGCCGCAGACGTACATCGTCGCGGTCGCGCCCGGCGTCGTGGGCCGCACAGACCGGCGGGCCGAGTCGAAAAGCGCCGGCGGCGTCGCGGTCCCCGGCAGGGTCGGCACCTCGTGCCCCGTCCATGCGTCCATGGTCAAAAGCCTATCCAGGCCCGCCGACAGAAAACGTGCGGCGTGAGTAAAGCCTCAGACCGGCGGCCACGGCACGGCGGGCCAGTCCTGTGACGGCTTCGGGAAGCGGGCCGCACGCAGCAGGCGCCGCACCCGCAGCCGGGCATGCTGCACCTCCGAGACGGTCAGGTGCTGCTCGAGCGCCGCGCCGAGGGCGCCGTCGAGCCGCTCCGCCAGCACGGACAGGGTCTCTACCGAATCGGCCGGTATGGCCTTGTCCGTCCAGCCCCACAGCACCGTGCGGAGCTTGTTCTCCACGTGGAAGCAGACGCCGTGGTCGACGCCGTGTATGCGGCCGCCGGGTGCGTAGAGCACGTGCCCGCCCTTGCGATCGGCGTTGTTGATCACCGCGTCCAGCACCGCCAGCCGGGACAGCCGCGGGTCGTCGGCGTGCGCCAGCGCGTACGCGTCGCCGTCGGAGTCGCGGGCCGAGGCGATCGCGAACCACCCGGGCGGCACGTCGTACGCCGGGATGAAGCCGATCAGCGCCTCCGCGTCGTCGGGCTCGTCGATCCAGAGCTGGCACGCGCCGGGGCCGAGCGGGCCGTCGCGCAGGATCGTCGGCGGCACCAGCCCCCAGCCGGTCGCCTGGGAGACCAGGAACGCGGAGACCTCGCGCCCGGCCAGGGTGCCGTCCGGGAAGTCCCAGAGCGGGCGCTCGCCGCGCACCGGCTTGTAGACGCAGCGCCGGGTCAGCCCGTCCAGGGTGATCTCGGCCCGCAGCGTCGTGTTGGACGCGCCGATCAGCCGGCCCTCGAGCTCCATCTCGCCGCGGCTGAGCAGCTCGAGCGCGTCCTCCTCCGCGAGCACGGATGCGGGCTCCGTCGTCACCGGTGGTAGCCGTTGTGCCGCGGGCAGAGGTGGCCGGCGGGGTCGAGCGGCTGGCCGCAGAGCGGGCACGGCGGCCGGCCGGCGGCGACGACCCGGCGGGCCCGGTCGATGAAGGCCCGGGTCGCCTCCGGCGTCAGCCGGACGCGGAGCCGGTCGAGGTCGTCGTCGGGCTCGTCGTCATCGTCCTCGACGTCGACCGGGCCCTCGTCATCGTCGTCCTCGCCGAGCTCGACCTCGGCGTCGCTCTCACCGGCCTCGATCGCCTCGATGACCACCGTGGTCGTGTCGACGTCGAAGGCGAGGCCGAGCGTGCCGACCCGGAACTCCTCGTCGACGGGGGTGTCCAGCGGCTCGTTGTCGTTGATCGCGAGCACGGGGACCTCGGGCAGGTCGACGCCGAAACGCCGGCTGGCCTCGGTGAGCAGTTCCTCGAGCTTCTCGGCGAGCAGCGACACCTGGACCTTCTCCAGCGCCACGCTGACCACCCGGCCGCCACCGCGGGCCTGGAGGAAGAATGTCCGGTCACCCGGCTCGCCCACCGTCCCGGCGACGAACCGCTCGGGCGGCTCGAAGGCATGCACCTGGTGGGTCATGGCTTCGACCCTAGCCGCCCGCGCGCGCGGTTGCGCAGCCTGCCGCCGCGGTTCGCCGAGGGCGCAAAGCACGCGCACGCTGTGGTAACGCGCCGGTCACATGCCGTACTCATGCGCCCCCGCCCGCGCCACCGCCCACGGCCGCGTCGGACTCGGGCAGGGCACCCTCGGCGGGCTTCGGCGGCACCAGCGCCGACAGGTCGGCGGTGTCGTTGAGCCGTACGAGGAAGGGCCGCATCGGTGTGTAGCGGATGACGCTGATCGAGGCGGGGTCGGCGACGAGGCGCTGGAACTCGTCCAGGTGCAGCCCCATCGCGTCCGCCACGACGGCCTTGATCACATCGCCGTGGCTGCACGCCAGCCAGAGCGCGTCCGGGCCGTGCTGCGCGGTCACCTGGGCGTCCCGGCGCCGCACCGCCGCCACCGCGCGGGCCGACATCGCGGCCATCGCCTCGCCGTTCGGGAAGACCACGGCGCTGGGGTGCTGCTGGACGACCGGCCAGAGCGGGTCCTGCGCCAGCTCCTTGAGCGGGCGGCCCTCCCAGTCGCCGTAACCGCACTCGATCAGGCCCTCGTCGATCTCCGGGACGATCTCCGGCAGGGCCAGGTCGAGGGTCTGCCGGCAGCGGATCAGCGGGCTGGTCACGACGGCCGCCAGCGGCAGCTTGCGCAGCCGCTCGCCGATCCGCAGCGCCTGGCCGCGGCCGGTGTCGTCGAGCTCGACCGGCAGCCGCCCGGCCAGGCCGCCGGACGCGTTGGCGTTGGTCCGCCCGTGGCGGAGCAGCAGAACCGTTGCCACGGCTACTCGGCCACCCCCGAGGCCTCGAACGCCTCCGCGACGGCGCGCAGGGTGGCGATGCCGGTCTCGAGGTCGGGCACGAACGGGCTGATGGAGAGGGTGCCGACGCCGGCGGCGGCGTACTCGCGGATCCGCTCGGTGACCTGCTGCCGGTTGCCGATGATCGAGGTACGCGTGATGAAGTCCTGCGGCACGGCGGCCGCGGCGTCGCGGATCTTGCGGTCCAGGTAGAGGTCCTGGATCTCCCGGGCCTCGTCCGCGTAGCCCATCCGGACGGCGAGCCTGTTGTAGAAGTTCTGCTCGCGGCTGCCCATGCCGCCGACGTACAGGGCCGCGTAGGGCCGGACCGCGTCGCAGGCGGCCGCGACGTCGTCGCCGATCACCACGGGCACGCTGGGTGCCACGTCGAAGCCGGCCAGGCCGGCGCCGATCCTGGCCCGGCCGCTCTCGATGTGCCGCAGGGACTCCCCCGCGTCGTCCGGCGCGAAGAAGATCGCCAGCCAGCCGTCGGCGATCTCGCCGGCCAGCTCCAGGTTCTTCGGTCCGACGGCCGCGAGATACACGGGTACGGCCTCACGCGGCGGGTGGAAGCCCAGCCGCAGCGCCTTGCCGGGGCCGTCGGGCAGCGGCAGCGTGTAGTGGTCGCCGTCGTAGGCCACCGGCTTGCGGGCGATCGCCAGCTTGACGATGTCGACGTACTCGCGGGTGCGGGCCAGCGGCTTGGCGAACCGCACACCGTGCCAGCCCTCGGAGACCTGCGGGCCGGAGACGCCCAGTCCGAGCCGGAACCGGCCGCCGGAGATGGTGTCGATCGTGGCGGCGGTCATCGCGGTCATCGCGGGGCTGCGGGCCGGGATCTGCATCACGGCCGCGCCGACGTCGATCGACTCCGTCTGCCCGGCGATCCAGGCGAGCATGCTCGGCACGTCCGAGCCGTACGCCTCCGCCGCCCACACCACCGAGTAGCCGAGCCGGTCGGCCTCCTGCGCCAGCGCGAGATGGTTCGCTGGTGTGGTCCACGAGGTCTGGTATCCGAGGTTGAGTCCGAGCCGCACGGGTCCTCCCGGTTTCTGCCGCGGCAGCGCCGATGCTCCGCGCTACGAAGCCTAGGCGAACACGTTGCGTGATCTTCGGTGAGTTGGGTCGCCAACCCGACGCTTCGCGGCCCTATTGAGCTGTCACGAGCATTTCGCGGGTGCCCGGCGCTGAATAGGGTTCACCCATGCAACAGCGACCGCTCGGCCGAAGCGGGCTGGCGGTCTCCCGGCTCGCTCTCGGCACCATGACCTGGGGCCGCGACACCGACCCCGACGACGCGGCCGCCCAGCTCAAGCTCTACCTCGAGGCCGGCGGCACCCTGATCGACACCGCCGACGTGTACGGCGACGGCGACGCGGAGACGGTCATCGGCTCCCTGATCGACCACCTGGTGCCCCGCGACGAGGTACTGATCGCCACGAAGGCCGGCCTCGGCCGGCACGGCTTCCGCCGCCGGGACAGCTCCCGGGGCCACCTGCTGCGCAGCCTGGACGCGTCGCTGCGCCGGCTCGGCACCGACTACGTCGACCTGTGGCAGGTGCACGGCTACGACCCGCAGACGCCGCTCGAGGAGACGCTGTCCGCGCTGGACCACGCGGTCGACAGCGGCCGGGTCCGCTACGTCGGGGTGTCCAACTTCGCCGGCTGGCAGACCGCCCGGGCCGCCGCCTGGCAGCAGGCGTTCCCGGCCCGCGCACCGATCGTCGCGACCCAGATGGAGTATTCGCTGCTGGAGCGCGGCATCGAGCGCGAGGTGCTGCCGGCCGCGGCGGCGCTGGGCATCGGCGTGCTGCCGTGGTCGCCGCTGGGCCGCGGCGTGCTGACGGGCAAGTACCGCAACGGCCGGCCGCTGGACTCCCGGGCCGCCACCGATCACCTCGCCCCGTTCGTGCGGACGTACTTGGAGCCGCGCAGCTCGAGCATCGTCGAGGCCGTGGTGATCGCGGCGAGCGGGCTGGGGGTCTCGCCCGTCGAGGTGGCGCTGGCCTGGATCCGGGACCGGCCGGGCGTGGTCGCGCCGATCCTGGGCGCGCGGACGGCGGGGCAGTTGCAGGGCGCGCTGCTGAGCGACGAACTCACCCTGCCGGGTGAGATCGCGGGCGCGCTGGACGACGTGTCGGCGGTGCCGGTCGGCTATCCCGAAAGGGAGGGCCTGACCGGCCCGGGGACCGGTGACATGCCGGGCGCCGGCGCATATTAGGAGTCGATCTCCCGCGGGCGGGTAACCGCGAAGGAATCTCGACGAGGCCCGCCGGCATCCCGGTCGCTCGCCACGGCCTCGAAGACGGCGCGGAGGCGCCGGTCCCGAGCCCCCGGGCAGCCGTAGGCGTAGTCACGGACCGTGGCGGCGGACCCCCGCCGTACCTTCGCTGCTCTGGCCCAGCTGACCAGGCCAGGGCTGGTAGCACACGGTCCGACGGCTTCACCCGGTCGTCGCTCGGAGTGAATATCCGCTGGTCAGTAGTTGTCTCGACCACGTTGGCGGGGCATCCTTGCACCCATGGACTACGAGTACGCGCCGCTCCGGTTGCCTTCGAATGTCGATCGCTTGACCGCCGCGGCGCAGCTGGCGATCCAGGCGGAATTCTCGGGATGGGAGCTGGCCCGCGTCCAGCTCTTCCGGGACGGAACCCGGCAGGTGATGCTCCGCCGCAAGGTGCAGGGCTCCCTGCAGCCCGGTCTCTCGATATAACAGAACAAGCCGCGCCCGCCCCGAACCCGAGGCGGGCGCCGCTTCATGCCCAGACAGAACTCAATGCTGGTGACCGGCGTGGTCGTCTTCCTCGTCGGACAGGTAGGGGTGTTCGTCCAGGCGCCCGACGAGCAGGTCGTCGGGGGCCGGGGCGAAGGGTCCCGCGCCGTCCTCGTCCGCGAACGCCTCCAGGTCCAGCGGCGCCGCCACCTCGCTCACCGTGAGCAGGCCGTCGAGCGGCTCCAGCTCCGGCACGTCCAGCGACGACAGCGAGCCGTCGCCGGCCTGCAGCAGCTCCAGCACCGCCTCGCCGACCGAGTCGACCGGTCCGGCCTCGTCGTCGGCCGGCACCAGGTTGCGCCGGGCGGCGTCCGCGACGCGCAGTAGGGCCGCGACGCTGGGCACCCGGTAGTCGCGGCGCTGGCGCACCGAGATCACCCGCGGGTGCGGGTCGGCGTCGCCGTCCTCCAGGCCGCCGACGAGGCCGCCGAAGCGCTGGTCCGCCTCGTCCGGGTCGATCGACTCGACGTCCCACGGCGTCACTTCGCCGAACGCCTCGAGCAGCTGCTCGTCGTACGCGAAGGAGGTGTTGTTGAGGTTGACGTACGCCTGCCACACATCGTCGTCATCCACCCGGCCCTGGGCGGCCTTGACCGCCGCCAGGTGGGCTTTCGCGGCCTCGACGACCCGCTCTAGAGCGGCGTCGAGCTCCGCGTACTGGTCGGTCATGGTGTGAAAAGTCCTCTCATCAGCTCGCCTGCAGCAGTCGGTCGAGCACACGCACGCCGAACTGTAGTCCTTCCACGGGCACCCGCTCGTCGACGCCGTGGAACAACGCGGAGAAGTTCAGGTCGGCGGGCAGCTTCAGCGGGGCGAAGCCGAAGCAGCGGATGCCCAGCGTGCTGAAGGCCTTGGCGTCGGTGCCGCCGGAGAGCATGTACGGCACGGTGCGGGCGCCCGGGTCCTCGGCGCGCAGGGCGGCGCCCATCGCCTCGACGAGCGCACCGTCGAAGCCGGTCTCCAGGGCGCCCTGCTGCGACACGTGCTCGATCTCGATGTCGGGGCCGATGACCCCGCGCAGCTGCTCCAGGAAGATCTCGGCCTGCCCGGGCAGGGTGCGGCAGTCGATGGTCGCCGACGCCTTGCCCGGGATGACGTTGTCCTTGTAGCCCGCCTCGAGCCGGGTCGGGTTGGCCGTGTTGCGCACGGTCGCGCCGATCAGGTTGGCGATCGGGCCGAGCTTGGCGATCGCCAGTTCGGGCTCGTCGGGGTCGAGCTCGATGCCGAGCGCCTCGGAGACCTGCTCCAGGAACGAGCGCACGGTCGGCGTGATGACCATGGGGAACCGGTGCCGGCCGACCGCGGCGACGGCCTCGGCGAGCGCCGTGACCGCGTTGTCGTCGTGCACGAACGAGCCGTGTCCCGGCCGGCCCCGGGCGTGCAGGCGCAGCCAGTCGATGCCCTTCTCGGCCGTCTCGACCAGGTAGAGGCGCAGGTCGTCGTTGATCGTGTAGGAGAAGCCGCCGACCTCACCGATCGCCTCGGTGCAGCCGTCGAAGAGCCCGGCGTGCTCGCGGACGAGGAACTGCGAGCCGTACTCCATGCCCGCCTCCTCGTCCGCGGTGTATGCGAGGACGATGTCGCGGGGCGGTACGTAGCCGGTGCGCTGCCAGTCGCGGACGACGGCGAGCGCCATCGCGTCGAAGTCCTTCATGTCGATCGCGCCGCGGCCCCAGAGGTAGCCGTCCTTCACCTCGCCGGAGAACGGCGGCACCGACCACTCGCTCGCGTCGGCGGGTACCACGTCGAGGTGCCCGTGCACCAGCAGCGCGCCGCGGGAGCGGTCGGCGCCGGGTATCCGGGCGACCAGATTGGCCCGCCTCGGCGCGGACTCGTGCAGCTCGACCTCGATGCCGACCTCGGTGAGCTTGCCGGCGACGTACTCCGCGGCGGCACGCTCACCAACGGTCGTTCGCGGGTCCCCGGTGTTGGTGGTGTCGATCCTCAGCAGGTCGCGGCACAGGTCGACGACCTCGTCGGCGGCGGAGACAGGTTCCATCCGCTCTTCTTACCAGCTGGCACCGGGCGACGTTTGGCGGGAGATCATGTCCGGGTAAGAGCAGGCGGTGTCCATACACCTTCCCCCACTGCCGCCCGTCGGCGGCGAGACGACCGGCCCCAGCGTCGTCGACGTCATCCGCCGGGAGCACCGCGAGCTGCTCGCCCTCTGCGACGAGCTGACCGGCGACGGCACGGACGCCGCACGCCGCCGCACGCTCGCCCAGGTGATCAGCGCCGAGCTGTCGCGGCATCTCTCCGCCGAGGAGCAGTACCTGTACCCGGCCGTGCGTGCGACCGTTCCGGACGGCTACGCGCTGGTCGACCGGGAGATCGACGAGGACCGGGCGTTGCTGGAGGCGCTCCGGCTCCTCGAGGCCGCGGACGAGGGCGACCGGGCGGCCCGCGCCGGCGACGTCCGCCGCCGGCTGCTGCGGCACGCGGACGCGGCCGCCGGCGAGTTGCTGCCGCTGCTGCTGCGGATGGTCTCGGCCGAGGATCTGATCCGGCTCGGCAACCGGGTGGAGCTGGCCGAGGAGGCCGCGCCGACCCGCCCGCACCCCGGCACCCCGGCGACGCCGCCGTGGAACAAGATCGTCGACCCGGCCGTGGCGCTGGCCGACAAGGTCCGCGACGTCGTGGGCCGGCGGACCACCTATCGGCGCGATCTGTGAACAAAGTACAAAGTGGACGGCATTTTTACGGATAGTGATAGACGATCAACGATCTGTGCCCGGACCAGCGTACGGCTTAGCTGGATCTGTCCTTTTGGTTAACCCATTTGTCACAAGTGGAGGATCTTTGGCTGTCCGAAGGTCTAGCCGATATCCCGCGAACGTCCTACCGTCACGCTATGAACCTGGAGCTGCGGCATCTCAAGGTGGTCTGTGCCATCGCGGAGACGGGCAGCGTGACGAAGGCGGCATCGCTGCTGGGCCTCGCCCAACCGGCTCTGACCGCACAGCTGCAACGCATCGAGCGGACTCTGGGCGGCCCGCTCTTCGAACGTGACCGTCGAGGCGCCCGGCCGACGGCGCTCGGCGAACTGGTGCTCTCCCGGGCGCGGGTGCTGCTGCCCGCGATGAAGGGCCTGCAGGACGAGGCGGCCCGGCTCGCCGGGTCCGGCACGGACGAGAACGTCATGACCCGTTACCGCATCGGCGCGATCGGCGGCCCGGTCATCGGCGGCATGGTGCACCGGCTGTCCGAGGCACAGCCCGAGGCCCAGATCTCCACCCACGCGTCCTACTACGTCGACGAACTGGCGACAATGGTCCTCGCCGGCAAGCTGGACTACGCACAGGTCGGCGTCTGCGGCGACGCCATCCCCTCGGCGGACTACGGCCTGGTGTGGCAGACCATCGCGGTCGACGGGGTCTGCGTGCTGATGCCCGACGACCATCCGGCGGCCAAGGGCGTCGAGGTCGACCTCGCCGAACTGGCCGAGGAGCAGTGGGTCGCCGGCACCGGCGACGGCTGCTTCGGCGACTGCTTCGCGGCGGCCTGCGCGCGGAGCGGGTTCACGCCGCGGCGGATGCTGGAGACCGACATCCGCGGCTGCGTCGACATGGTGGAGTCCGGGCTCGCGCTCGCGCTGTGCCAGCCGACGTTCCGGCCGCCGGCGGGGCTCACCCACCGGCCCCTGCAGGGCGCGCCGCTGCGCTGGCGGCAGGTGCTCGGCTGGCATCCCGACAGCCCCGCGGCCCGGGTCGCGCCGCGGCTGATGGGCATGGCGAGCGAGGCGTACGCCGAGGTCCTGGCCCGCAACCCGCTCTACATCGAATGGCTCGAGGACTACCCGCAGCTCGGCGGCGCGCAACTCGCGGCGGCGTAGCGGCGGGTGCCCCGGCTCCCGGTGTGGGACGCTCGTTCACATGGCCGTGCCGCTGCTGGTCGTCGATGCCGCCAACGTCGTCGGCTCCAAGCCGGACGGCTGGTGGCGCGACCGCGCCGGCGCCAACGCCCGGCTGCGTGACGCCCTGGTTCCGATCAACGCCGCCGGGCTGCCGGGTCTCACCGGCCCCGTCGAGGTCGTCCTGGTCGTGGAGGGCCGGGCCCGCGACATCCCGGCCGTCGACGGGGTACGGGTGGAGCGCGCGACCGGATCCGGCGACGACGCGATCGTGGATCTCGTGGCCCGCGAGGGCCGCGGCCGCCGGCTGGTCGTGGTGACCGCCGACCGCGGCCTGCGCGATCGGGTGACCGCCCTGGGCGCGGAGGTACGCGGTCCCGGCAGCGTGCCGAGGTGACCGTGCGGGCCCGGTTTCACGAAAGGGGCGTGCGGGCACGACCACCCCATCCGGGACGACTATTCTGAGTTCCTACCGCCGCACCTATTACCGCAGGAGGCTGCACGAGTGGCCAGCGTCGCCGAGGTCAGAGCGGCCGTGGACGCCGCACTCCAACAGGTCACGGAGAGCCAGGCGGCGATCCAGGCGGCCCGGGAGAAACTCGGCGAGGCGCAGCAGAGCCTGGCCTCGGCGCTCGACGGCAGCTCCAACGACGCGGTCGGCGCCGTGCACGCCTCCCTGTCGCAGGCCGACCAGCAGCTCGAGGAGTGCCTCGGCGCCACCCTGCTCGCGGTCGAGCAGGCGCAGAACTACACGGCGACGCTGTAGCGCGATGTCCCTGCTGCAGGAACTCGGCGCCCAGCTCCGCGCCACGTCCGACGAGCTGCCCACCGGCGTCGTCGCGGTGGCGATGGAGCGGCTGCGCAGCGCGACCGAGCTGCTGAACTGGGTGCGCCAGACCTCGGTCGACCCGATCGGCGTGCCGCAGCTCGGCAACGCCACCGAGCACGCCGAGCACGCCGCGGCCGCGCTGCGGCTGGCACAGGACGCCATCGCGGCATACCTGGCCCAACTCGGCCTCGCCGCCGAGGCGAGCGCGCCCACTGGGCGGGACTGGAAGGCCGGACTCCGGGAGGACGACCAGCCCGCGCCCGCCCGGCAGCAGGAGCACGCGCCGCCGCCGGAACAGCTCGGCCCCTGGTGGCGCGAGCGGGTCGAGAAGCTCACCGGCGAGGCGCCGCCACCGCCGCGGGCCGGCGACGGCACGCAGGAACGGCCGGCCGACACCGCCGAGCTGCTGCGCCGCGTCGCCGCCGGGGTGCGCTCCGGCGACCGCGCCAGGCTCGGCCGCGACCTGCACGGCGTCAACGCCGCCACCGGGCTCGGCCTCTCCGCCGTGACGCCGCCCGTGCTGCACCGCCTGGCCGGCGACCTGCTCGGTCACGAGCCCGGGCCCGACGACCTGCAACGGCTGCGCAGTGCCGCCGGCGGCCGGGTGCGGTCGCTGCTGCCCGGCACCCCGCCCGCCGTCCTCGACACCCTGCTGGCCCGGATCTGCCGGACGCCCGCGGGCGCGCAGGCCCCGTCGCACCCGGCCGACTCCGCGGTCACCGCCAGCGTGCTGACCGGGGTGCTGCTGGCCCGGCTGGGCCGGGATCCGGCGACGCTCGACCCGGGCGCCCCCGAGCCGCTGCCGCACCGTGGTGTCGATGCCTGACAGCAGGGCGCAGCAGGTCGTCGAGGTCCGGGCCGCGCTGTCGCACGCCCTCGGCGCGGCCGCGAGCGCCTTCGTCGCCGCCCGCGACGAATTCGAGGCGGCGGTGACCCGGCGGGCCCGGGTGGCGGCCGCGGCCCGCGAGCGCCGGATCCGGCTGGCCGGCGAGCGGGACAAGCGGCTCCGGGAGATCGACGAGCAGCACGAGCGCGACCTGGCCGCGCTCGCCGGCGCCGCGGCCGAGACGGCCCTTGCCGCCGCGCCGGGCGCCGCCGGCCTGCCCTGGTCCCGGTGGCGGCCGACGCCCACGGGCACCCAGGTCCCCGCGCCGGAGCTGCGCACCGGCCGGCTGCTGCTGCCGTACGAGGGCGAGGTGCCCGCGCTGGTGCCGCTGCTCGACCGGGGGCACGTGGTGATCCGCGGCGACGAGTCGATCGGGGACGACACGGTCGCCGGGCTGCTGCTGCGCGCCCTGGGCTGCACCGAGGCCGGCCGGGTCCGGCTCACCGGCTACGACCCCGAGCAGCTCGGCGGGGGCCTCGCCGGGTTCGCGCCGCTCGCCCCGGCCGGGGTGCTGAGCTTCGTCGGCCCGGGCGGGCTCGCGGCGCTGCTGGACGAGCTGGTCGACCACGTGCGCCGGATCAACGAGACCGTGCTCGCCGGCGAGCACTCCTCGCTGCGGGAGCTGGCCGCCGCCACCGGGCGCCGCCCCGAGCCGTGGCGGGTGGCGATCCTGCTCGGTGCCGGGCGCGACGACGAGCTGTCGCGGCACGAGCGGGGGCAGCTCGACCGGCTGCTGCGCACGGGCGCGGCCTGCGGCGTACACCTGATCATCCGGGGTCTCCCGGTGCGGGCCGGCGCCGGAATCGAGATCATCGACGCGGAGCCGGGTGACGCCGCGCGCCTGAGCGGCTGTGGTGACCTGCCGGTGCGGCTCGACCCGGCGCCCTCGGCGGCCGTGATCACCCGCACCTGCCGGAGGATCGCCGACGAGGTCGCCGCCGGGCCCGCCCCGGTCGCGCTCGACAGCCTGCTGCCCGAGCGCGAATGGCAGCAGAGCTCGGCGCGGGCGCTGACGGCACCGCTCGGTGACAGCCCGCAGGGCTCCCCGGTGCACGTGACGCTCAGCGACTATCCGCCGCACGCCCTGATCGCCGGGCCGTCCGGCACCGGCAAGACCAACCTGATCTACGCCTGGATGGGTGCCCTCGCGGCCCGGTACTCCCCCGCCGAGCTGGCCTTCTACCTCCTCGACTTCAAGGAGGGGGTGTCGTTCGCCCGGTTCGCGCCGGGACGCCGCGACCCCAGCTGGCTGCCGCACGTGCGGCTGGTCGGCGTCAACGTCAACACCGACCGCGAGTTCGGCCTGGCCCTGCTGCGGTTCCTCGGCGCGGAACTGCGCAGCCGGGCCGACGCGGCCAAGCGCCACGAGGTGACGAACCTGGCCGAGCTGCGGGTCGAGGACCCGGACGGCACCTGGCCCCGGATCGTCGCTGTGGTCGACGAGTTCCAGGTGCTGCTCTCCGGCCGCGACGCGGTCGCCGCGGAGGCGGTCGACCTGCTCGAGGACCTGGCCCGGCGCGGCCGCTCCCAGGGCATCCACCTGGTCCTGGCCAGCCAGGACGTCTCCGGCATCGAGGCGCTGTGGGGCCGGCCCGCGCTGGTCGCGCAGTTCTCGCTGCGGATCGCGCTCCCCCGGGCCCGGCGCGTGCTGGCGGAGACCAACCAGGCCGCCGACGTGCTGCCGCGCTACCACGCGGTGGTCAACGCCGACTCGGGTGCCACCGAGGCGAACAGGATCGTCCGGGTGCCGGACGCGGGCGACCGGGAACGCTGGAGCGAGCTGCAACACCGGCTGTGGCGGCACCGGCCGCCCGAGCTCGCCGCGCCCCGCCTCTTCGACGGCGACGCCATTCCGCGGCTCGAGGACAGCCCGGAGTTCCGCCGCTTCATCCCGGCCGCCGCTCCGGCCGCGCCGGTGGTGCTGCTCGGCGAGACCATCGACGTCGAGTCGCGGTCCGCCAAGACCGTGCTGCGCCGCGCGCCGGGCCGCACGATCGCCGTCCTGGGCACCCGGGTCGACGAGGCGTGCGCGGTGCTGGGCACCGCGGCGCGGTCCCTCGCCGCGCAGTTCACGCCCGGCGCGGCCCAGTTCTCGGTGGCCTGCCTGGACACGGACGCCGGCGCCGCCGTCGACGCGCTGAAGCGGTACCTGCCGCCGGAGACGGGCTACTTCGACGGCGACAACGTGGACTCCCTGCTCGAGATCGCCGCCGAGCGGGCCGAGCTGGGCACGGCCGCGGACCGGCCGCACTTCATCTTCCTGTACGCGGTCGACGCCGCGCCGAGCGGCGCCGCCGAGCCGCTGCGCCGGATCATGCGGCAGGGCCCGGAACGGCGCATCCACGTCATCGGCTGGTGGCGCGGGGCCGCCCTGCTGCGCGACACGCTCGGCGGGCAGGGCTCGCGGACGGACCCGATCGGCGCCTGGGTGGCGCTGGACGTGCACGGAAGCGAGCTGTCGCCGTACTACCCGGGTCCCGGCTCCCCGAACTGGTATCCGCGCCCCTGGCGGGCGCTGCACTTCGACCGCTCGGTGCACCGCGGCGCCGAGGTGATCATCCCGTACGGACCGTCATGACAGCGCCGGAGAACGACGCGATGCTGGAGCGCCGCACGCCCGACTACCGCAGCGTGCTGCGAAAGCTGACCAACCTCGACGAGGAGGCCGGCGCGCACCGGGCCGAGGCCCGCAGCTGGCACGACAGCCGGGCGATCGAGGCCGACAACGCCGTCCGGGCCGCCGACCAGCGGATCCGCGAGGCGCGGGCGGCCGTGCAGCGGGCGCAGCGCGAGCGCGACGAGGTCGACGCCCGCGCCGCCGTGCTGTGGGCGGAGTTCGCGCACAAGGCCGGCCGGGTGGCGGACCGTTTCGGCGCGCAGGCACCGCAGCCGGCCATCCCGCACCAGCGCGACCGAGACGCGGAGGACTACCTGCGGGAGGCGGCCGCCACCGCCGCCTGGACGCCCGCGCCGCGGCCCGCGTCGGGCAGCGCCGCGCCGCTGTACGCGGTGCTGGGCGCGCTGGGCGGTGCGGTCGGCGTGGCCGCGTGGTCCCTGCTGCGCTGGGCGGGGCGGGAGGCCGGCGGTGACCTCGCCGCCGGGCTGCCCGTGGTGGCCCTGGTGGTGGCGCTGCTCGGCCCGATCCTGGCCGTCGTGACGGCGAAGCGGGTCGCCGACCGCCGCGCCGCCCAGCTGGACGTCTCCGCGGTGGCGACGGTGCTGATCGCCAGCCTGATCGCGGCCGTGGTCGTCCTGGCCGTGGCCCGCGGCGCCGCCGCGTCGGGCGCCGGCTGACCCGGCGCCCACTGATCCCAAGCCGTGCCCGCTGAAACCACGCCGTGCCGCTGATGCCGCGGCGCGCTCGCTGACCCCGCGCTCGGGAGCCGCGCGGCTCAGGCCGCGACGGCGAGGGCCTCGCGCAGCAGGCGCCGGGCCAGGACCAGGCGGTCCGCGTCGTCGAGGCCGGGCAGGTCACCGACCCGGTGCGGTCCCGGTTCCAGCGCCGCCCGCACCGCCGCCGCGCAGTACGCCGGGAAGCGCAGCGTGCGCCCGGTCAGCCGCAGCACGACATGCTCCGGCCCGTCGTCGTGCAGCCGCCAGCGCAGCCCGTCGCGGACCGTGATGCGGTCGTCGGCGCCGAGCCGCTCGGCGAAGTCGAGCTGGGCCAGGGGCCGCACCGGGGCGGGACGCTCCGCGGGCCAGGCACGCTCGCGCAGCCGGCCGGCCACCTCGGCGGGGTCGACGGTCCGCAGCCAGTCGCGCAGCGCCTCGACCGTGCGTTCCAGCTCCGGCCCGACCGCGGCCGGATCGGCGACGTCCAGCCCGAACGGCAGCGACGCGCGCAGCCGCCGGTCCCGCGCCGCGAGGTTCAGCAGCTCCTCGACCAGCGCGTAGCGGGTCGGTGCGCGGACGCCGAGGGTCAGGTGCAGGGAGCTGCCGTCCCGGGTCTGCGCCGAGTGCAGCCAGCCGCGCGGCAGGTACAGCGCGTCGCCCGGTGCGAGGACGGCGTCCAGCGCCGGCGGCCCCTCGGCGACGGCGCCGACCTCGTCCGCGCGGGCGCCCCAACCCTGGCACTCCAACGGATCGGCCAGCACCGGCTCGTGGATGCGCCAGCGTTTGCTGCCGTCGACCTGCAACACGAACACGTCGTGGGTGTCGTAGTGGGTGGCGAAGCCCTGGCTTCCGGCCGGCGTCAGGTACGCGTTGGCCTGCACCGGCTGCCGCAGCTCGGCGCCGAGCCGGCGGGTGTAGTCGGTCAGCGGCGGCCAGATCCGGTGCAGGCCCTGCAGGACCAGGGTCGCGCCGTCGGCGTACAGGCGCATGACCTTGTCGTCGACCACCTGGTCGCCGACCTCGGCGCCGGGCCCGCCGCCGCCGGTGAACGCCGAGGCGGGCAGCACGTTGCCGCGGTCCGCGACCCGCAGGAACGGGGTACGCAGGCCGCGCTCGCTGAGCAGCTCGTCGACCGCGTCCCGGGAGAGCAGGCCGGTGAAGGCGCCCGGGCCGGCGAGCTCGCCCGCGCGGGTCAGCAACGGCCGGCGCCCCCAGTACGCCTCGGCGAACAACACCGGATCGACGGCGACGGCGCGGGCCAGGGCCGGGCGGTCCACGCCGCCCGGCGCGTCGGTCATCACCACGGCCTCAGTACGCGCTGCCGTCGGCGCCGCCGTCCTGCCCCGCCGGGTTCGCGCCGCCGTCCGCCGGACCCTCCGCACCGGCGCCGGCGTCCGCACCGCTGTCGTGGCCGGCCGGGTTCGCGCCGCCGTTCGCGGAGCCCGCGACCGCGCCGCCGTCGGCACCGCCGTCCTGACCCTCGGGGTTGGCACCGCCGTCGGCAACGCCCTCGCCCACGACGCTGCTGCCGCCGGTGATGTCCTCGTCGCTGAGTCCCATGGTCCGCTCCCTCTCGTCGCCGCGCCGCCGGGCGGTGCAGACCCCGGCATACCCGCGCGCGATCGGGTCGTAACCGGTACGGGACGTGAGTGAGCCCGGAAGAGTGCGGGCCGCCCGCGCCGCGCCCGGGGCCGCCGCCACGCTGAGGAAGGTCACCTGCGCGCCGTAGGTTGGTGTGGTGCTGAACCTCGAGCTGAACGGGCAGCCGCCGGAGCTGGAGCGGCTGCACCGGATCGCCATCGGAAACTACGGGCACTTCACGTCGCTGCAGGTACGCGACAACAGGGTCCGTGGCCTGGCCCTGCACGTCGCCCGGCTCGCCGACGGTGCCGAGGAGCTGTTCGGGCACCGCATCGGCGTCGCGGAGGAACACCGGCTGCTGGGCCTGATCCGGCACGCCCTCGGCGACGTCCGGGACGCCTCCGTTCGGGTGACCTTCGTGCCGGGCCCCGACGAGCAGGGCCCGCCGGAGGTCCTCGTGTCGGTCTCCGATCCGGCGCCCGACGAGCCCGGGCCGCCGCTGCGGGTCCAGTCCGTGATCTACGAACGCGAGCTGCCGGAGCACAAGCACCGCGCGACGATGGGACTCCGTTACCACCTCCGCGAGGCGCGGCTGGCCGGCTTCGACGACGCGCTGTTCCTCGGCCGCGACGCCCTGGTCCGCGAGGGCACGACCTGGAACGTGGCGTTCTGGGACGGCAGCCGGGTGGTGTGGCCCGTCGCGCCGGTGCTCAGGGGCGTGACGATGGTGCTGCTGCAGATCGCGATGAGCATGAACGGCACGCCGTGGACCCTGCGGCCGATCGGCGCGGAGGAGCTGACCGGCTTCGCGGCCGCCGCGGCGGTGAACTCACGCTGCCCGGCGCGGCCGATCGCCAGCATCGACGAGCTGCCGCTCAAGGACGACGGCCTGCTGGCGGAGACCCTGCAGGAGGCCTGGGACACCGTGCCCTGGGACGAGCTCTAAGCGCGTCCCGCGGGTCATGGCGACGCCACCGCGTGGTCCAGGTCCGGCCTTTGCGCCGAGCGGTGCCGACTCCGTCCGGGTGAGCCCGTTCGGACGGCATCGGCTTCCGATCATCCGGTTCACGCCCGTGCGCCTGTGTCGGAGGACGGCCGCCCGACCACAGTGGTCGGGCGGCCGTTCCCGGGCTGGGGTAGGCCGCATTCCAGCCCGCTCCCCGGCCCGGACAGTGGAGACCCGCATGACCTACCCGCCGCATCAGCCGTACGACCCCGACCAGGCGTACCAGGTGCCGGTGGTGCCGAGCGCACCGCCGATCTCGCCCGGCCCGTATGGTCAGCCCTACCCGCAGCAGCAGCCGATCTACCATCAGGTGGTGCCCGCTGCGGCGCCGCCGCCGTCCGGCTGGTCCATCGCCTCGCTCATCTTCGGCGTCCTCGGCATGCTCGGCGGGTTCTGCCTGTTCGGCATCCCCTGCCTCGCCGCGGTCATCTGCGGCCACGCCGGCCTGCGGGAGACGAACGGCGGCGTGCGCAGCGGCCGCGGGATGGCCATCGCCGGGCTCATCATGGGCTACATCTTCGTGGCGCCCGCGATCGCGGTGATCGTCATGGGCGGCGTCGGGTCGGTGCTCCCCGCGTCTTCGACATCGCCGTAGTCGTCCGCCACCCTGACGCGAGGAACGCCCCGACCTGCGTACAGGGATGTTCCTCGTGTTCTTGGTCGGGCAGGCCTACTTCGTTTCCGGCGCTCGATCGCCGCCCCAGGTCGCCCACATGTGGAACAGGTCCTCGCTGTCGGCAAGAACGGACGACCAGTCGTCGCGCAACGGCTCCACCTGCAGCTGGTCGATGCAGAACCGCAGCACCTGCTCGACAGACATACGCGGAGCTGGAATGTGGTGCTTCTTGCTCAACACGCCGCCCGGAACCAACTGCGTGGACCCGACGTGCATGTGCGTGTCCCGTACGTGGCTGTTGCCGGCCGGATGCCAGTGGAAGGCGATGACCTCGCCCCCGTCGATGGTCTGCACCGTATGCATGTAGCCACGGGTGGAGACCTTGTATGGTCCGCGGTCACGGTCGTGCGGAATGTGCAGGATCTCGTACTGAATGGCCAGGTCAAGGGTGACGATCTCGCCGGCCGGCCCTTGAACCGGGACGGGCTCGAACCCGGGCCAGGTGAGCGTGTGAACCCTGCCCAGCGTGTGCCGGCCTCCGGTACTCACGACGAATGGCGTCCTCGTGACGCAGGACGCCGCCCGTTGCAGCGGTTCCAGGAAGTTGGAGACGGCCTCAGGCGCGGATCTACCGGGCAAACGGGATGAGCATGGCGACCTTGGTGACAGCCATGTCATCCGACTGCTCGTACTCTCCTCGATCCCAGCGGGCCAGGAACTCGGCGCTGCCGATGCCCAGGAGTCTGCGAGCGGTCTTGTCGAACAGAGCGGCGCCCTCTTCAGCGCTCAACTCACGAACCTCGGGGACAACTCCCCCAGAAGTCTGTGTCGTCACGCTTCCCTCCTCTCCGTCAGCATCCTGGCACGCAACGCTGCGTGGAGGAACCCACCGTAGGTGGTGGGTACGACAAGTTCAGGCGTGTTACCAAACTATGCGCTAACCAGCACAAGCGTCCTGTGACTGTTCGAACAACGACCGGACGGGCGGCGCGGTGACGCAGCCAGGCCTCACAGCGAGGCCTGCGACCTGCGCGCGAGATCGCCGGCGCCGCCGATGTGCGGTCGTTCGACCCGAGCTGTACCGGCGGCGGTGTCTGGTTTTATGGCGCGTAGAGCGTTATTGATGGTTGGCCCGTGGCATGAGCTCACGTTTCCCCAGCTAGGAGTGCCTGCAACTCCTCGCCGTTGCGCTGGGCGTAGTCCGAGTAGCAGTTGTTCATGAAGACCTGGGTGGTTCGTGCCTCGGCGGCCAGGCCACGCAGCTTCGGCACCCACTCGCGGAGTTCCTTCTTCGAGTAGTCGTAGCCGAACTTCTCGTGGATGTCCCTGCTGGTCCATCTTTCGCTGTGGCCGTGGAATCGGACAACCGCCAGGTCGGAGGTCGCGGCGACCACCGGCGGCACCGAGGACCGGTGTCCCTGCGGCATGTCGACGCAGACCAGGGGAAGCTCGTGCTTGCGCAGGAATCCCAGGGTCTCCTCGGCGTTGTCGCCGTCGAACCACGACGCGTTGCGGAACTCGAAGACCGGGCGCAGCGGCTTGCATCGGGCCGCGACCTCGAGCAGGTAGTCCTTGTTGGAGCGGCGGATGCCCCACCACGGCGGGAACTGGAACAGCAGCGCGCCCAGCTTGCCCGCCTCTACCAGAGGGTCCAGGGCGCTGAGGAACCGCGTCCAGATCTCCTCGTACGCCTGCGACGGCAGGTCGCCCGGGTAGACGTTCTTCTTGTCGGTCTCCGGGCGCAGGTCCTTGTAGATCGCCGACACCTTCGTCGGATGGCCGGTCAGCATGCTGAAGGCCTTGATGTTGAAGGTGAAGCCGTCCGGGGTGCGCTCGGCCCACAGCCGGCTGGTCTGCTCGGCCGGCGGCCCGTAGTAGGTCGCGTCGACCTCTACGACCGGGAACCGCTTCGCGTAGTAGGCCAGGCGCTTCTCGGGATCGCCCGCGGTCTGCGGGTACCAGCCCGACTCGAGCAGGGTCTTGTCGGTCCACGACGCCGTGCCGACCTGGATCTCGCCCATGACGTCAAGCTATCCCTGACACGGCCGGTCCGCCGCCCGAGCAGGAGCGGCGGACCGGCCGTAGCGAGCCTCAGCCCGCGCGCCTCTCGCGGTTGGCCTTGCAGGTCACGCACGAGGTGGCCGACGGGAACACGGTGAGCCGCTCCACCGGGATCGGCTTCGAGCAGCCCTCGCAGTTGCCGTACGTGCCGTCCTCCAGGCGCTGCATGGCGTGCTCCGCCTGCGTACGCCGGTCGAGCAGAGTGCGGATGAGCGACGAGGCCGCGTCGCGCTCCGCGGTCTTGGAACCGCTGTCGGCCTGGTCGTCGCCGGCGGCGTCGCCTATCTCGACGAGCCGCAGCTTCTGGTTCTCGGCCACGGCCTCTTCGTACTCGGCCGTCAGGTCGTCGAACCGGGTCCGCAGAATCCCGCGGATCTGCTCGATCTCCTCGACCGAGCGCCCCTTGGCGGTGTCGGCACCTTTACCCGCGATGACCGCGCTGTTGACGAGCATGTGCTCCCCCTGCCCTCCCTGTGCCCCTGCCGGTGGGACGTCCCCCGCGCCGGTCTTCGGCGTACGCCGAGGAGCCCGCAGATACCCACCGCCGAAGATCCCAAACGGGATCCCCGCAAAAAAGTAACCGCAGCATAACTGTCAGTGCTCGCTACCGCCACGGACTGCGCAAATACGCTTTCGCGTCGCAGGTCAGCGGGGGTGTGAACAGGGATTCACTCACGATCCGAGGACCAGGGCGGGCCGCCGCGGGTCGTCGAGGCGGACCACGACGTCGGCGAGCGCGGCCGGATCCACCTCGGCGCCGTAGCGCTCGAACGCGGGCAGCGTCCAGCGCCGGTCCGGCCCGGTCCGCCGGGCCAGGGCGGCCGCCGACAGTTGCAGGTGGACGGTGAGGTCGAACGGCAGCCCGGCGCCCAGCAGCAGCGGCCCGCTGACGATCACCACGGCACCCGGCGGGAGGTCGCGGTAGGGCTCGCGGGTGGCGCGGTCGGTGCGCGGATCCCACAGCCGGGTGATGATCCGCCCGCTGCCGGCCGGGCCGGCCGGATCGAGGACCTCCCGGCGCAGGCCGGCCTCGTCCAGCCAGCCGAGGTAGAACGAGTCCGGATTGGTCCGGCCGGATTCCAGGCGCACCGAGGCGGGGCGCAGGAAGTCGCCGGCGGAGATCCGGACGGCCGGGCGGCCCCGGACCCGCAGCGGGCCGATCAGGCTGTCGGCGAGCGCACCGGGATCGGCTGCGTCGGCGCCGTCGATCGCCACCCGCACCCGCCCGCCGATCTCGGCCAGCCGATCGGCCAGCTCATCGACCAGGACTTCGCGGGAGACCGGACGCACGCGCACCCGTCAACCCTATTCGTGGGGCAGCACCACGATCCGGGCCTCGTCGGCGAGTCGGTAGCCGACGCCGTAGACCGTTGTGATCAACGAGACCTGAGCGCCCAGCTTGACCCGCAGCCGGCGCACGTGCACGTCGACCGTGCGTTCGCCGGTGTGCTCGTAGCCCCAGACCGCGTTGAGCAGCTGGGTGCGGCTGAAGACCCGGCGCGGATGATCGGCGAGGTAGAGCAGCAGATCGAACTCGAGCCGGGTGAGCGGCAGCAGCTCGCCGTCGACGAGCACCTGGCGCGATGCCGTCAACAGGCGCACCTCGACCGTGTCGTCCGCCCATTCGCGCAGCGAACCCTCGCCCGGAACCCCGGCCGCGGTCAGCGGCGACTCGACGGCGACCGAGCCCTGGCCGGCCTCGACCAGTTCACGGACGGCGTCGATGAGCCGGTGCGCCTGCGGCGGCAGGGTTTCACCCGTCAGCGGGATGTTGAGCGTAATGGTCAGGGCGTTCGGCGGGACGGCAGCGGGGGCCTCTATGCGACGGATCGTGGCCACGCGGCCGGACCCCCTCGCATGTCGTCCCGTGCGTGCCGGCAGGGCGGTGACCGCCATGAATCCTCCTGCGTCAAAGAATGGAAACGCCGTGACATCCTAACGGGTGCCAATTTAATGCACGCTTAAACCGCGGTCGATGTTTCCGGCCATGTGGTCGTCGGGTCAAGGTGGCATCCACATTGTGGGAAGGTCGTTCCATAACCATTGGATGCATCGTGTTTCTGCGCACTGTTAATGCGATTACTGTCACGCGGTTAACCCGCCGACCCTCCCTTGTCGAACCTTAAATAAACGGCTGTTTCCCGGTCTGATCAGGGCGGTGACGGCGGCAGGCGCCAGCCCGGCAGCGACGGCCAGCGCACCGTGAGTACCACGGTCTCCACGTCGCCGGCCTGCCAGGAGTGGTCCTCGCCGGGGCCCCAGACGACGTAATCGCCGGGCTCCCGCAGCAGCACCGTACGGTCGCGTAACTCGATGTGGAACGCTCCCCTGATCAACACCAGCAACGCCGTCCGGATCTCGTCGGTGGCCCACGCGGCGCGCCGGTCACCGGGTGGGTGCACGCCCCACTTCACCTCGACATCGTCGCTGTGCAGCAGCCCAGCCTTCGGCATAAAATGGCCGAGCAGCCAACCCTGGTTCACCGCGCCGTCAACAGCCGCACGGCCGACGTAGACCCCGTCGGTCACCGCTCACCCCCGGAGAATGTGCGCCAGACATTAGCACCGTAGGCTGGCCAGCATGCTCGAGGAATTGGATGCGGAAACGATCGCGTTCACGCGCCGGATGTTCGGCCTCGCCCGTGACGATGCCGCCGAGGGCATGTCCGGGGGCCACGAGCCCGCCCCTGACCGGCCCGGCGGCGCTCCTCGACCCGCCGGGCGAGTGACGCCGTGACGCTCGCGGGCGAGATGCGCGAGGCCGCGGCCGCGCTGCTGGCGACCGACGACGGCGCGCCGGCCGCGGTACCCTTCACCGACGACGCGGCGCGGCGCTGGATCGAGTACCGGCCCCGGCCGCGGCCCGGGCTGAGCATCGCCGACCTCGGCCGTGCCGCCCGCAAGGCCGCACACCGGCTGCTCGCCACGGCGCTGAGCCCGCCCGCGTACGCACAGGCCATGACCGTGCTCGCCCTCGAGGAGATCCTCGACCGGCGGGAGGGCTGGGCCCGCGGCCGGCACAGCGAGGACTACCGGGTGATCGTCTTCGGCGCGCCGGCCGACGACGAGTGGGGCTGGCGCTTCGAGGGGCACCACCTGTCGGTGAGCATGACCGTGGCCGGCGACCGGGTCTCCCCCGCGCCGGTGTTCCTCGGCGCCAATCCGGCGCGGATCGACACCGGCGGCAGGGTGGTGCTGCGGCCGCTCGCGATCGAGGAGGACCTCGGCCACGAGTTGCTGCGCAGCATGCCGGCCGCGCTGCGCCGGCGCGCCGTGGTCGCCGAACGGGCGCCCTCCGACATCCGCTCGGCCACGAACCCGGCCAGCACCCTCCTGGAGCCGCACGGCGTACCCAGGGCCGATCTGCGGCCCGGTGAGCGCGCCCTGCTCGACCAGCTGATCGCGGTGCACCTGGGCCGGCTGCCGGACGACCTGGCCGCCGCCCTCGACCCCGCCGGGGCGGACGTGCACTTCGCCTGGGAGGGTCCGCCCGGGCCGGGCACCCCGCACTACTACCGGATCCAGGCCGACGACCTGCTCATCGAGTTCGACAACACCTCCGAGGACGGCAACCACGCGCACAGCGTGCTACGCCGCCCGCGCGGCGACTTCGGCGGCGACATCCTCGCCGCGCACCGCGCGGGCTTCCCGCACGCCTGAGCGCCGCGCGACCCCGCGCGGCGCCCGACCGCGCGGGGTGTTGCTCAGCCGCTCAGCCGCCCGAGGTGAGGCGCCGGCCGACCGCCGCGATGAGGCGGTCGAGCTCGGAGCCGAACGGGTTGTCGTGCACCAGGTACGTCCACGTCGCGCTCGGCCGGACGATCTCGGCGCGGCCCGGGTCGTAGCCGTCGGTGAGGTCGACCTCCTCGAAGGTCGCGATCGTGCGCGCCTCGATCTCGGTGAAGACCTTCTGGAACGCGGGCACGGCGGAGCGGTGGAACTCGTCCAGCGGGTCGAGCTTGCCCAGCGCCCGCAGGTGCACGCCCTCGCGCACCTCGGAGAGCTCGGCCAGGTGCTCCGCCCAGAGGCGGTCCAGGTGGTAGAGCGCGATCGACCGGGCGGCGTCGGAGAGCACGTCCTCGTCGGTCTCCCCCGCCTTCTCCGGCGAGCGCTCGAGCAGCATGATCGCGGCGATCTCGGAGGTGAGCAGCCGCTCCCGGCGCTCGGCCAGGGCGAGCCGCTGCCCCTCGATCACCACGCTGTAACGCCAGGTGTTGCGGTGGATCTCGTGGTTGACGCCCTCCGCGACGCGCTGTGCGTGCTCGACGGCGTACTCGACCTGCTCGTCGTGCACCACGCCGTCCATGTCCATCCGCGGCGACGACGGCAGGATGTCGCCGGCGTGCCGGGTGATCAGGTCGTCCTCGAGGCTGACGAAGAAGACCGAGCCGCCGGGGTCGCCCTGGCGGCCGGCGCGGCCACGCAGCTGGTCGTCGACCCGGCGGCTGTCGTGCCGGCCGCTGCCGATGACGAACAGGCCGCCGAGCTCGGCCACCTTCTCGGCGTCCTTGCCGTCGCTGCCGCCGAGGCGGATGTCGACGCCGCGGCCGGCCATCTGGGTGGAGACGGTGACCGCGCCGAGGGCGCCCGCCTCCGCGATGATCGCGGCCTCCTCGTCGTCGTTCTTGGCGTTCAGCACGACGCTGGGCACCCCGGCGGCGGCGAGCTGCTTGGCGAGCAGCTCCGAAGCCTTCACGTCGAGGGTGCCGATGAGCACCGGCCGCCCCTTGTCGTGGGCGATCTTGATCTCCTCGACCAGGGCCTCGTCGCGCATGTCGTGCGCGGAGTAGATCCGGTCGGGCTCGTCCTCACGGATGTTCGGGGTGTTCGACGGGATGACCGCGACCTCGAGCTTGAAGTACTCGCGCAGCTGCTCGCCGACGTGCACCGCGGTGGCGGTCATGCCGCACACCGTCTTGTAGAGCGCGATGTAGGCCTGCACGGTGATCGTGTCGAGCACCTCGCCCTCGGCGGTCGCGCTCAGGCCCTCCTTGGCCTCGACGGCCGCCTGCAGCCCGTCGGGCCAGCGCCGCCGCTGCGCGACCCGGCCGCGCATCTCGTCGATCAGCTCGACGGTGCCGTCGCGCACGATGTAGTCGACGTCGCGGCGCAGCAGGGCCCGGGCGTGCAGCGCCACGTTCACCGCGGAGAGCTGCTCGACCTGGTCGTTCGCGTACAGGTCGATGCCCATCTTCTCCTCGAGGGCCAGCAGGCCCGCGTTGGTGAAGGCGACGCTGCGACCGTCCTCGGCGACCTCGAAGTCCTTGCCGGGGCGCAGGTCGCGAACCAGCTCGGCCGCGTCGTGCACCGGGTCGCTCTCGGTGGCGATGCTGCCGGCCAGCACCATCGGCACCCGGGCCTCGTCGATCAGGATCGAGTCGGCCTCGTCGACGATGCAGGTGGCGAGCTCGCGCTGCACCCGGTCCTCGACGTCGGTGACGAGCTGGTCGCGCAGGTAGTCGAAGCCGGCCTCGCTGACGGAGACGTAGGTGACGTCGGCGGCGTAGGCCTCGCGCCGCTCCTGCGGGGTGGAGGCCTCGGTGACCCACCCGACGGTGAGCCCGAGCAGGGTGTAGACCGGCTCCATCCAGGTGGCGTCGCGGCGGGCCAGGTAGTCGTTGACGGTCAGCACGTGCACCGGACCGTGACCCATCCGGACGTGACCGTAGGCGGCGATGGTCGCGGTGAGCGTCTTGCCCTCACCGGTGGCCATCTCGGCGACCTTGCCGGAGAGCAGCGCCATGGCGCCGACCAGCTGCACGTCGTAGGGCCGCTGCTCCAAGGCCCGCCAGGCGGCCTCACGGCCGACGGCACAGATCTCGGTGTAGTTGTCGGCGGCGCCGGCGGCCTCGGTCAGCGCGGCGTCGTCGAGCTCGCGCAACGCCTCCTCACGGGCGTCGATGGCCGGCAGCCGCTTCTCGAGCGGTGCCAGATCGACCGTGGTGCCCGGACGCTGCAGGAACTTACGGAACCGGTTTTTGAACCGCTGCGACACACCCATGGGCGGTTACGGTACTTCACTTACCTTGAGGCATGGTGCCGACTCCCGGTCGTTTCGCCCAGAGCGCGATCCGATCTGCTCAGGAGACCAGCAGTTGATGTGCCGCCAGCTCGCGGTAGAGCGGGCTGGTCTCCAGCAGTTCCCGGTGCGGTCCGGTGGCCACCACCCGGCCGGCCTCGACGACCACGATCAGGTCGCTGTCGACGACGGTGCTCAGGCGGTGTGCCACCACGATCAGCGTGCGCTGGAAGGACGCCGCCGCGATCGCCTCGCGCAGGGCCGCCTCGTTGCGCGCGTCCAGGTTGCTCGTCGGTTCGTCCAGCAACAGGATCGGCGCGTCCGCCAACAGGGTCCGGGCGATCGCGAGCCGCTGCCGTTCGCCGCCGGAGAGCAGGACGCCGCCCTCGCCCACCTGCACGTCCAGGCCCGCGGGCGTACGCGTGGCGAGTGCGCCGAGGTTGACCTCGGCGAGCGCGGCCAGGAGCCGGGCGGAGTCCGTGCCGGGCGCGGCGAGCAGCAGGTTGTCGCGCAGCGTGCCGGCCAGCACCGGCGCCTCCTGCTCCACGTAGCCCAGCATGCGGCGCAGCGCGTCGCGCGGCAGGTCCCGCACGTCGGCGCCGCCGACCCGGATCGTGCCCGACGTGACCTCGTAGAAGCGCTCGATCAGCGCCAGCACCGTCGACTTGCCCGCGCCGGACGGCCCGACCAGCGCGACGCGGCTGCCCGCGGGGACGCTGAACGACACGTCCCGCAGCACCGGCGCCCCTCCGGGATACTCGAAGGTCACGTTCTCGAAGACGACCGCCGGCTCCGAGATCACGGCCGTCGCCCGGGCCGGGCGGTCCGCCGCCGTCTCGGACGGCAGGTCGAGGACCTCCTCGATGCGCTGCAGCGCGCCCAGCCCGGTCTGCAGCTGCGTGTACGCGTTCAGCGCCTGCCCCAGCGGCATGACGAGGAAGAACAGGAACAGGATGAAGGCGACCAGATCGCCGACGCTGATCGAGCCCGCCGCCACCCGGGCCCCGCCGACGCCGAGCACCAGCAGGAACGCACCCTGGGTGGCCGCCGAGGCGGCGGGACCGATGAGCGCGCGCAGGCGGGCCACCCGCATCCCCGCGTCGTACGCCTGCGTGGCGCTGAGCCCCACCGTCTCGGCCTCGCGCTCCTCGGCGCCGCCGGCCCGGATGGTCCGGACGGCCGAGATGGCGCGTTCGACCGCCGAGGTCATCTCGCCGAGCCGGGCCTGTGTCTGCTCGGACAGGTTGCGCACGCGACGGGAGACGGTGATGGCGACGGTCAGGCCGACGGCGAGGCCGGCAACGGTGACCCCGAGCAGCAGCGGGTCGAGCACGGCCATGGCGATCGTCGCGCCGATGACCATCACGGCACCCGTCACGACCTCGAACAGCCCGGACGTGACGACGGCACGCAGAAGCGTGGTGTCGGCGCCGACCCGCGACAGCAGGTCACCGGTGCGGCGGGTGTCGTACTCGGCGATCGGGAGGCGCAGCAGGTGCCGGGCCAGGCGCCGGCGGGTCGTGAGGACCAGACCCTCCGCCGTGCGCTGCAGCAGATAGTCGCGCAGACCGTCGAGCACCGCGCCGGTCAGCAACAGGACGACCAGCAGTGCCACCGCGCCGCCGATCGCGGTGCCCGCCGAGATGCCGTCCAGGACCGTGCGGACCAGGACCGGCTGCACCAGCGCCGCGACCGCGGTAACCAGGGACAGCACGCCGACCACGACGAGGGTGCCGCGATGCCCGCGCAGATATGGCAGCAGCGCCGGCAGTCCCACCCTCCGCGCGGCCATGCGGGAAGCCTAGCCGCGCCGCGCACGCCCGCACCGTGTCGCTTGCCACCCCCCGAGGCGTTTGCCCCGGTCATCCGGTGGGCACAGGAAACCGGCGACCGTGCCCTGCGGCACGTCGAGCGGTGAGGGGATGCTGATGACGAGCCAGCTGGTCTGCCGGCCGGAGCAGGATCTTCCGGTGGCGATCCTGCGCGTCAGTGGTGTCCTCGACGTCGTCACGGGCGACGCGCTGGAGAACGCCGTCGGGCGCTGCCTCTCCGCCCAGCCGGAGGCGCTGCTGATCGACGTGTCCGGGCTGGAGGTCTCCGAACCGGGCGCGCTGGGCGTGCTCAGCTCCGTCGTATGCCGCACCGCCGAGTGGCCGGCCGTGCCCATCGTGCTCTGCGGCGCCGGCCCGGAGACCACCGAGACCATCGCCGCGTGGCCCGGCTGCGCCTCGGTCGGCGCCGCGCCGAGCTGCGAGGAGGCCCTCGCCGGCACCGGGGCCGAGCCCGAGCCGCGCCGCATCAGGGTCCGGCTGCGGCCGGTGCCGGACGCCTGCCGCCAGGTCCGCCAGCTCGTCGCGCAGGCCTGCACCGCCTGGCAGCGCCGGGAGGTGTCCGCCGCCGCCTCGCTGGTGGCCAGCGAGCTCGTCGCCAACGTCGTCCGGCACGCGCACACCACGATGGAGTTCACCGTGGGGCTGCGCGACGGCCGGGTCTGCCTGACCGTACGCGACGGCAGCCGGGCGCTGCCCCGGCCCCGGAATCCGGACACCTCCGACACCGGCGGACGCGGGCTGCAGCTGGTCCGCGAGCTGACCGACGCGTGGGGCGTCCTAACCGTGCCCGACGGCAAGGTGGTGTGGACCCACCTGACGGCCGAGGCGTGACCGCCGCGGCGTTCAGGTGCCGGCCCGGCGCTACGAACGGCGCGGCAGCCCGCTGGGTCCCTCCTCGTCGGCGGCGCCGGTCGCGGCGGGCCGCGTGCTCTCCGGTTGCGCTGCGGGGCGGGCCGGCAGGCCGGACGGCGTGCCGCTCTGCTCCTCGGGCGGCGGCTGCAACGGGCGGTTGAGCTGGCCCATCTGCGGCGGCTCCAGCGGCGGCCGGGCGGCCTGCGGCCGGCTCTGGCCGGCGGCGGCCGGCTCGCCGGGCTGCTGACCACCCGGTGCCGGCCAGCCGGGCACGCCCGCCGGCGGGTGGTGATGGGTGGCGCCCGGTACGTGGGCGACCCCCGGTCCGTGTGCCGAGGGCTCCTCGGCACGCGGGGCGCCGAGGCCGGACTGGCCCGGGTGCTGCGGTGCCGCCGGTCCGGGCTGGTCGAACCGCTCGGGCCGGGCGAACTGGCTCGTCTCGCCGGCGGGTGCCGGCTGACCGGACGGAGCGATCACGCCGGGGTAGGGCGGCCGGTCCGGCTGAGCCGGCTGGGCCGCGGCGGGCTGCTCGTGGTGGCCGCGCTCCGGAACGTCGGTCGCCGGTGGCTGCGCGGCCGGGTCGAAGGGGCGGTTGAGCTGGCCCATCTGCGGCGGTTCGAGCGGCGGGCGCGAGGACTGCCGGGGTTGGTCGGCCGCGGAGGCCGCGAACGGGCGGTCCTGCGCACCGGGCTGAGCCTGCGGCGGCTGAGCCTGCGGCGGCTGAGCCTGCGGGGCCGCGAACGGGCGGTCCTGTGCACCGGCCATGCCCTGCGGCGGCTGGGCCTGGCCCGGCTGCTCCGCGGTGCCGGGCCCGGGCCCGGCGGTCGGCTGAGCCGTCTGCGGCCGCCGCGCGAACTGGTCGTCCACGCCCTGACCCCCGCTCGCGGGCGGCGGCGGGGCCGGCTGCGCCGGCGGGACGGGCTGGGCGGGCTCGGCCGCCGGCCCCTGCGCGGTCACGTCGTCGGCCGGCGGCCGGCGGGCGGTGTGGTCATCAGGTACGGGCGGCTGGGCAAGCGGCACGCCGTTGCGGGCGGCGGGCTCGGCACTCCCCGTACGCGATTCCGGCGGGCGGGCCGACGGCGTGAAGCGCGGGGCGTCGAGGGGGCGGTTCTGCTGCGCGAACAACGGAGGGCCCAGCAGCAGCGGATCCACGTCGGGGACCGCACGGGGCGGCCCGGGAGCCGGCGGCTCCGGCCGGGCCGCGGCGGGCATGCCGGTCCCGGCATCGGCCGGTCCCGGACGGCCGGCGCCGAACCCGCCGGCACCCGGTTCGCGGGATTCCGGGGCGGGACCCGGACGCTCGGCGTGCGAGCCGCCCGCGGGCGGCGCGGAACGCTCCGGCGGGGAGGGCGGCGCCGGGACGCCGGGTAGGTGCGACAGCGGCGCAGTACCGGCCTGCGCGGGCGAGGGCGGACCGAACGCGTCCGGGCCGGGCGGCACCTGCCCCCGCGACGGCTGCGCCGCAGTCGAACCACCCGGTGGCGGGCCGAAGGATTCGGGACCGGGCGGCATCAGACCCGAAGGGGTACCGCCGGGTCCGCCGGGGGCCGGCGGGGTACCGCCGAGTCCTCCGCCGGGGCCTGGCGCGACCTGCCCGGAGCCGGGCGGCCAGGCGGACGGCGGACCGGCCGGTTGGGGACCGGCCGCGTGCGGACCGGCCGGCGGCCCCGGCTCCGTGTACGGCGGCGGGCGGAGCCCGGACTCGAACGCCGGCTGCGGCGGCTCGGCGGCGGTCGGGGGCGGGCTCAGCGGCTCGCGCGGAGTCTCGAAGGACGGCGGGGCCGCGGGCTGCGGGGTCGTGGGCGGCGGCGCGTAGCTCGGCTCGTGCGGCGGTGCTGCGGGCTCGGCGAAGGTGGACGCGCTCCCCGAGGCCACGTAGGCAGGGTAGGCGGGAGGGGCCGGCGAGGGCTGCGCCACCGGGGCGGGCGGCTCATGGCCGAGCGGGGAACCCCGCCCGTGGCGCGCCGCCTGGATCAGGCCCGACGACTCCGCCAGCCCGGCGGCCTCGAGGACCTCCGCGGCGGCACGTCCGGCCCGGCAGGGAAGGGGCTCGTCGCAGACGGGGCAGGTGTCGATGCCGTCATGCGGTCCCAGACCGCCGGCGTGGGTCTGCACCATCTCCCAGGCCGTCCGCGCCAGCACACTGTCCGGATTGATGTATTTGATACCGCTCAGTTCCATGCCGTCCCACCCCCGTAGATCGCCCGCGACAGGCGTTCAGCACAAGTTCACCGTGTCGCACTCCGCTCCGTGAGCGTTTCGCCCAATCGGTAGACGGACGGCGGACGGCCCCGGGTACCGACGGCAGGGTCCCGGGGCGGGCTCGGGCCCGGACCGGGATCACCCCGCCGTCGCGGCGCGGCTCACCCAGCGCCGGCGGGCGGCCAGTCCCATGTGGCGGATCCTTGCAATAAAGGGCGTATCGGGCGAATACCCGGCGCGGCCGCTGCTAAACCGAGCCGAGCCGGCGACACAGGCCCCTGGCCAGCCCTCAGTTGATCACGTGCTGTGTTCGATGCATCGCTCTCCGTACGATCGAGGGATGCAAGTCTCCCCACCCCAGGAGATGTCCCCATGGACGACACCGAGCTCTACCGCGAGCGAATCCTCCGGCACGCCGGTCCCGTCATCACCGGCCGGTTCCTCGGCTACCGCGCCTCGTACACCCGCGAGGTCAAGGTCGATCAGCCACTGCTGCTCGCCGTCTTCGTGACGGCGTCCGTCGCCCAGGCCGTCGGCGCACTCCTGCTCGCCCTGCTGCGCAGCGGCGGCGGAGGCTCACGACGCAGGTTCAAGGACTTGAAGAAGGGCCCCGAATACCTGGTCACGCCGGTACGGCTGCGTGACGACCTGGGCCAGACCTACGAGGTGGAGATGCACGGGCAGCTGCCGCAGTCGGCGCTGCACCGCGACGACCTCGTGCAGGTGCGCACCCGCCCGCAGAAGGATCCGGACCTGCCGGTGAAGCTGCACCAGCTCGTCAACCTGACCACGCTGCAGCCCCTGACCCCGCGGATCCCGACGATGTGGTCACATCTCGGTCCGGGGCTGCTGATCCAGGCCGGGCTCGGTCTGACGATCATCACCGCCCTCGCGGCCGCCTGGATCAGCTGACCCCGATCCCGCAGCCCCGGCCGGGCGGCCCCGCCCGGCCGGTCACGACTGCGGTACGGGCTCCACCTCGGCGACCGTCAGCAGTCCGCGCGACCGCGCCCAGCGCTCGAAGACGAGCGTGGTGAACGGCGGGACCGAGCTGGCCAGCGCGAGCAGCGTCACCCACCACTTCCAGCGGCCGACCCGCGCCATCACGACGGTGACAGCCAGATAGGCCGTGAACAACGCGCCGTGGATCGGGCCGGCGATCTGCACGCCGGTCTCGTCGCCCACCGGCCCGTACTTGAAGAACATGCCGATCAGCAGCGCGGCCCAGCTGCAGGCCTCCGCGATTGCCACGGCGGCGAAAAGGGCAGGTATGCGACGCACGCAAGAACCTCCGGGGCAAACGACGCGTCCTGTGGTGCGCCGGCGGATGGACCACGAGATCATAGAAGCAGGCAGAGGGGCGGTGCGCGGTGGGCGAAGAGGTCGACCACAGGACATTCACCCGCGAGGACAGGTCCAGGTACCGGCAGAAGATCAGGCGCAGTCTCGACGTGTTCGCCGGCATGCTGCGCGAGGCACGCTTCGAGTTCGAGCGCCCGCTGACCGGGATGGAGATCGAGCTCAACCTGGTGGACGACAACGCCGATCCGGCGATGCGCAACGCCGAGGTGCTCAAGGCCATCGCCGACCCGGACTTCCAGACCGAACTGGGCCAGTTCAACGTCGAGATCAACGTCGCGCCGCGCCGGCTGGCCGGCGACGAGAACGCCGACCTGGAACGCGAGTTGCGTGCCAGCCTCAACAACGCCGAGGAGCACGCCCGCGGCGTCGGCGCACACATGGTGATGATCGGCATCCTGCCGACCCTGCGCCGCGAGCACCTGACGGCGGACGCGCTGTCGGCCAACCCCCGCTACGCGCTGCTCAACGAGCAGATCTTCGCGGCCCGCGGCGAGGACCTCGACATCCGCATCGACGGCATCGATCGCCTCGCGGTCACGACCGACACGATCGCGCCCGAGGCGGCCTGCACCAGCACCCAGTTCCACCTGCAGGTGAGCCCCGAGCAGTTCGCGGCGTACTGGAACGCGGCGCAGGTCGTGGCCGGCGTCCAGGTTGCGCTGGGTGCGAACTCGCCCCTGCTCTTCGGGCGCGAGCTGTGGCGCGAGACCCGGATACCCCTGTTCGAGCAGGCCACCGACACCCGCTCGGAGGAGATCCGCGCGCAGGGCGTCCGCCCGCGGGTGTGGTTCGGCGAGCGCTGGATCACCTCGGTCTTCGACCTGTTCGAGGAGAACGTCCGCTACTTCCCGGCCCTGCTGCCGATCTGCGACTCCGACGACCCCGAACAGATCCTGGAGAGCGGCGACACCCCGCAACTGAGCGAGCTGCGCCTGCACAACGGCACCGTCTACCGCTGGAACAGGCCGATCTACGCGGTCGTCAAGGGCAGGCCGCACCTGCGGGTCGAGAACCGGGTGCTCCCGGCCGGCCCGACCGTCGTCGACACGGTCGCGAACGGCGCCTTCTACTACGGCCTGGTCCGGATGCTGGCCGAGGCGGAGCGTCCGATCTGGACGCAGATGTCCTTCAGCGCGGCGGAGGAGAACTTCCACTCCGGTGCCCGCCACGGCATCGCGGCGTCGGTCTTCTGGCCGGGCCTGGGCTACGTGCCGGTGTCCGAACTGGTCCTGCGCCGCCTGCTGCCGCTGGCACACGAGGGCCTCGACCGGTGGGGCGTCTCCCCCGGCGAGCGGGACCGGCTGCTGGGCATCATCGAGCAGCGCTGCCTGACCGGCCGCAACGGCGCAACCTGGCAGGTGGAGACGCTGCACTCGTTGGAGCGCGCGGGCATGGACCGGCAGGCGGCGCTGCACGCGATGCTGCGGCGCTACCTTCCCCCGATGCACGAGAACGTCCCGGTACACCAATGGCCGCTGACCTAGCGCCGGTTACCTAAGCGGGTCGAGGAGAGGCGGAGTCCGGATACCGATGACGCATCCGGGCGATTCCGGCATGCGACAGACGGCGGCTGGGCCCGCCGCAGCCCGGCCATCCCCAGGAGACGGGTGCCAGGTACCGGCGGCGCCCGGTGCCGCTTTAATGGGCGTCATGCCCGCACTCGTCCCTCCCGTCGTCGCCGCCGGTGGCCTGGCCCGGCTCGATCAGCCGGTGCTGGCGGGTCCGGGTCTCACGCTGCGGCCGTGGCGGGCAGACGATGCCGGAGACGTCGCGGCGGCCTACGAGGAGCCGGGTATCCGGCAGTGGCATGCGCGGTCGATGACCGTCGACGAGGCCCTCGCGTGGATCGCCGAATGGCCGCGGCGGTGGCGGAGGGAGACGGGAGCCGGGTGGGCGATCGCGGACGACGGGGTGCTCGGCCAGATCAGCCTGCGCCGGGTCGACCTCGCCGGTGGGATCGCCGAGATCTCGTACTGGGTGCTGCCGGAGGCCCGGGGCAGGGGGCTCGCCGCGGTGGCCCTGAGCGTCCTCAGCGGGTGGGCCTTCCGCGTGCTCGGCCTGCACCGCATCGAGGTTCACCACTCGACGCGCAACGAGGCGTCGTGCCGGGTCGCCGAGCGGGCCGGCTACCCCTACGAGGCGACCATGCGCAGCAAGGCGTTGCACGCGGACGGATGGCATGACATGCACCTGCACGCGCGTATCGCCGGGGACCCGCCGGCCTGAGCCGGAAATTGTCGGAGGGTGGCCCTACCGTGTGAGTGTTCTCAGGAGCCGGCGCCAGCAGGGAGAGATCATGACAACAATCGAGAACCGGCCGCACACCGCGCTACTGGTCGTCGACGTGCAGACCGGCGTGGTCGAGGGAGCGCACGAGCGCGACTCGGTGGTGGCGAACGTGGGCGGCCTCGTCGACAAGGCGCGCCAGGAACGGGTCCCGGTCGTCTGGGTGCAGCACTCCGGCCCCGGCCTGGAGCGGGGCAGCGAGGGCTGGCGCATCGTCCCCGAGCTCGCTCCAGGCGAGGCCGAGCCGCTCGTCGAGAAGCACTACGCCGACTCGTTCGAGGAGACCACCCTCGAGACCGTGCTGTCGGGCCTCGGCGTCGGGCGACTCGTCGTCGCCGGCGCGCAGACCGACGAGTGCATCCGGTCCACACTGCACGGCGCGATCGTCCGGGGATACGACGCGACCCTGGTCAGCGACGCCCACACGACCGAGGACCAGTCGCCGTGGGGTGCGCCGACGCCGGACAAGGTCATCGCGCACACCAACCTGTACTGGACCAACCACCGGGCACCGGGGCGGACCGCCGGCACGGTCGACACCAAGAACGTCGACTTCGGCCCGGCAGCGTCCTGACCGGACCCGGCGCCGGCCGGCGCGGTCGGGTTCGCCGCCGCGGCGGCCGTGCTCGCGGCGGTGGAGCCGCACGGTCGCAGGTCCCGGGCGTGGTAGCACCGGGAATCTACGCGGGCGATGTGTCGCCGGGGCAACCTCGGGCGACCGCGACGGTCGCCGCGGGGAAGACCCGTTTCGGCACGATCAACGTGGCGCCCGGCCCGGCGGCGAGCAGCGCGGCGGCCTCCGCGACGCTCGGCGTGCCCGCGCCGCGCGCCACCACGCCGGAGGGATGCGGGACGTCGACGGCGGCCAGCTCACCGGCCGTGAACGAGACGAGCCGCCACCCGTGGCGGTCGGCGACGGCACGCGGGCCGGGCTCGCCCGCCCGGCGATCCAGCGTGGCGAGCACGCCGACGTCCGCCGGGCGCAGGCCCGCCGCGGCGAGCGCGGCGCAGGCCGCGGCGGCCAGTTCGTCGTCCGGCGTGCCGGACCGGGCACCCAGGCCCAGCACCACCAGGCCGGTCGAGGTCACCCGAGGACCCTACGCCAGGGGCGGGTGGCGCCGGTCGGCCGAGATCGGCCACCGCCCACGCCGCGTGCGCCGACCAGCCGCGCCCCTCACAGACGACGGGTGGTGATGCCATCGGGACCGGACGGCGGGCGGCCGGTCTCGGGCACGACGGCGGTCAGCAACCAGCGGTGGTACGTCGACAGCGTCGCCGGCGCTATCCTCGCGACCCCGTAGCCGCGCGGGCGGCCGCCTGCGCGACCACTCGCCGGGCGATCGCCGGGTTGCCGGCCCAGTGCAGGTGCAGGTACGAGGCCTGCAGCGCCGGCGCGGCGAAGCCCTCCGGGTCCGCGCCGCGCCAGGCCCACGCCGCTCCCCCGGCCGGTTCGAGCAGCAGGCCCGATCGCGGGTGCACCGTGGTGCGATGGAACTCGTGGCCGGTGATCCGCGACCCGGCCGGCAGCAGCGGGCTGTCCGTCAGCGCCACCGCGTCGCGGTAGCCCAGCGTCAGCGTCGGGGTCATAGCCGCGTCCGCGTCCAGCACGCCGCACATCGGTTTGCCGTCCAGCGTCCGGCACAGCCACAGCAGGCCCGCGCACTCGGCCACGATCGGCATGCCCACCGCTTCCAGGGACGCCGCCGCCAGGGACGCCGCCGCCAGGGACGCCACCGCCAGGCGTAGCGGCTCGTTCGCGGACAGCTCCGCGGCGTACACCTCCGGGAAGCCGCCGCCGACCACCAGGGCGCGGGTGTGCTCCGGCAGGGCCTCGTCGCGGAGCGGGTCCACCGTCACGACCTCGGCTCCCGCGCCCGCCAGGAGCTCGGCGGTCTCCGCGTACGCGAAGGTGAAGGCCGGGCCGCCCGCGATCGCGACCACCGGGCGGCCGGGTACCGGATTCTCGGCGGCCGGTGACCAGGGGTCCGCGGCCAGGGGCGGCGCCGAGCGGGCGAGGGCGAGCACGGCGTCGAGGTCCACCGAGGACGCCACCAGCGATGCGAGCGCCGCCACCGAGGCCACGGCCTCCGCGCGGCGTTCGGCGGCGGGGATCAGGCCGAGGTGGCGCGACGGCGCCGAGACCGCGTCGGCCCGGCGCATCGCGCCCAGCACGGGCGTGCCGACCTCCTCGCAGGCCTCGCGCAGCAGCGCCTCGTGCCGGTCCGAACCGACCCGGTTGAGGATGACGCCGGCCAGGCGGACCGTGCCGAAGCTGCGGAAGCCGTGCACGAGCGCGGCCACCGACCGGCCCTGCGCGGCCGCGTCGACCACCAGGAGGACCGGCGCGTCGAGCAGGGCCGCGACGTGGGCGGTCGAGCCGGTGTCGCCCGCGCCCGTGCGACCGTCGTACAGGCCCATCACGCCCTCGACCACCGCCAGGTCGGTGCCCGCCGAACCGTGTGCGAACAGCGGCCCGATCAGGTCCTCGCCGACCATGACCGGGTCGAGGTTGCGGCCCGGGCGGCCCGCCGCGAGCGAGTGGTAGCCGGGATCGATGTAGTCCGGGCCGACCTTGAACGGGGCGACCCTCATCCCCCGGGCGGCGAACGCGGCCAGCAGGCCCGTGGCCACGGTGGTCTTGCCGTGCCCGGAGGCGGGTGCCGCGATGACGACGCGGGGGATGTTCACCACTCGATGCCCTGCTGACCCTTGCGGCCGGCGTCCATCGGGTGCTTGAGCTTGGTCATCTCGGTGACCAGGTCGGCGGCCGCGAGCAGGTCCGGATGGGCGTCCCGGCCGGTGATCACCACGTGCTGGGTGCCGGGCCGGTCCGCGAGGGTGGCCACCACGTCGGCCACGTCGACCCAGCCCCACTTCATCGGGTACGTGAACTCGTCGAGCACGTAGAACTTGTACGTCTCGGCGGCCAGGTCCCGTTTGATCTGCGCCCAGCCCTCGGCGGCCTCGGCCGCGTGATCGCGTTCGGTGCCGGGGCGCTGGATCCAGGACCAGCCCTCGCCCATCTTGTGCCACGCGACGCTCGCGCCACCGGCCTGGCCCAGGGCCTTCAACGCCGTCTCCTCGCCGACGCGCCACTTCTCGGACTTCACGAACTGGAAGACCCCGATCGGCCAGCCCGCGCTCCACGCGCGCAGCGCCATCCCGAACGCGGCCGTCGACTTGCCCTTGCCGTGTCCGGTGTGTACGGCCAGCACGGCCTGCCGGCGCCGCTGCCGGGTGGTGAGCCCATCCTGCGGCACCGTCGTGACCTGTCCCTGCGGCATCAGGCGACCCTCCTGCTGGATGCGGCGCCCGCGGCGAGCGCGTCGAGCGGCATGACGTCGGCGCCGAGGGCTGCGGCGAGCCGCCGGGCGAGGCCGAGGCGCACCGGACCGGACTCGCAGTCGACGACCACCGCGGCGACGCCGGCCAGTGCCGGCGCGACGAGCGCGGGGTCCGGGCCGCTGGTCGCGCGCCCGTCGGTGACGACGATCAGCAGCGGCCTGCGGCGGGGATCACGGCGCCGCTCGGTGGCGATGGTCGCGGCCGCGGCGCGCAGGCCGGCCGCCAACGGGGTACGCCCGCCCGTGCGCAGACCCGCGAGCCGCAGCACGCCGACCTCGTGGCTGGAGGTGGGTGGCAGCACCTGCTCCGCGGACGAGCCCCGGAACGTGATCATGCCGACCCGGTCCCGCCGCTGGTAGGCGTCGCGCAGCAGCGACAGCACGGCGGTCTTGACGACGGTCATCCGCCTGCGGGCGGCCATCGACCCGGAAGCGTCGACGACGAAGAGCACCAGATTGGCCTCGCGGCCGACGTGCACGGCCTCCCGCAGGTCACGCGGATGCACGGCCCGCGGGCGCAGGACCGCGGGCCGGGGCGGAGGGGGCGCGGCCGCCTCGGCGACCGGCGCCGCCCGATCCGGCCCGGCGAAGGCCGGCGGTGCCGCGTGGCCGGCGTCCGGGAAAGGGTCCCGGGCCAGGGCTCCCCGGTGAATGGCGGCGCGCAGCGTCGCCGGCAGGTGGGCCGCACCGGCGAGCTTGCCGCGCGGGACCCGGGAGCCGACGACCCGGCCGCGCCGGGAGAGCGCCGGCGAGCGGCGCCCGGCGTGGCCGCCCTCGCCGCGGGCGGCGATCCGCAGGGTCCGCGGCCGGTAGGCGGTGCCGGCCTGAGCGGGTGCGGCGCCGCCGACCCCGGCGCCCTCGGGGGCCTGCTCGCCGGCCGGCGCGGTCTCCGGCCGGCGTTCGGCGGGTCGGGACCCGTTGTCCGGGACGGCGTTGTTCCGGGCGGCACCGTCCGGGGCGGACGGTCCGGGGCCGCGCTGGTCCCGGCCGCCGTCCGGGCCGCCGCCGGGGCCGCCACCGTCCGGTCCGTCGCCGGGACCGCCGTCGTCCGGGCCGTCCGGGCCGCCGTCCGGAGGCGTCGGGTCCGGGTCGTCGTCGGGGGCGGCCTGGTCCAGGGCCTCCTCCAGGCGCTGCTCGTCGGTGCCCGGCGGGTCCAGCGGGTCCCGGCGTCGCCGGTGCGGCAGCGCCAGCCGTGCCGCGTCGCGGATGTCCTCGACGGTGACCCGGTCGCGGCCGTGCCACGCCGCCAGCGCCACCGCGCACCGGGCGACCACGATGTCCGCCCGCATTCCGTCGACCCCGTAGGCCAGGCACACCCGGGCGATCCGGTCCAGCTCCGCGTCGGGCAGCCGCACCGCCGGCACCGCCGCGCGGGCCGCCAGGATCCGGGCCGCCAGCTCGGTCTCGTCGGCCGCGAACCGCCGCGCGAACTCGTCCGGTCCGGCCTCGTAGGCCAGCCGCCGGCGCACCACCTCGGCGCGCAGGGTCGCGTCCCGGGGCGCGGCGACGGTCACCACCAGGCCGAACCGGTCGACCAGCTGCGGCCGCGGCTCGCCCTCCTCGGGATTCATCGTGCCGACGAGCAGGAACCGGGCGGCGTGCTTGACCGACACCCCGTCGCGCTCGACGTGGGCGCGGCCCATCGCCGCCGCGTCGAGCAGCAGGTCGACGAGGTGGTCCGGCAGCAGGTTGACCTCGTCGACGTAGAGGGCGCCGCGGTGCGCGGCCGCGAGCAGGCCCGGCTCGTACGCCTTCACGCCGTCGGCGAGCGCGCGCTGGATGTCGAGGGTGCCGACGACCCGGTCCTCGGTGGCGCCGACCGGCAGCTCGACCAGGGTGGCGGGCCGGTGACCGTGCGGCGCGCCGGCCTCGTGCGGCCCGTCGGGGCAGCCGGGGTCGGTGGCCGCCGGGTCGCAGGCGAAGCGGCAGCCGCGGACCACGTCGACCTCGGGCAGCAGCGCGGCGAGGGCGCGCACCACCGTGGACTTGGCCGTGCCCTTCTCGCCGCGGACCAGGACCCCGCCGACGGCGGGAGACACGGCGGTCAGCAGCAGCGCGAGCCGCAGGTCGTCGAGGCCGACGACGGCAGAGAACGGGTACGGCGTCACGCCCGGTCCTTTCCGCGGGTCCGCGCCCGCGTGTGGAAGGTTACGAGCGGCCGGAGTCTCCTGACTCCCGGGACCTCGATCCCGGTCACAGTGGCGGGACCGTCCCGGTTTCTCACCGGGTTCCTCCGCTGCCGCTCGCGAGTCACTCTTTCTCACGGCGTGGCACGGCGTCAACGCGGGGGCGGGTGGCCGTCCTCACGGCCCGGCCGACACGCCGTGACCGCCCGTCGGCACCGTCCTGCGGATGTCCGGAAGCGAGTCGAGGGCCGGGCGGTGCCGGCCGGTGCCGCCTCAGCGCCCCTCGGGCAGGGCCTTCGCGGTGTCCGGCAGCGGCGGCGGTGCCAGTCTGTCCAACTCGGTGAGCACGTCCGTCACCGCCAGCGCCGAGCGTTCCACCAGCGGGCGCAGCCGTCGGTAGAGGCCGGCGGCGTGCGGATCCGGGCGGGTGGGCTCGCCGACGGCGACCATCGCCGCGGCACCGGACAGGTCCGGCAGCTCGCCGAGGGCGTGCCGCGCGAGCAGGCAGGCGCCGAGCGCGGTGCCCTCCGGCGTGTCCGCCACGGACACGGGAAGGTCCAGGGCCGCGGCGAGCACGCCCACCCACAGGTCGGAGGCGACGGCACCGCCGGTGGCCCGCACCTCGGTCATCGCGATGCCCTCGTCCGCGAACGTGTCGCGGACCAGCGCCAGCTGCTGGCAGACACCCTCGACCGCGGCCCGGACGAGGTGGGCGCGGCCGTGCTCGCGGCGCAGCCCGAGGTACGCGCCGCGCATGCCGCCGCGCCACCACGGCGCCCGCTCCCCCAGCAGGTAGGGCAGGCAGAGCAGGCCCTCGCTGCCCGGCCCGACCTTAGCGGCCTCCACCAGCAGGGCGGCGTCGCGGACGTCGGCGTCCTCGCCCTCGGCGGCCGGGCGGTCGAGGCCGCCGGCGAAGGTCTGTCCGGCCCAGCGCACCACCGAACCGGCGTTGTTGATCGCACCGCCCACCACCCAGTGCTCCTCGGTGAGGGCGTAGCAGAACAGCCGCCCGGCCCGGTCCGCGGTCGGGCGGTTCACGATGGTGCGCAGCGCGCCGCTGGTGCCGAGGGAGACGGCCGCGACCCCGGGCCCGGTGGCGCCGACGCCGAGGTTGGCCAGCGGGCCGTCGGCCGCGCCGATGATCAGCGGGGTGTCCGCGTGCAGCCCCGCCGCGGCCGCCACCTCCGGGTTCAGCCGCAGCCGCCGGGTGGTCGGCACGACCTCGGCGAGCTGGTGCCGGCGCAGGCCGGCCAGCTCCAGCGCCTCGGGGTCCCAGCGGCGCCGGTGTATGTCATACAAGCCGGTGCCGGAGGCGACCGAGAGGTCCAGCAGGAAGCCCTCGTCGGCGAGTCCGGCCAGGACGATCTCCTTGACGCCGCCCCAGCGCGGTGTGTCGCGGAGCTTCGCGGGATCGGTATCCCGCCACCAGGCGAGCTTGGTCAGCGGGGACATCGGGTGCACCGGCGTGCCGGTCCGTGCCTGCAGCGCCTTCGCGTGGCCGGACCCGGCGATCCGCTCGCTCTGCCGGGCCGCCCGGTTGTCGGCCCAGGTGACCAGCGGGCCGAGCGGCGCGCCGTCGCCGTCCATCGGCACGAGCCCGTGCAGGAACGCGCTGAGGCCGACGGCGACGACCCGGTCGTTCTGCCCGTGCACCTGCGCGGCGATGGTGACCAGGGCCTCGATCGCCGCGTCGCGCAGCCGGGCGGGGTCGAGCTCGGCCTGACCCGGCCCGGGCACGGAGAGGGGGTAGTGCACGCTCGCCATCGCCCGCACCTGCCCGGCCGGCCCGGCGGCGACGGTCTTGGTCGCGGTGGTTCCGGTGTCGATGCCGATGACGACGTCCATGCACCCTCCCTCGGTCGCCGACTGTCATGCCCGTTCCGTTCACCGGTCATGCCAGAAGAGGGGCGACCGACCCTAACCCGGTAGCCGGACGACCGTCCTGGCAATCCCGGGCCGGTCCACCTCGACCTCGGTGGCGACGCCGGCAGCAGGGCCGCTTCACCGGCGGCGGGCAGCCGGCCCGCGCCGCGGGACCGGTACCGCAGGCGTGCGCCCTCGGACGCGACGACGCTCGGCCCGCCGGGCAGCCGGACCCGCACGGGCAGCGCGGCACCCGGACAGGAACACCCGGCTGCGGCCGTCGGCGCCGTAGGTGAGGCCGGGCGAGAAGCCGATACCGCGGCCGCCGTCGAGGACCATCAGGACGTTGCGCCGCGGGCCGAGCAGCACCGCCGGTGGGTTCGCGGCACCGGTCAGCCTCTCCTCCAGCGAGATTGCCCGCAGGCCGCACCCGTCTGCTCGAGGAATCCGAGCAGGCCGTAGCTGGTCTGGTCCGGCTCGGCGACGTCGTGCCGCCCGAGGGGCGCCTCGGGAGGTGCTGCGGCTGCGCACGAAGTCGTCGAACCCGTCATTCACCCTGCCTGACACCGGCGGGCGGGCAAAGGTTGCCGTCCACCATGGTCAGAGTGGCGCCGGGCCCCGGGTCCACAACCGCCGGTACGGCGCCAGCCAGGCGTCCAGCGCCCGGAACTGTGCGGGCTCGAGCGAGTAGATGCGCTGCTGCGCGGCCGTGCGGCTGGAGACGAAGCCGGCCTCGCGCAGCACCTTGAGGTGCTTGGAGACGGCGGGCTGGCTCATGGCGAGCCGGTCGACGAGCTGTCCGACGCTGCTGTCGGCGAGCCGGAGCTCGTCGAGGATGCGGCGGCGGGTCGGCTCGGCGAGCACGGCGATCGCGTCCACGGGCACGATGCGACTATGCCAGCGCGGTTATATAACCGTCAAGGCATGTAGTGACGCCGGGAACGGCAGCGCGGCCGCCCTCCGGGAGGAGGACGGCCGCGCGGGAAGTACTTCTCGTCAGCGCTCGGTGATCGGGGTGAACTGGCGCTCCGCCTCGCCCGTGTAGAGCTGGCGCGGGCGGCCGATCTTGGTGGTCGGGTCCGCCATCATCTCGCCCCACTGCGCGATCCAGCCGGGCAGCCGGCCGAGCGCGAAGAGCACCGTGAACATCTTCGTCGGGAAGCCCATGGCCTTGTAGATCAGGCCGGTGTAGAAGTCGACGTTCGGGTACAGCTTGCGGGAGACGAAGTAGTCGTCCGCGAGGGCGATCTCCTCGAGCTGGAGCGCGAGCTCGAGCAGCGGGTCCGGCTTGTCCATCGTGGAGATGACGTCCTGCACGGCCTTCTTCACGATGGCGGCGCGCGGGTCGTAGTTCTTGTAGACCCGGTGGCCGAAGCCCATGAGCTTGACCCCCTTCTCCTTGGCCTTGACACGACGCACGAAGGCGTTCACGTCGCCGCCGTCGGCGCGGATGCCCTCGAGCATCTCCAGCACCGCGGAGTTGGCGCCGCCGTGCAGCGGGCCGGAGAGGGCGTTGATGCCCGCGGAGACCGAGGCGAAGAGGTTGGCCTGCGCCGAGCCCACCAGGCGCACCGTCGACGTCGAGCAGTTCTGCTCGTGGTCGGCGTGCAGCACGAAGAGCATGTCGAGGACCTTGGCCAGCGTCGGGTCCACCTCGTAGTTCACGGTGGGCAGCCCGAACGTCATGCGCAGGAAGTTCTCGACGTAGTCCAGCGAGTTGTCGGGGTACGGCAGCGGGTGGCCGATCGACTTCTTGTACGCGTACGCCGCGATGGTCGGAAGCTTCGCCATGAGGCGAATCCCGGAGATCTCGACCTGCTCGGGGTCCGTCGGGTCGAGAGCGTCCTGGTAGAACGTCGACAGCGCCGTGACGGCCGAGGAGAGCACCGCCATCGGGTGCGCGTCGCGCGGGAAGCCGGAGAAGAAGGCGCGCATCTCCTCCTGCAGCAGCGTGTGCACCCGGATCTTGTCGCCGAACTCCGCCAGCTGGGCCGCCGTGGGCAACGCGTCGTGGATCAGCAGGTAGGACACCTCGAGGAACGAGGCCCGGCCCGCGAGCTGCTCGATCGGGAAGCCCCGATAGCGCAGAATGCCGGCATCGCCGTCGATATAGGTGATCGCCGACGCGCACGAGGCCGTGTTGACGAAGCCCTGATCCAGGGTGACGTACCCGGTGTCCTTCAGCAGTGCGCTGATGTCGACGCCGCCTGGACCCTCGACCGCCGGGCGCACCGGCATGGACAACTGGCCACCGGGGTGGTCGAGCTTGACATCCGTCATTTGTATTTCCCTCACCTCACCGGCAGATGTCGCCAATTACCTGCCGTTCACCGTAAACCCTCAACCTGAACGGGTCATCAGACGGTCGACCGCTGAGGGATTGATCACGACCGCCTTCCCCCCACACCATAGATAATGGTCTGTGTACCCGCGTCGTCGCGGTGCGGAGGTGGTGAACCGATGCAGAATCCGGGCCCTGCTCCTGTCGTCGTTGGCGTGAACGGCACCGCTGCCGGACTCGCCGCCGCGCGGCTCGGTGCGCGTGAGGCTGTGGTCCGCGGACTGCCGCTGCGTGTCGTGCACGTGTTCACCGGGCCGAAGACCCGCTTCCTCGATGATGCACCCGATTGGTCGAGGGCGCGCCGGGAGTCCGCCGAGTTGGTCGCCGACGCGATCGCGACCGCGTCCCGGGCGGTGCCGGGGGTGCGTGTGGAGGGCCTGCTCCTGGACGGGCCACCGGTGCGGGAGTTGCTGCGGCAGACCCGCACCGCCGAGTTGCTCGTGATCGGCGACGACGACTGCACGTCCAAACCGCGCCTGCCCACCGACTCGGTGCTGGTGCAGACCGTGTCCCGGGCCCGGTGTCCCGTCGTGGTGTCCCGGGGCGTCCGTCCACCGGCCGGCCCGGTGCTGGCGGCCGCCGACGGATCCCCGAGTTCCCTGGTCGCGCTGCGGATGGCCGCGGCCGAGGGTCTGCGGCGCGGCGTCGCCGTCGAGGTCATCCACGTGGTGGAGACGGCCGCCGGGCAGGCGGCCGGCCGACTGCTGCTGGAGAACGCCGTGGCCGCCGTGCCCGAGTTGCGGACGGCACGGACCCGGGTGCTGGTCGGAGAGACCGCGGGAACACTCGTCCGCGCGTCCCGGCGGGGCCGCATGATGATCGTGGGGCCGCGCGGCGCCGGCGGCGGCACGCTGCTGGGCGGGGTGGCCCTCCAGCTGCTGCGGCGGTGTGCCTGTCCGACGGTGTTTGTGCACGGAAACCCTGCCGGGGACCCCTCGCCGGCGGGTACGGTGCCAACGACGGGAGCACTGATCAACTGACAGCTCCGGGGGGCGATGACGGTGCGGTCCAAGGCTCCGTCGGCGCCCGGTCGGCGGTTGTGGCAGGTCTTCGCGGTCATCGGCGCGCTCGCCGTGACGCTCTACACGCTCGACCTCTCCCCCGCGGTCAGCAACGCCTGCTTCCTCGTGATCGGCGTCGGCACGGTCTGGTCCTGCTTCGCCTCGCCCCGGCGCTTCGGGGCCCAGCCCAGGGCCGCCTGGCCGTTCATGGGCGGCGCGGCGGTGTTGTTCCTGCTCGGCGTGATGCTCCGGCCGATCGTCGTGCTCCACCCGCTGATCGCCGACGCCGCCACCATCCCCGGCTACTTCCTGCTGGGTACCTTCTTCGTGATACTGCTGCGGGCGCGCGGCAGCATCGAGCGCCACGTCGTGCTCGACTGCCTCATCGTGTGCCTGGCCGCGGGGCTGGCCAGCATGCTGCTGCTGGCCGCGCCGGCCGCCTACATCGCCGGCCGCCCGGCGATCGAGTCGGTGCTGGCCGGCGTCTACCCGCTCTTCGACGTGGTGCTGCTGGCGCTGGCCGTCAACCTGTCCTTCACCGCGCGGACCTGGCCGGTGAGCCTGGCGACGCTGCTGTCCGGCATGGCGTTCCTGGTGGTCGGCGACGTCGCGTACGCGATCATCGGCCTCTCCGGGCAGACCTACACCTCGCCGCTGCTGGACGTGCCCTTCCTGCTCACGTACGTGCTGGTCGGGGTCACGGCGCTGCACCCGTCGGTGGTGGAGCTGGGCCACGCCACCCGGCACCCGGTGCAGGCCTGGTCCTGGCAGCGGATGCTGCTGCTCGTGCCCGCGGTGATCACGCCGTTCGTGCTGCTGGTGGCGGTCGGCGGCAGATCGGCCGGCTACCGGTTGTTCATCGGTGCCGGCGGGATAGCCATCGTCGCGCTCCTGCTGATGCGGGCGGTCTCCGCGGTGCAGGCGCAGGTGGCCTGGCAGCTGCACTCGGAGCATCAGGCGATGCACGACCCGCTGACCGGCCTGCCGAACCGGCGGATGATCTCCAACGTCCTCCAGCGGCTGCTCGCCACGCTGCCGGCGGACGATACCCGCCGGGTCTGGGTCTACCTCCTCGACCTGGACGGCTTCAAGTGGGTCAACGACTCCTGGGGACACGACACCGGCGATCAGCTGGTCATCGAGGTGGGCACGCGGCTGCAGGCGGCGATACCGATCGGCACGACGCTGGCCCGGGTCGGCGGCGACGAGTTCCTGATCGCGTACGTCGGGAGTGAGCAGGGTGCGCTGCGCCTGGTCGAGGACGTGCACCGGTGCTTCGCCGAGCCGCTGCCGCTGCGCGACACCGAGGTCGTCATCAGCGCCTCCGTCGGCATCGCGCACGCGGCCGGCGACGGAGACTCCCCCGCGGTCACCGCGGAGGCGCTGCTGCGCGACGCCGACACCGCGATGTACCGCTCCAAGGCTGAAGGCCCGGGCCGCGCGACGATCTTCGACACCTCGATGCACGACCGGGTGCGCGAGCGCATCGAGCTGGAGGGCGCGCTGCGTAACGCCCTGTCCGAGGGGCAGCTCAGCGTGGTCTACCAGCCGATCGTGCGGATGGCGACCGGCCGGCCGGTCGCCGCCGAGGCCCTGACCCGCTGGAACCACCCGGAGCGCGGCCCGATCCCGCCGTCGACGTTCATCCCGGTCGCCGAGGAGTCCGGGCTGATCACGGCGCTGGGCACCTGGGTGCGCGAGGAGGCCCTGCGCCAGCTGGGACAGTGGCGCGCGGACGGCACGGTCGACTCCGACTTCTACGTGTCGATCAACGTGTCGCCCCTGCAGCTGAGCGACCCGGAGCTGCCGCTGAAGATCTCCGCCGAGCTGCTGCGGCACGGCGTGCCGGCGACGGCCGTCGCCCTGGAGATGACCGAGTCGGTGATGGCCGACGGCGTCAGCGAGACCGCGAGGGTGCTCTACGAGCTGCGCGAACTCGGCTTCAAGCTGCTCGTCGACGACTTCGGCACCGGCTTCTCTGCGCTTGGCTACCTGCGCCGGTTCCCGGTGACCGGGGTGAAGATCGACCGCTCGTTCGTCTCCGGCCTGGGCGAGAACGGCGAGGATGAGGAGATCGTCCGCGCCGTCGTCGCGATGAGCAGGGCGCTCGGCCTGAGCATCGTCGCGGAGGGTGTCGAGACCCGGGTGCAGCGCGACGCACTCGCCACCCTCGGCGTCACGCAGGGCCAGGGCTGGCTGTGGGGCCCGGGCGTCCCGCCGGAGGACTTCGCAAACCACTGGTCCGCAGTTCAGCATGCCTCCGCGGACACCACGGTCACCGCCCGCAACCCCTGATCCGCTTCACTCTTGGTGACAAACGTCTCGTCCGCCTCTGGCGTCACAGCGACAAGTCCGGCATTATTCGCTCGGCCGGATCCTTGCGTTCCGCGACGTCCGGCCGATGAGTGGGAAACCCGAGGAGGCGACATGATGGCAACGCTTACCGGATCCGAGGGATCCGTGGTCTGGCTCGTCGCCGTCCTGCTGCTGCTGGCCGTCGGCCTGTCCGGGGCGCTGCTGGCCGCCGTCCGCGGTAACGCGGCGCCGGTGCGCGCCGAACGCCACTCCCCCGAGCACTGACGCTGCGAAGTGCCGGGCCCGGATGGCAGGCTGGGGCGATGCGCTTCGCCACCTGGAATGTGAACTCGGTCAAGGCCCGGCTCCCCCGGCTGCTGGAGTGGCTGGACCAGGCCGGACCCGACGTGTTATGCCTGCAGGAGACCAAGGTCGCGGCGGACGACTTCCCCGCGGCCGAGGTCGCCGACCTGGGTTACCGCACCGCCGCGTACGGGCAGGGCCGCTGGAACGGCGTCGCGCTGCTCTCCAGGATCGGGCTCGACGACGTGCGGCACGGCTTCGACGCGGAGCCCGGCTTTCCCGAGCCCGAGGCGCGCGCGATCAGCGCCACCTGCGGCGGCATCCGTTTCACCTCGGTGTACGTCCCGAACGGGCGCACGCCGGAGGACCCGCACTACGCCTACAAGCTGGCCTGGTTCGCCGCGCTGCGCGACGCCCTCGCGGTACAGCAGGGCCCGGCGGTGGTGGCCGGCGACTTCAACGTCGCGCCGACCGACGACGACGTCTGGGACCCCGAGGTGTTCATCGGGGCCACCCACGTCACCCCGCCGGAGCGCGACGCGCTGGCCGCCCTGCGCGCGCTGGGCCTCACCGACGTGGTGCCCCGGCCCCTCAAGGGCGATCGCCCGTACACCTACTGGGACTACCGCGCCGGGATGTTCCACCAGAACAAGGGCATGCGGATCGACCTGGTCTACGCCACCCCCGAGGTGGCCGCCACGGTGCGTGACGCCGTGGTGGACCGGGAGGCCCGCAAGGGCAAGGGCCCGTCCGATCACGCGCCGATCATCGTCGACACCGAGGAGCGCGGTTCCCCCGTCTGAGCGGGGGCCGGAACATCGGGCGCCGCGTAGTCTGAGCCGGACCAGGAACACCTCATCAGGGTGGAAAGGGGGACGGGATGGACACCCGGGCACCGGGTCTCGCGTTTCTCGCCGAGGCCGGGCGCCGGCTCTCCGCCTCGCTGGACCAGCGCCGCTGCCTGCGTACCACCGTCGAGCTGGCGGTGCCGCGGCTGGCCGACGCCGCCGCCGTGGTCCTGCCGGCGCACCGCGGGCGGTGCGAATGGACTCGCCTGTCCGCCGGCGAGGCGGTGCGGCAGTGCACGCTCCGCGAGAGCGCGCTCGCCGAGGTGCCCGGCCTCGAACAGGCCCTCGGCGGCTTCCCGCCGGTACCGAGCCGCCGGCTGGACGCCTCCGAGGTGCCGGCGTGGCTGCTGCCAGACGACTTCGGAGTGGCCGGCGCGGTGCTGGTGACGCCGCTGCCCGGCAACGCCGAGCCGGCCGGGGCGCTGGTCCTGGCCCGCCGGGGGCACGGGGCGGACTTCTCCGCCGAGGACGAGCTGCTGGCCCGGATCTTCGCCGCCGGCGCGGGCGGGTCGATCTCCGCCGCCGCGCTCTACCGCGAGCAGGTCGACACCACCGCCATCCTGCAGGCCGACCTTCTGCCGCCCGGGCTGCCGCAGCCCGAGGGCGTCGAGCTGGTCGGCTTCTACCAGGCGTCGAGGGAGGCGCTGCGGATCGGCGGCGACTTCTATGACGCGTTCGGCCCCACCGAGGAGTGCCCGGAGACGGTCGTCGCGCTCGGCGACGTCTGCGGCAAGGGCCCGGAGGCGGCCGTGCTGACCGGCAAGGTCCGCCAGACCCTGCGCGCGCTGCGCCTGGTCGGAACCGACCCCGCCGCGATGCTCACCCTGCTCAACACCGCGTTGCTCGGCTCGAGCCGCCAGCACCGCTTCGTCACCCTGGTCGTCGGCGCGATCGGCCGCGCCGAGCACGGCCGGGTCCGGCTCAGGCTGGCCACCGGTGGCCACCCGGCGCCGCTGGTGCTGCGCGCCGACGGCGCCGTCGAGCCGGTGCCGGTGGCCGGCACGTTGATCGGCGTGCTGCCGCAGATCGTGGTGCGGACGGTGACGGTCGACCTGGCGCCGGGCGAGCTCTGCCTGATGTACAGCGACGGCCTGACCGAGGCCCGCGGCGGCGCGACCGGGGAGGAGCAGTACGGCGAGGCCCGCCTGCACGAGGCGCTGGCCGGCTGCCGGGGCCTGCCGGGGCCGGCGGCGGTGGAGCGGGTGCGCCGGCTGGTGTCCGAGTGGGTACGCGGCGGCGTGCGCGACGACATCGCGATGCTCGCGGTCCGCGCGCCGTCCCGCACGGGCCGGCGGGGAGGCGGTCCATGCACGAGCTCCGCCGTCTCGGCCCGAGCCCGCTCGTAAATCCGCTCGCAGGCGGTCGGCACCGGAGTTATGGTGACCCGTATGAACTCCTGACGCCGCTACCCCGGGCCTCTTCGCCGGGCCCCGCGCATCTGGGCGCGCCTTCCGCGCGCGGACTTCATCCGCTCGTTCTCTCGTCTTCGCCTCGTGTCACACGGAGGTCACCTCATGCCTGATTTTGCCGTCCACGTCGATTCCGACGAGCTGGCCCGCCAGGATCTGGCGGCGGCGGTGCCGAATCTCGGCCGCGACGCACACGACAAGCGGCTCGCGGCCACCACCGCGGCGCATCACGGCGCCGACGATGCCAGGCTGGCGGCCCGGCAGCGGTCCGAACGGGACCACGCCGGGCGGGCCACCGGAGGTTCCGGGCGCTCGTACGCCTTCCGTCGCAGCTGTTCGAAACGAACGCTAGGAGGGCCGGAACCCGGGCGGGTTCCGGCCCTCGGACGCGTCAGCCCAGGCGGACGTACACGTCGTCGAGTGCACCGTGGAACATGTCGCTCTTGATGTTGAAGTTCGGGCCGCCGATGCGCAGCGGCATGTTGTTGGCGATGGACAGGGTCGCCGGGATCGCGGTGCGGCCCCGCTCGGCGCCGTCTACATAGATCGACAGCAGCGCACCCGAACGCTGGCACATGATGTCGTGCCAGGCGTTGTCCGCCACCGGCAGGGTCGAGCGCACCAGGTAGACCTGGGCCGAACCCTGCCCGACGGCCACGCAGCTGGCCTTACCGTGGTTGCCGCCGACCTGCAGCTTCCACTGGCTCTCCGTGTCCGTGACGCCCTTCTGGATGATGTTCGTCGAGCCGGTCACCTGGGCCTTCGCCACCCGCACCGTGGCACCCCAGCGGAACCTGCGGGTGCCCGGGTCGAGGTCGGCGTCGTCGGTGCCTTCGAGCATCGCGCGGGGACAGACGGTCGCGGTCTCCGCGCAGGCGGCCGGGAATGCGGCGTACTTGTCGGCGGTGCCGATGAAGTTGATCTTGCCCTGGTCGGCGGTCCGGACGGTCAGGGCGGATCCCCGGCCCGACGTGTCCGAGATTCGGCTGGTGGCGGCGGTGCCGGCGTCGAACGTGTACCGCGCGACGGTGATCGGCGCGGGCTCGACGGGGGCGGCGATGGCAGCAAGGGCGGGCGTGGCTGTGACAGCCAGCGCGGAGGCCACTGTAAGGGCGATGAGACGCATGTTACAAATGGTACGTAAAGCTCGATATATATACAAAAACTACCACTTAAGCATTTCGGGTGATCTTCAAAGCAGGCCGGCCGACTCCGCGATCATGCAGACGGCCACCAGGCGCATGAGGTGCCACTCCGCCGCCAGCCACGCCGAGCCCGACAGGTACGCCTGACCCGGCTGCGGCACCGGCCGGCCCATCCGCGCCGCGGCCGCGGAGATCGACTTGGCGTACGCGGCCAGGCCCTCCGCGTCGACCTCGCGGCCGGCGTGCATGAGCGCGTCGCGCACCGCGGCGGCGTGCTGGTCGACCTGGGCCAGCAGGCCCGCGTCGCCGAGAGCGGCCGCGAGGCCGTCGACGCCCACCCGCGCCATCATCTCGTCCAGCAGCGCGCGGTCCGGGTCGGCGACGGGAGCGGCGAAAATCGGGGCGAAGGCGAGGAATTCGTTCGTCATGGGAAGGACGCTAGGGCCTCGCGCCGCCGGTTGACAGCCAGGTAACCGAACGGCACCCGACACCTCCCCGCAGCGCACCCCGTCCGCCGCGAAACCACCCGTTGGGGTACAGAGTTCAGGCCTGCGCGCCCGCACCGGACCCACGTTCGCGTGGCAGACCGGCGAACCGCGGCGGCGCCGCGGGCAGGCGCTAGGCGGGCAGCTGATCCATCGCCTTGTAGATCCGCTTGTCCGAGACGGGGTACGCGGTACCGAGCGCCTGCGCGAAGAGGTTGATCCGCAGTTCCTCGATCATCCAGCGGATCTCGCGCAGCCCCTCGTCGGCCGGGCCGCCCGCCGGCGACTCGGCGCGCAGCTCGCGGTACTCCTGTTCGATCTCGTGCACCTGGGCCGTCAGCTGCCGATCCCGGGCCAGCGTGCCGCCGAGCCGGTCGAGGCGGTGCAACATGCCGCGCAGATAACGCGGCAGGTGATGCAGCTGCCGCCAGCCGGTCTCGGTGACGAAGCCCTGATACACGAGCCCCCTGAGCTGCTGCCGGATGTCGGCCAGCGCCGGCAGCAGCGACGGGTCCCGGGTGCCGGCGAGCCGCTGATCCACGTCGTACGCGGTGGCGAGCACGGCACGCACCTGGGTGACGACGTTGGCCACCGCGTCGACCAGGTCGGCGCGGACCTCCTCACGCAGCCGCGCGAAAGACTCCTTGTCCCAGGCCGGTCCGCCCGCGTCGGCGACGAGCTTGTCGACGGCCGCGCCGCCGCAGTCGTCGAGCAGATCGGCGATCGAACGGTACGGATTGCCCCGGGACAGCTCCAGCTTGGCCCGGTTGTCGAGCCGCCCCTGCAGGAAGCGGGCCGCGGGCGGGAGCGTGAGCAGCAGCAGCCGGCGGGTGCCGGCCCGCATCGCCTCGCGCTGCCCGGCCTCGGTCTCGAGGACCCGGACGGCGACGCTGTCCCCCTCGTCGACCAGCGCCGGGTAGACGGTCACCTCGTACCCGCCGCGTACCTGCGCGACCGAGCGGGACAGGGTGCCGAAGTCGTTTGTCGTGATGCCGCGGCGCTCGATGTCGCCGGCGGCGGCCGAGATGGTCGCCCGCACCTTGGGCGCGAGGCTCGCGCGCAGCACGTCCAGGTCGCGGCCCTGGCCGACCGTCGCGCCGTCCTCGTTCACCACCCGGAAGTTCATCTTGAGGTGGTCGGGCACCTGGTCCGGGCGCCAGGCGTCGCGGGGCACGACCGTGCCGGTGAGCCGGCGCAGCTCGCCGCCGACCGCGTCGGGCAGCGAGCCCCGGCGGGCGGGCACCCGGCTCAGTACGGCCTCGGCCCAGTCCGGCACGGGCACGAAGCTGGTGCGCAGGTGCTTGGGCAGCGCGCGGATCAGCGCGACCACGACCTCCTTGCGCAGGCCCGGCACCGACCAGCCGAAGTCCTCGGCGTCGAGCTTGTTGAGCAGCGCCAGCGGCACCCGGACGGTCACGCCGTCGGCGGCCGCGCCGGGCTCGAACTGGTAGCTCAGCGGCAGCCGGACGCCGCCGGCCAGCCAGGCGTCCGGGTACGCGCCCGGGTCGACGGCGTCGCGGCCGGCGTTGACCAGCAGCTCGCGGGTGAAGGTGAGCAGGCCGGGGTCGGCATGGCGGGCTTTCTTCCACCACGCGTCGAAGTGCCGGGCGGAGACGACGTCGGCGGGGATGCGGGCGTCGTACAGGGCGTACACGGTCTCGTCGTCGACCGCGATGTCCCGGCGCCGGGCCCGGTTCTCGATCTCCTCGATGCGGGCCAGCAGCTTGGCGTTCTCGGCGAAGAACGGGTGGTGGGTCTCCCAGTCGCCCTCGACGAGCGCGTGCCGGATGAACAACTCGCGGCACATCGCCGGGTCGACCCGGCCGTAGCCGACCTTGCGCCGGGGCACGATCGGCAGCCCGTAGAGGGTCACCTTCTCGTACGCCATCACGGCGCCCTGGTTCTTCTCCCAGTGCGGCTCGCTGTAGCTGCGCTTGACCAGGTGCGGAGCGAGCTTCTCGGCCCACTCGGGCTCGATGCGCGCGTTCACCCGGCCCCAGAGCCGCGACGTCTCGACCAACTCGGCCGACATCACCCAGCGCGGCTGCTTCTTGAACAGCGCCGAGCCGGGGAAGATCGCGAACTTGGCGCCGCGGGCGCCGAGATACTCGCGCTTGTCCGTGTCCTTCAGTCCGATGTGCGAGAGCAGGCCCGCGAGCAGGGCCGTGTGCACGGCCTGGCCCCCGGCGAGCTCGTCACGCTCGGTGAGTGTGAGCCCGAGCGTACGGGCGACCTGCCGCAGCTGCGAGTAGATGTCCTGCCACTCGCGGACCCGCAGGTAGTTGAGGAACTCGGCGCGGCACAGCCGGCGGAACTGGTTGCCGGACAGCTCGCGCTGCTTCTCCCGCAGGTAGCGCCACAGGTTGAGGTAGCTGAAGAAGTCGGATTCCTTGTCGGCGAACCGGCCGTGCTTCTCGTCGGCCTGCTGCTGCCGGTCGGCCGGCCGCTCCCGGGGATCCTGGATGGACAGCGCCGCGGTGATGACCATGACCTCGGCGAGGCAGTCCTGCCGGTCCGCCTCGATGACCATCCGGGCCAGCCGCGGGTCGACCGGCAACTGGGCCAGCTGGCGGCCCATCGGGGTGAGCTTGCGCTGCTCGAGGGCGCCGAGCTCCTCCAGCAGCTTCACGCCGTCGGTGACGTTGCGCTTGTCCGGCGGGTCGATGAACGGGAACGCGGCGAGGTCGCCGAGCCCCAGGCTGGTCATCTGGAGGATGACGCTGGCCAGGTTGGTCCGCAGGATCTCCGGCTCGGTGAACGCCGGCCGCGCCTCGAAGTCCTCCTCGGTGTACAGCCGGATGCAGATGCCGTCCGACGTGCGCCCGCAGCGGCCCTTGCGCTGGTTGGCGCTGGCCTGCGAGACCGCCTCGATCGGCAACCGCTGCACCTTGAGCCGGCTGCTGTAACGCGAGATCCGCGCGGTGCCGGGGTCGATCACGTAGCGGATGCCCGGCACGGTCAGCGACGTCTCGGCGACGTTGGTGGCGAGCACCACCCGGCGGCCGGTGTGCGCCTGGAAGACCTTGTGCTGCTCGGCCGCGGAGAGCCGGCCGTAGAGCGGGACGATCTCGGTGTTCTTCAGGTCGCGGCGGTTGAGCGCGTCCGCGGCGTCGCGGATCTCCCGCTCGCCGCTGAGGAAGACCAGGATGTCGCCGCTGCTCTCGGCGCCGAGCTCGTCGACGGCGGCGGCGATCCCGTCCACCTGGTCGATCGGCTCCTCGCGGAGCTCCTCGTCCTCCTCGCCGGCGAACCGGGCCAGCGGCCGGTAGCGCACCTCGACCGGATAGGTCCGCCCGGACACCTCGATGACCGGCGCCGCACCGGCCGGGCCCGCGAAATGCTCGGCGAAACGCCCGGTCTCGATCGTCGCCGACGTGATGATCAGCTTGAGGTCGGGGCGCTTCGGCAGCAGCTGGGCCAGGTAGCCGAGGATGAAGTCGATGTTGAGGCTGCGCTCGTGCGCCTCGTCGATGATCAGCGTGTCGTAGCGGCGCAGCATCCGGTCGTTCTGGATCTCGGCGAGCAGGATGCCGTCGGTCATCACCTTGACCATGGTCTCGTCGGTGACCTGGTCGGTGAAGCGGACCTTGTAGCCGACCGTCGAGCCCAGCGGGGTGCCGAGCTCCTCGGCGATGCGCTCGGCGACCGTGCGGGCCGCGATCCGGCGCGGCTGCGTGTGCCCGATCTGGCCGCGGACGCCCCGGCCCAGCTCCAGGCAGATCTTCGGCAGCTGGGTGGTCTTGCCCGAGCCGGTCTCGCCGGCGATCACCACGACCTGGTGGTCCCGGATGGCGGCCATGATGTCGTCGCGGCGCCGGCTGACCGGCAGCTCGTCGGGGTAGGTGATCGGCGGGACGGCGGCGAGCCGCGCGTCGCGGCGCTGCTCGGCCTGCGCGACCTCCGCGGCGATCTCGGTGAGCACGGCGGCGCGCGCGAGCTCGTCACGGATCCGGCGGGTGCCCTCGAGGCGGCGCTGTAGCCGGCGCTCGTCGCGGGGTAGCAGGTCGGACATGCGGCGGCGAAGCTCGGCGAGGTCCTGGCTCAGGGGCGTTACAGACATGGCGCGTCAACAATAGGCAGTTCCGCCGGGATCCGCCTCGTGATTAACGCCGCCTTGCCGGTGCCGCGCTCCCCGGGCGGCGGCTCGGTCACCGTCTCGCAGCCCGGCAAGGAGGACGTCCCGTGTCCCCCGGCGGACTCGTTCGGTATCTCTGGGACAGCCCTTCCGGCCGGATCCCCGGCAGAACGAGAGCCGAGGCCTCCATGATCGTCGTCGCCGAGGACCACGAAGACATCCGTTTCGTGCTCCAGCGCGCCCTTGAACGCGCCGGGCACCGGGTGATCACCGCAGGCGACGGCGCCGCCGCCCTCGAGGCGGTCCGCGCGCACCTGCCCGACGTGGTCGTGACCGACGTGGACATGCCCCGGATGAACGGGCTCGACCTGTGCCGGGCGATCCGGGCCGACGCCGGGCTCAGGCACATCCCGGTGGTGCTGGCCAGCGGTTCCATCCTGCCGGGCGACGAGCGGGTTGCCGAGGTCGGCGCGAACGCGACGCTGCTCAAGCCGTTCCTGCCCGCTCAGCTCCTGGCCTGCATAGCGGCGCTGCTACCGCAGCGGTCGCTCTGATCGACGCCGGAGACCACCATCCCCGCCGGCGAGGTTCCGCCGGCGGGGATGGTGGTGGCGATTCACTTCCAGGTGTCGTACTTGTAGAGGTCGTGGGTCTTCATCACGCCGGTGATCTTCGTGTAGTAGTTCGGGTCGGTCGCGTACCCGGCCTTCCACACCTTCCAGATGAACTTGTTGGCGTCCTTGGTGTAGGCGAAGGCGCCGGCGTAGCGGCTGTTGACCTTCAGGAAGCTGCCGTGGTCCCGGAACGAGTGCGCCTGGCTGGCGTAGGTCCGGAACGCCGCCGACGTCTCGAAGCACTTGCCGGCCTTGGTGCACTCCTGGGTGCGTACGGTGCGGCAGCCGTTGGCGAGCTTGCCGTACTTGCCGTTCTGGCACTTGATGCCGAAGTAGTTCTTGCTCTCCGCCGACAGGCTGCTGCGGCCCCAGCCGGACTCGAGGATGGCCTGGGCGATGGTGACCGACGCCGGAACGCCGTACTCGCGCCAGCCGGCCTGCGCGCCGGGCACCGCCGCCTTGATGAACTGCTCCGGGGTCAGCTTCGGCGCGGGGGCCGGCGTGGTCTTGGCCGCGCACACCGGCAGCTTGCCCGAGTAGATGTAGGCGTTCGAGATGTAGCTGCCGGCCCGGGTGCGGTCCCACCGGTTGGTGGAACGGACGGTGCCCTTGACGAGGTCGCCGGTGACCGAGCAGGCCAGGTCGACCTTCGTGCCGCTGGCGAGCGTCCCGGCGACGGCCGTCTTGGTCGAGGCGCCGGCGCGCAGGTTGACCTTGCCGTCGGCGCTCTTGACGGTGCCGACGACGTACCGGGCGGCGGCGGGAGCGGCCGCGGCGGGAGCGGCGGGAGCGGGCGCCGGCGGCTTCGACGCGCAGCGCGGGATCTTGCCCGAGGTCTTCACGTAGGCGTGCGAGATGTAGCGCCCGGCGCCGATCTGGTCCCACGCGGTCGTGGTGCGCACCGTGCCGCGGACCAGCTGACCGGTGATGACGCAGGAGACGGTCACCTTCTGGTTCCTGCGCACCGATCCGACGATCTTCGCGGTCTGCGAGGGCGCCGAGCGCACCTTGAGCGTGTCGGCGACCTGAACGGTGGCGGACACCCCGGCGGCGCTGGCCGCCGCGGGCGCTACGACCAGTCCTGCAACGAGCCCGGCCGGCAACAGCAGCGCGGAGAAAACTCGGCGGGTGGTGAGCAGCATCCGGATCCCCATCCATCTCGGCCGGCCTCGTCGCGCGGCGTCCCAATGAAGGTCTCGCCGCGCTGTTGCGGGGCAGGGAGACGGCGGGTGCATCGCAGTTGCCGCGGGGCGGGCCTGTGGCCGATGGGGCTGATCGCCACTAAAGGGGACTATGATCCCGCCGCACGAACGCTTGAGACGCGTGCCGACTGGGCAATGCGGAACCGCGCACCCGCGACGTTCAGGAGGACTCCACCGATGACGGCCCTGGCTCGGCGCCCCGCGAAGACCGGAGAGCCCGCGGACCGCGGTGGCGGCCGCGGCTTCTGGCACGCGGTGGGGCACGCGTTCGTCGCACTGCTGGCCGCCGCGGGCGTCGCCGGCGTCTATGTCGCCTGTGTGCGGACCCCGCTCGGGCAGGTCGTGGACACGCTGATGATGCGCGGGGCCGACGTCAGCCATCCGCGGGTCGTCGAGGTGCTCAACCGGGCCCTGAACGGCACCACGCTCGCCAGCCTCGTGCTGGTCTGCGTGGCCGCCGCGGCGATCGGCTTCTTCCGCCGCCGGACCGACCTGGCGGTCGCCGCGGGCCTGCTGGTGATCGGGGCCAACGCCAGCACCCGGCTATTCAAGACCCACCTGCCGCGGCCGAACCTGGACGACTTCCCGGCGCCGAACTCGTTCCCCAGCGGCCACACCACAGCGGCCGCGTCGGTGGCGTTCGCCCTGATCCTCGTCCTGCCGTTCGCGATCCGCGGCACCGTGGCGCTGATCGGCGCAGCCTACGTCACGATCATCGCGGTCGCCACCGTCTGGGCCGAGTGGCACCGGCCGAGCGACACCGTCGCCGCCCTGCTGGTCGTCCTGGCCTGGGGCGCGGGCGCGTCGGCCCTGGTCCGGGTCTACCGCTCCCGGATCACCGGTGTCACCGCCCGCCCGAACCGGGTGGCCATGCTGATCTTCGGGAGCGTGGGCGCGCTCAGCGCCGTGGCCGGCCTGCTGGGCATCGCGGCCGTCGTCCTGTCCGAGCGCGCGATGCCCGACCTCGTCTCGGGCCGGTTCGCGTTCGTCGCCGGCATCGCGGCCATCGCGGCCGCGGTCGCCGCGACCTTCGCGATCTGGGTACGGCTCGCGGCCGGTGACCGGCCGGTGACCGGCGGGCCCGCACCGGCCGCCCCCGCGGCGCGCTCGAAGCCGGCCGCCCGGCCCGCGAAGCGCTCGAAGGCCGCCGCCCGGCCCGCGGCGCGCTCGAAGCCCGCCGCGGGCTGAGTACGCCTACAGCGCCGGGTCGAGCTGGGTGCGCAGCTTGGTCAGTGCCTTGGTGAGCAGGCGGCTGACGTGCATCTGGGAGATGCCGATCTGGTCGGCGATCTGGGACTGGGTGAGGTT